>NZ_CP042823.1:1027500-1370000 GCF_008000895.1 Methylobacterium sp. WL1 | reverse complement strand
TCACTCAGGACAAACCTTGAGCTCCCACTGTTTGTAAGCATCCGGTTTCAGGTGCTGTTTCACTCCCCTCGTCGGGGTGCTTTTCACCTTTCCCTCACGGTACTGGTTCGCTATCGGTCGCTGAGGAGTACTTAGGCTTGGAGGGTGGTCCCCCCATGTTCAGACAGGATTTCACGTGTCCCGCCCTACTCGAGTCCTGTGGTTCGTCCGTCCCGTACGGGGCTGTCACCCATCACGCCGGCCTTTCCAGACCGTTCCGGTAAACTCACCACAGGCACTGGCCTGATCCGCGTTCGCTCGCCACTACTGACGGAGTCTCGTTGATGTCCTTTCCTCCGGGTACTGAGATGTTTCAGTTCCCCGGGTTCGCTTCAAACCCCTATTTTATTCAAGGTCTGATACCTTCATTGACCTTTCATCATGCGGACCGGAAGCCAAAACTCCAGGGCCACATGACAAAAAATCGAAGGTGGGTTCCCCCATTCGGAAATCCCTGGATCAAAGCTCGTTCGCAGCTCCCCAAGGCTTATCGCAGCGTACCACGTCCTTCATCGCCTCTCAGCGCCAAGGCATCCACCGAATGCTCTTAAGGCACTTGATCGCTCTCGTGATCGATGTCCGTCGCTGATCCGACAGCCGTAAGGCTGGCCGATCAGCGCGACACGGTCACAAAAAGACCAGTGATCGGATCGTTTCCGATCCAATCACCGTATGCTTGCCGAACATGACCGCCAGGGTAGACGCTTTCGCGCCCCCAACGGCCACATTCCCTCTTCACGATGTCACTGATGTCTTCGCCAATCGGCGCGATCGACCGAACCCTAAGGTCCTCGTCAATCGTCTGCCGCGGCAAACTGTGTTCCAGATAGCCAGGCCCGGCATTGCGTTCGGACCGTCGCCGCTGCTGCGGCGCCAGGTCCCAAACAATGGTGGAGCCAGACGGGATCGAACCGACGACCTCATGCTTGCAAAGCACGCGCTCTCCCAACTGAGCTATGGCCCCAAGGGGTCAGCGCCGGCGGGCGGAGCGTCCCGTGTCGTGGTGGGCCTGGGACGACTCGAACGTCCGACCTCACCCTTATCAGGGGTGCGCTCTAACCACCTGAGCTACAGGCCCAGAGCGATCGAGACACGCCGGATCGGCCCGAGGCCGAAGACGGTGCGCCGATCGCGCTATCTGGTGAGGAAGAGAAACGAGGACGGCGTCCGTCCCGCAAAATGGGTTCTGACTGAACCCTTGTATCCAATGACCTTCGATGGATGAGCCGGAGCGTGATGCCTGGGCTCACAGCGATCCGGCAGAACCGGACCGCAGATCCAAAAAAGAATCCTTAGAAAGGAGGTGATCCAGCCGCAGGTTCCCCTACGGCTACCTTGTTACGACTTCACCCCAGTCGCTGACCCTACCGTGGTCGCCTGCCCCCTTGCGGTTGGCGCAGCGCCGTCGGGTAAGACCAACTCCCATGGTGTGACGGGCGGTGTGTACAAGGCCCGGGAACGTATTCACCGTGGCATGCTGATCCACGATTACTAGCGATTCCGCCTTCATGCACCCGAGTTGCAGAGTGCAATCCGAACTGAGACGGCTTTTGGGGATTTGCTCCAGGTCGCCCCTTCGCGTCCCACTGTCACCGCCATTGTAGCACGTGTGTAGCCCATCCCGTAAGGGCCATGAGGACTTGACGTCATCCACACCTTCCTCGCGGCTTATCACCGGCAGTCTCCCTAGAGTGCCCAACTGAATGATGGCAACTAAGGACGTGGGTTGCGCTCGTTGCGGGACTTAACCCAACATCTCACGACACGAGCTGACGACAGCCATGCAGCACCTGTGTGCGCGCCACCGAAGTGGACCCCAAATCTCTCTGGGTAACACGCCATGTCAAAGGATGGTAAGGTTCTGCGCGTTGCTTCGAATTAAACCACATGCTCCACCGCTTGTGCGGGCCCCCGTCAATTCCTTTGAGTTTTAATCTTGCGACCGTACTCCCCAGGCGGAATGCTCAAAGCGTTAGCTGCGCTACTGAGGTGCAAGCACCCCAACAGCTGGCATTCATCGTTTACGGCGTGGACTACCAGGGTATCTAATCCTGTTTGCTCCCCACGCTTTCGCGCCTCAGCGTCAGTAATGGTCCAGTTGGCCGCCTTCGCCACCGGTGTTCTTGCGAATATCTACGAATTTCACCTCTACACTCGCAGTTCCACCAACCTCTACCATACTCAAGCGTCCCAGTATCGAAGGCCATTCTGTGGTTGAGCCACAGGCTTTCACCCCCGACTTAAAACGCCGCCTACGCGCCCTTTACGCCCAGTGATTCCGAGCAACGCTAGCCCCCTTCGTATTACCGCGGCTGCTGGCACGAAGTTAGCCGGGGCTTATTCCTCCGGTACCGTCATTATCGTCCCGGATAAAAGAGCTTTACAACCCTAAGGCCTTCATCACTCACGCGGCATGGCTGGATCAGGCTTGCGCCCATTGTCCAATATTCCCCACTGCTGCCTCCCGTAGGAGTCTGGGCCGTGTCTCAGTCCCAGTGTGGCTGATCATCCTCTCAGACCAGCTACTGATCGTCGCCTTGGTGAGCCGTTACCTCACCAACTAGCTAATCAGACGCGGGCCGATCCTCCGGCAGCAAGCCTTTCCCCAAAAGGGCGTATCCGGTATTAGCTCAAGTTTCCCTGAGTTATTCCGAACCAGAGGGCACGTTCCCACGCGTTACTCACCCGTCCGCCGCTGACACCCGAAGGTGCCCGCTCGACTTGCATGTGTTAAGCCTGCCGCCAGCGTTCGCTCTGAGCCAGGATCAAACTCTCACGTTGAAGAGATTGATCTGGCCGATCACGTAATTCTCAGACGGAGCCTCACAATCGACCAAGCAGCGCTTCACAGCGCGACCCGGTCGGTGAGCTCAAAAAGAGAAACACGACGATCGGCACTAGTCTCTCACTTGCCGAAGCCAAAGCTCCAGCCGCAAGGACAAACGCCGTCCGCGTCTCCCTTCCTCAAATCCAACAATGTCAAAGACCGGTCGATCAGGTCCGCAGACCCGCCTACCAGAGACAGACAGCCGATCGCCCGGCGCTTAAGCCGGCCAATCCCGCTGAACTGTCAGAAGATGCCTCAGCGCCCGGGCCACTTCCGCGGCCGGCGCCGATGAGCGGTGTATACGCAGCGCAATCCCCGCCGTCAACAGGGTTGTTCCGGGGCGGAGCCGATTTTCTTGGACTCCGGCGGCGACGGCCGTGTGACGCCCGATTCGCCCCCCCCCCGCGAAGGGCGGTTCAGTCGTCGAGGCTCAGGCTCATGCCGTCATAGGCCGGGGCCACCCCTTCCGGCAGGCGCGCTGCCAGCGCCGCATAGTCGAGGTCGGTGTGGAGGTTGGTGAGCACGGCGCGCCGGGGCCGGACCGTCTCGATCAGCGCGAGGGCGTCCGCGACGGAGAAGTGCGTGGGATGCGGCGTGTCACGCAGCGCGTCGATGATCAGGAGATCGAGACCATGGAGCCGGTCCAGGCTCGCCTCCGGGATCAGGCTGACATCGGGGATGTAGGCGGCTTGGCCGAAGCGGAAGCCGAGGGCGGCCTCCGTACCGTGCTCGACCAGGAGCGATTCGGCCGTGATCGCACCGCCCGGCCCGTCGAGGCTGAGCGCATCGGGCAGGTCGCGCACATCGAGGATCGGCGGATAGGCGCTGCCGGGGGGCGTCTCGAAACAGTAGCCGAACCGCGTGGTCAGCAGCGACCGGGTCAGGCTGTCGGCATAGACCGGGATGCGCCCCCGCATGGCGATCACCAGCGGGCGCAGGTCGTCGATACCGTGGGTGTGGTCGGCATGGGCGTGGGTGTAGAGCACGCCGTCGAGGCGTCGCACGCCCGCGTCGATGAGCTGCTCGCGCAGGTCCGGCGAGGTATCGACCAGCAGGCTGGTCCGCCCTCCCCCGGATTCACGCTCGACGAGGATCGAGCAGCGGCGGCGGCGGTTGCGCGGATCCTCCGGATCGCAGGCGCCCCAGCCGCTGGCGACCCGCGGCACCCCACCGGAGGAGCCGCAGCCGAGGATGCGCAGAGTCAGCGTTGCCGGCGCATCCTCCGAAGTCGTCACGCTGCCTCCCCGGGTTTAGCCTTGTCGAACAGGGTGAAGAAATTCGCGGTGGTGATCCGGGCGAAGTCCTCGGCGGACAGCCCCAGGGTCTCGGCCAGCGTCCGGGCGGTGTCGGCGGTGTAGGCCGGCTCGTTGGTGCGCCCGCGATGCGGCTCGGGGGCGAGGAACGGCGCGTCGGTCTCCACCAGGATCCGGTCGAGGGGCACGCTCCGGGCGATGTCGCGCAACGCGTGCGCGCGCCGGAAGGTGACGATGCCGGAGAACGAGATCGACAGCCCGAGCTCGAGCCCGGCCTCGGCGAGGCGCCGGCCCGACGAGAAGCAGTGCAGCACCGCCCGGAACGGCGTCCGACCCATCTCGTCGGTGAGCACCCGCTCCATGTGCTCGTCGGCATCCCGGGCGTGGATGACGAGCGGCAGGCCGGACAGGCGCGCCGCCTCGATATGGGCGCGCAGCACCCGTTCCTGCACGGCCTCGGGGGCGCCGTCGGGGAAGTGGTAGTCGAGCCCGGCCTCGCCGATCCCGACGCAGCGGGGATGTGCGCGCGCGAGGCCCGCGATCGTCTCGGCGGGCACATCCGGCTCCTCGGCGGCCCCGTCCGGATGGGTGCCGACGGTGAACCAGATCTCGGGGTGGGCCTCGGCGATCGCCCGGTAGGTCCCGGCCCGGGCGACCCGGGTCGAGATGGTCAGCATCCCGGTGACGCCCGCCTCCCGGGCACGGGCGATCACCCCCGGCAGGTCGGCGGCGAAATCCGGGAAATCCAGATGGCAGTGGCTGTCGATCAGCATCGTGTCTCGGATCGCTGTCAGGCCGCCGGCGCTTCGGGCCGCTCGAACCTCGGGAAGACCGGAGCCGGGGCGGGGAGCGCCGTGCCGGGTACCAGGCGTCCGCCCTCCCCCGCATCGGCGAGGTTGCGCCGGTCCGCCGGAACGGCCAGCAGGTCCAGGAGCTTGGAGGCCGCGGTCGGAACGAACGGCTGGACCAGGATGCCGAACGCCCGCAGCGATTCCAGCGTCGTGTAGAGCACCGCGTTCATCCGGGCCGGATCGGACTTGCGCAGGCGCCACGGCTCCTGCCCGGCGAAGTAGCGGTTGGCCTCGGCCACCACCGCCCAGATCTCGGCCAGGACGCTGTGGAGCGCGAGATCGCCCATCAGGCTCCGCACCCTGTCCGGGAGAGCGTCGGCCTGGGCCAGCAGGGCACGATCGGCCTCGTCCAAGGAACCCGGCAGGGCCCCGGGATCCGGCACCGCGCCGTCGCAATTCTTGGCGACCATCGAGAGCGAGCGCTGGGCGAGGTTGCCGAGGTCGTTGGCGAGATCGGCGTTGATCCGGCCGATGATCGCCTCGTGGCTGTAGCTGCCGTCGCCGCCGAACGGCACCTCGCGCAGCACGAAGTAACGCACCGGGTCGACCCCGTAGGTGTCGGCGAGCTCGAACGGGTCGAGCACGTTGCCGAGCGACTTCGACATCTTCTCGCCCTTGGAGAGCAGGAAGCCGTGGCCGAAGACGCGCTTGGGCAGGGGCAGCCCGGCCGCCATCAGGAAGGCCGGCCAGTAGACCGCGTGGAACCGGACGATGTCCTTGCCGATGACGTGCAGGTCCATCGGCCAGAACTTCTTCAGGGGATTCTCCGCGTCGGGGAAGCCGGTGACGCTCAGGTAGTTGGTCAAGGCGTCGACCCAGACATACATGACGTGGCCGGGATGCCCCGGCACCGGTACCCCCCAGTCGAAATTGGTGCGGCTGACCGAGAGGTCCTTGAGGCCGGAGCGCACGAAGCTCGCCACCTCGTTCCTTCGGGTTTCCGGGCCGATGAAGTCGGGCTGGTCCTCGTAGAGCTTCAGCAGCCGGTCCTGATAGGCGGACAATCTGAAGAGAAAATTCTCCTCCTCCATCCACACGACCGGAGTGTCGGTGGCGAGGCTGCGGCGGCTGCCATCCTCGAGCAGGCGGGTCTCGGCCTCGTCATAATAGGCCTCGTCGCGCACCGAGTACCAGCCGGCATACGTGTCGAGGTAGATGTCGCCGTTGGCCTCCATCCGCCGCCAGATCTCCTGCGCGGCTTCGTAGTGGCCGGGCTCGGTGGTGCGGATGAAGCGGTCGTAGGCGCAGTCCATCCGGTCGGCCATCGCCTGGAAGCGCGCTGCGGTGCCGTCGACATACGCGCGCGGGCTGGTGCCGGCCCGGGTCGCCGCCTGCTGGATCTTGAGGCCGTGCTCGTCCGTGCCGGTGGAGAACAGCACGTCGTAGCCGTCGAGCCGGTGGAAGCGGGCGATGGCGTCGGCGGCGATCACCTCGTAGGCGTGACCGATATGCGGCGCGCCGTTGGGGTAGGAGATCGCGGTCGAGAGGCCGAAGGTTTTTTTGGAGTGCGCCGGGGCGTTGGACGTCACGTCGGGGTGTTCCGGATCATCGCAGGAGGTTGCCCGCGTTGTCGCGCGGCAGCGGCGGGGACGCAACAGCCGCCGGGATCGGGAACCGCGCGGACGATCGTGACCCCAGACGGTCCGGGACCTTTTGCGGGTCCAGGGCAGCGCCCTGGTCGTCCCGGCGCGCAGAGGGGTTACGAGGCCGCCTCGGCGAGATCGCCGAACAGCGACAGCACCACCGGGCGCCGGTCGAGATTGTAGATCGCCGCCTCCCGGGCGGCGCGGCCGAACCGGTCCGCGACGTCCACCAGGGCGGCGAGGCGGGCGGGCGGCTCGTTCCGGCGACGGTCGAGTTCGGCCGAGACGAAGCGCAGGACCGCGTCCTGGGCGGCCTCGAACCGCGCCTCGGCGTCGCGCCCGGCCAGGGTCTCGGCGAGCTTGAGCACCCGGCCCCAATCGGGCGTCTGCGCCCGGGCGAGCAGGGTCTCGACCTCGGCGACGAGGCCGGCCGTGACCGGGTCGAGCATCGCCAGCGCCCGGGCGACCGAGCCCTCGCACTGGGCGACCGCCCGGGCCAGGGCGGCCTCCTCCGGCTGCGGGAACGGCTCGGGCAGGCCGCGCACCACCTGGGCCACCGCCTCGGGCGCCAGCGGGCGCAGCATCAGCACCCGGCAGCGGGAGCGGATCGTCGGCAGCAGTCGGCCGGGCTGGTGGGCCAGGATCAGGAACAGGGCGCGCGGCGGCGGCTCCTCCAGGACCTTGAGCAGGGCGTTGGCCGCGTTGGCGTTGAGGTCGTCGGCGCTGTCGAGGATGCAGACCCGCCAGCCGGAATCGGTGGCGGTCGAGGCGAACAGGTCCAGGGCCCGGCGGACCATGTCGACCGAGATCTTGGTGGGCAGCGTCTTGGCGCCGACGGTGCGGTGGCGGCGCAGGACCACGAGGTTCGGATGCGACAGGCCCGCGACCTTGCCGGCGACGGGGTTCTCGTCCGGCACATCGAGCCCGGCCGGCCCGCCGCCGGCGGGATAGGCCAGCAGGCGGCGGGCGACCCGGTAGGCCAGCGTCGCCTTGCCGATCCCGGGCGCGCCGCCGATCAGCCAGGCATGGTGCAGGCGCCCCGCCGCGATCCCCTCCGCGAAGGCGGCCGCCGCGGCCGCGTGGCCGACCAGCGCCAGGTCCCCGCGGGCGCGCGATACCGGGGAGGTCGCCGGGCTCGACGTCGTCGGCGGCGCGGTCTGCCAATTTCATGGCGCGGGGGTCAGGCGGCATCGCCGCGGCTTTCCTTGAGCGGCAGCAGGCCCGGCAGGCGGGAGGCCACCGCGGCGCGGATCGCGGCTTCCACCGCATCGGGGTCGCGACCGGCATCGATCACCGCGCAACGTTGCGGCTCGGCCCGGGCGATCGCCAGGAAGGCGTCGCGCAGCCGCGTGTGGAAGGCCAGCGATTCCGCCTCGAACCGGTCGGCCCCCTGCCCCGTCCCGGTGCTGCGCCCGGCCGCGCGGGCGAGCCCGGCTTCGGGCGGCAGATCGAGGATCAGGGTCAGGTCGGGCCGGGTCGGGCCGACCACGACCCGCTCCAGGGCGGCGATCACCGCCGGGTCGAGGCCGCCCGCCGCGCCCTGGTAGGCCCGGGTCGAGTCGATGAAGCGGTCGCACAGCACAATCTCGCCCCGGCGCAGGGCCGGGCGGATCAGGCGGTCGAGGTGGTCGATCCGGGCTGCGCTGAACAGCAGCGCCTCCGCGAAGGGGCCGTAGGGCTTGGCGACGCCGCCGAGCAGGGCCACGCGGATTTCCTCGGCCCGGGGCGAGCCGCCGGGCTCGCGGGTCACGCGGACCTCCCGGCCCGAGCGGGACCGCAGGGTCGCGGCCAGGCGGGCGACCTGGGTCGACTTGCCGGCGCCCTCCCCGCCTTCGAAGGTGATGAAGGTTCGCTGCGAAGCGTCCTCGAAGCCTGGCACGATCACGGGCGTCCAATCACGTCGGATCGGCCGTACGCTCGCCGGACTTCGCGTCCTTCTTGCCGACGCGGTCGAAGGCCTTGCGCACGAGGCCGGTACCGAACTCCAGCGCCGCGTCCATCGCCCGCTGCGACAGCGTGCCGGGCTCCACCGTCGCGCCGGCGAAGAGCGGCTGGTCGAGGGCGACCGTGTCGCCGCGCTGGATCCGCAGGGTGCCGACCTGCTGGCCCTCCTCGACGGGGGCCATCAGCGGCCCGGTATAGACCACCTTGGCGCTGACCCGGTCGCTGGAGCCGCGGGGCAGCAGGACCCGCACCGGCTTCTTCGAGACCAGCGGAACGGAGCCCGCCTGGCCGCCGAACACGGAGGCGTCGGCGACCGTCTCGCCGGCCCCGAAGATCTGCCGCGTCTCGAACGCGCGGAAACCCCATTCCATCAGCTTGCGCGCCTCGGAGGCCCGGTCCCGGGCGGTCTTGAGCCCCGAGATCACCAGCACCAGGCGCTGGCCGTTCTGCACCGCCGAGCCGGTCAGCGCGTAGCCGGATTCCTCCAGGTAGCCGGTCTTCAGCCCGTCGGCGCCGATGTCGAGCGCCAGGAGCGGGTTGCGGTTCTGCTGGCGGATCTTGTTCCAGGTGAACTCCTTCTCGGCGAAGATCTTGTACAGGTCCGGGTAGGTGTCGATCAGGTGGATCGCGAGCTTGGCCATGTCCCGGGCCGTGACCTTCTGATCGGGGGCCGAGTAGCCGGTGGCGTTGCGGAAGGTCGAATTCGTCAGCCCGATCTCCTTGGCCCGCCGGTTCATCAGCCCGGCGAAGGAATCCTCGGTGCCGGCCATGTTCTCCGCGATGGTGATCGCGGCGTCGTTGCCCGACTGGACGATCAGCCCGCGCAGCAGGTCCGACATCTTGATGCGGCTGTTGACCTGGGCGAACATCGATGAGCCGCCGCCGCCCGCCCCGCCCCGCTTCCAGGCGTCCTCGGTGACGGTGAACTCCGTATCCATCGCCAGGCGGCCGGATTTCAGCGCCTCGAACACGATGTCGGTGGTCATCAATTTGGCCATGCTGGCCGGGGAGAACCGCTCGTCGGCGGCCTTCTCGAACAGCACCGAGCCGGAATCCGCATCGATCAGGATCGCGTGCGGGGCCGCCGTCTGGAAGCCCTGAGCGGTCGCGCCCGCGAGGCCGGCGCCCAGCGCGCAAGCGGCCGCCAGAAGGGTGAGAAGGGTCCTGCGCATCACCGGTCCGTCCCGCGCCTGCCGCCCGGCCGGAGAAACTCCCGCCGCATCCGGATAACAAGCGTGACCATATTACGGTTTCAGCGCCGGATCGAACGCGAAATGCCGCATTGCGGAACGGCGTGCCGTCCGGGACGCGCCGGGGCTGCCCTCAATAGATCCCGGCGAGGCGGGCATGCCCCCCGCCCGACGCCGTCCGGGTGGGGGTCCCGGCTTTCACAGGGGCCGGAGCCTTCGCGGCCGCCGCGACCTTGGTTGGCACCGCCGCCTTGGCCGAGGCCGGGGCCGCGGTCTTGGAGGCGAGCATCGTCGACCCCTTGGCGGCGCCGGAGGCCAGATGCGTCAGGGTGGACTTGGCCGAGGCCGGCAGCGCCGCGGGGCCGCCGCGGCGAGTTTCGTCGGGGGCGGGCGTTCCGGGCCGTGCCGGCCGGCCGGCCGCGACGGCGGTCTTCGCGGCCGCGCCGTGACCCTGGGCCGGGTTGAGGCCCGCCACTTTCAGGTCCTCCCCTTGAGGCTCGCGCCTTTAGCGCCGGCCCCCGCATGCTCGGCGACCTGGATCGGCGCGGGCCGGAAATCCCGCACCTTCTGGGCGGTCGGCTGGACGGCCGCCGGTACCCGCATGGCGGCCGAGGCGAGCACGATCGGAGCGCGCACCAGGCCGGCCGCTCGGGCCGCGACGCCGGGGCCTCGTCGGACTGCGCCCGCTCGGGGGCGGCTTGAAGGCCAATGGCTCGGCGGCCGAGCGGGCGTAGCGCTCAGGCTCCTCCGAGGGGCCGAGATCCGCCATCATCACGGTCGAGCGGCCGGCCGGCTGCCCGTCGGTGCGCAGGCTGGCGAGCAGCTTGCGGTCGTCGCTGCCGGCGACCGCGGCCTTGCCGGCATACTCGACCCGCACCCGCGCGGTGCCGCGCCGGTGGAAGCCCAGGGCCTCGGCCGCCTCCTCGGAGACGTCCATGACGCGGCCGGCATGGTAGGGGCCCCGATCGTTGACCCGCACGATCATCGAGGCGCCGTTGTCGAGGTTGGTCACCCGGGCGTAGCTCGGCAGCGGCAGGGTCGGGTGGGCGGCCGCGATCGAGTGGCGGTCGAACACCTCGCCGTTGGCGGTCATGCGGCCGTGGAAGGCCGAGCCGTACCAAGAGGCCAAGCCCTCTCGCACGTAGCCGCGGGGATCCTCCTTGGGCACATAGGTCTGGCCGGCCACCACGTAGGGCTTGCCGGTGTAGCGGCGCCCGCCGCCCTTCGGGATCACGTCGCCCTCGTTGTAGAGGCGCGGGCTCGCCTTGACCCCGTATTTCGGGTCGATGCCGTTGCCGGAGCTGAGCTTCTGCTGCTGGGGATTGGTGGCGCAGTTGGCCGTGGCCAGGGCCACGCCCGAGACGGCCAAGAGCCGCAGGGCGAGGCGCGCAGGCCGGGGAAGGGTCGTGCGCACCATATCGGGGTTCACCAAACGCGACGCGGGACAACGGCCCGGAAACGGGCCGGCACCGGCCGCGCCCCAAGGGCTCAGCCAGTCCACCCAGAATTGTAGCGGTCGCGTAAAGGAAGCCTGAACGATGTCGGCTGTCGCGGTTCAGGCGTTGCAGCCGAGCCGCTCTAAAACCTCGCGTGCCACATCAGGATTTGCCAGCAAGGCTCTGATAAATGGATGCTTTGAGGTTTATGTAATCAAGACCGGGCGCTCTCGAGGTGCTCGCATTGCGCTGCCCGAAAAGACCCGCGCCAGCGGCGCCGGGCGGTCGAGAGCGCGCAGGACCGGCCTGATGGCCCGGGCGCATCCATCGCCCGGGTGGCTGCCGAAGGGTCTGCACGGAAACGGGCGACCCGCTACGGATCCCGGATGTCCGAGGACGCATCGGCATCCGCCCCGTCATTTCGGGGCTTGGCTGCGCGGCCCCGATGACGGGGTTGTTGTCAGAGCTGCCTCTGCAAACACCCTGCACGGATCGCGTTCGGGACCCTGTGCGGAGGCAGGGTTGAGCCTCGCCGGGGTCAGCGCGGCGGGGTGTCGGTCAGCTGCGCGATGGAGCGGGCGCCGCGCTGCTTGAACAGCAGGTCGAGCCCTTCCAGCATCAGGGCGTGCATCTTGGTCCGCTCGGCATAGGCGAGGTCCCGGAGCTGGTCGTAGACCGGGGGCTCCAGGTAGACCGACATCTGCCGGGCGCGCTGCTTCAGCGTGGCGGCGGGCTTCGCCGCCGGGGGCGCCAGCGCCAGGGTCACGATCTCGGCGCCCTGCGGCCGGGCCGCGTGCCGGTCCGGCGGGTTCGCCGAGGCGACGATCGCCGCGAGGCTGAGCTTAGGCGGCTTGGACATGTCGGCCCGTCTTCAGCGACTGCGTGCGGCGCTCGATCCACGACCAGAGGCGCCGGACCTCTCCGGCGGCCTGGCCCTTGGGGTTGAATTCGGTGACGCCCTGGCCGAGGCCGATCGCGTCCTGGTGGTCGGTGCGGGCGACGATGTTCACGTCCGGCAGGATGCCGAGCACCGCCAGCCCGTCGGCTGCGTCCCGGACCCGGTAGGAGCGGGGCGGGGTCTGGTTCAGCACGAAGGCGAACTTCTTTTCGAGCCGGTAGACCGCCGCCAGCGTCGGCTTGAACGCCCGCAGGTCGGCCGGGGTCGGCCGGCACGGGATGATGCACAGGTCCGCCGCACGGATGGCCGAGAGCGTGCCGGTTGAATCGACCCCCGGCGTATCGATGAACACGTAGTCGTAGGCCGAGTCGCGCAGGCGCTCCATCACGGCGTCGATCTGCGTCGCGTCGATCTGCGCGACCTCGGGACCGTCGGCGGTGCGGTGGTCCAGCCAATCCGAGATCGTGGCCTGGCGGTCCATCTCCAGGATGCAGACCGTGTGGCCCGCCTCGCGGGCGGCGACCGCCAGGGAGATGCACAGCGTGCTCTTGCCGCTGCCGCCCTTCTGCGTGACGAAGGTGATGGCTTTCATCCTGGGCATCCTCCAGAAGGCCCCGCGCATCCGCCGGAAGCGCTGGCATTCACGAATGCCGCGCCCTCGTCGGGCAACCTCAGGTGCGCAATCACGGGCTGCCGCGATCCTGTGACCCAAGGATGTCGAGCGGCACGGTGCGTCCGACATGGTTAACGAGGCGTTAAGATGCCCTGCCGCCGGTGCACCGCCGGATCGGGTCAGGGTGTTCGGTCATCGCATGCAATCTAAACCTCAGGTTCATATGTCGGCAGTCTTGTTCCGGAACGGCCTTTTCAGCAGCTCTAGGATGCCGTAGCGTCAAGGTAGCCGGCGCCGGAGCTGCGATGGATTTTATAACCTCAGGTTTGGCGGCGTTCGAAACCCCGGCGAGGAATGGCATGGCCGACGCCCCGATCCCGCAATCCGTTCTGGACGCCTCCGGCGTGGTCGGGACGTGGGTCCACGATCACTGGGCCGATCGGCTGGCGCTCTCGGGCTCCCTGGCGGGGCTGCTCGGCCTCGACCCGGTGGCGGCCGCCACGGGGGTGTCCCTCGCGGCGTTCCTCGACCGCACCCATCCGGAGGACCGCATCCGGATCGAGAGCTACCTGCACGCGGTGTCGGAGACCGGCGGCACCTTGGAGGCGGAGTTCCGCACCCGTGACACCCGCACCGGCGTCCGCACCTTGCTGATGCGCGGCCGGATCGACCGCGATCCCTCGGGCCGCACGCTCCAGGGGCGCGGCATCGCCATCGACCGGACCGAGGTGCAGGCGGCCAACCTCGTGCAGAGCGAGCGGGTGGTGAACCGGATGGCCGAGCACGTCATCGCCCTGCGCGACCTCGCCCACGTCCTGGAGCTGCCGGCGCTGGTCGAGCGGATCGAGCGCCTGATGATCGAGATCGGCTTCGAGCTCGCCCGGTTCCTGCCGGAGCCCGAGGACGAGCCGCGCCACTGAGCGCAATGCCCCGAACGATGGGTTCCGGCATTCGGCCCAAGACGATGCCGCGCCCGAGCCCGTGCGCAGGGTCGAAGTGCGATTGATCGCGCCCACGCCCACAAGCTACGGTCCCGGCAAGACTTTGCCGGGAGGATTCCGATGGCCCGCGACACGATCTACGACCGCGATCTCGACCGTGTGCCGGCCAACCACCAGCCGCTGACCCCCCTGCTCTATCTCGACCGGGCGGCGCGGGTGTTTCCCGACCAGGTCGCGGTGGTCCACGGCCCCCTGCGGCGCTCGTACCGGGACCTCTACGCCCGCGCCCGGCGCCTGGCCTCGGCGCTGGCGCGGCGCGGGCTCGGCCGCGGGGATACCGTGGCGGCGTTCCTGGCCAACACCCCCGAGATGGTCGAGTGCCATTACGGCGTGCCGATGACCGGGGCGGTGCTCAACACCCTCAACACCCGTCTCGACGCCGCCGCGATCCGGTTCTGCCTGGAGCACGGCGAGGCCAAGGTGCTGATCACCGATCGCGAGTTCTCGAAGACCGCCGCTGCGGCCCTCGAGGGCCTGGCGACGAAACCGTTCGTGATCGACGTCGACGACCCGGATTACGACGGCCCCGGCGCGCGCCTCGGCGAGACCGACTACGAGGCGTTCCTGGCGGGCGGGGACCCGGAGCACGACTGGGCGCTGCCCGACGACGAGTGGGACGCGATCACGCTGAACTACACCTCGGGCACCACCGGCGATCCGAAGGGCGTGGTCTACCACCACCGGGGCGCGGCGCTGCTGGCGCTCGGCAACGTCATCACCGGGGGGCTCGGGCAGCACCCGGTCTATCTCTGGACGCTGCCGATGTTCCACTGCAACGGCTGGTGCTTCCCCTGGACCCTGTCGATCGTGGCCGGCACCCATGTCTGCCTGCGCCAGGTCCGCGCGGAGGCGATGTACCGGCTGATGGCCGAGCACGCGGTCACGCATCTCTGCGGCGCGCCGATCGTGATGCAGATGCTGATCAACGCCCCCGATGCCGAGCGTCGGGACCTGCCCCGACGGGTGGCGTTCTTCACCGCCGCCGCCCCGCCGCCCGAGGCGATCCTGGCCGGCATGTCGGAGGCCGGGTTCGACGTGACCCACCTGTACGGGCTGACCGAGAGCTACGGCCCGGCCGTGGTCAATGCCTGGAACGCGGATTGGGACGCGCTCGCGGCCGACCAGCGGGCGGCCAAGAAGGCCCGCCAGGGCGTGCGCTACCCGGTTCTGGAGGCGCTCGACGTGCGCGACCCGGACACGATGGTGCCGGTGCCGGCCGACGGCACGACGATCGGCGAGGTGATGATGCGCGGCAACGTGGTGATGCGCGGCTACCTCAAGAATCCGGCGGCCACGCAGGCCGCCTTCAAGGGCGGCTGGTTCCGCACCGGCGACCTCGGGGTGAAGCATCCGGACGGCTACATCCAGCTCAAGGACCGCTCGAAGGACATCATCATCTCGGGCGGCGAGAACATCTCGTCGATCGAAGTGGAGGACGCGCTGTTCAAGCATCCGGCGGTGTCGGCCGCCGCGGTGGTGGCCAAGCCCGACCCGAAATGGGGGGAGACGCCCTGCGCCTTCGTGGAGCTGAAGCCGGGCGCGTCGCCCAGCGCCGACGAACTGATCCAGTGGTGCCGCGGGCGGCTGGCCGCCTACAAGCTGCCCCGCCACGTGATCTTCGGCGACCTGCCGAAGACCTCCACGGGAAAGGTCCAGAAATTCATCCTGCGCGAGCGGGCCCGTCAGGACGAGGCCTGAGCGGCCTCATTCAGGCCTGCGGGGGCTGCCGAGGCTCCGCGCGGACCGTGGCGCGCACGGGTTTGGCGGCACGCAGATCGGACGCGACCTGGGCGATGAAGGCCTGGATCGACATGAGGCTGAACAGGGCGATCGAGGCGACCAGGGCTGCGGAAACCAGAATCTTGGCGGTAGCGGGGTCCACGGCGTGACGTCCTTAGCTCGTCTCGCCGCGGGCTTACCGGGCGAGGGGCGCCGATCCCGGCGCCTGCGATGACAGGAAGGTGGGCGCGCGGCCGGGCTTTCACCAGCGTCGCCGTGGTGGGCCTGGCATGCGTGTGGGTTCGGGCTCTCCGTCACCGGGCCGGATCCTGCGTCAACCGGAGGTGCTGGCCGTACGCCCCGATTCCCGCAATAAGCCCGCGCGATGCGACGTGCATCCGGGGAGGGACGTATGGCCGGTAACGGGATCGCTGCGGGGATCGCGGGCCGCATTTTTGGAGCGTTGCTGGCCGTTCAGGGCACGATCCTGGCCGCGCTGCCGGTGCGGGCCGAGGCGCCCGCCCCCGGGCCGGTCACCCGGGCGAGTTATTTCTACATCGGCGGGCGGTATCAGAAGCTCGGCGACAAGACCGTGATGGTCGGCCAGATGTTCGTTCAGGCGCGTGCGCCGGCCGAGATCACCCAGCCCTACCCGGTGGTGATGGTGCACGGTCTCGCCCAGACCGGAGTGAACTTCCTGGCCACCCCGGACGGCCGGCCGGGCTGGGTGCAGCGCTTCGTCGAGAAGGGCTATCAGGTTTACGTGGTCGATCAGGTCGGACGCGGGCGTTCGGGCACCAACCCGGAGGTCTACGGCCCCTACGACCGGCTCGGCACCCGCACCCTCGAGAAGATCTACACGGCACCGGAGGTCTACGACCTGTTCCCGCAGGCGAAGCTCCACACGCAATGGCCGGGCGGTACCGGGGTGCAGGGCAATGCCGGGTTCGACCAGTTCTTCGCCAGCCAGGTCCCGTTCCTGGCCAACAGCCAGCAGACCGAGGAACTCGTCGCCCCGGCCCTGCTCGCGCTCCTGGAGAAGGTCGGGCCGGCGATCCTGCTCACGCATGGCCAGGGCGCCCTGTTCGGCTGGGCGGCCTCGGATGCGCGGCCCGATCTGGTGAAGGCCCACGTCACCGTGGAGCCGAACGGGCCGCCCTTCTTCGACGTGCAGTTCCGCGGCGGCAAGGAGTTCTGGGAGAAGTCCGGCGACGGCCGCGCCCGCGCCTATGGGTTGACCCGCATGCCCCTGACCTTCGATCCGCCGGTCAAGGCGCCGGAGGATCTGATGGTGGCGCAGCAGGCGAAAGGATCCGATGCCAAGGCGGCGGAGGGCCAGATCCGCTGCTGGCTGCAGGCCGAGCCGGCCCGGACCCTGCCGAACCTCGCCAAGGTGCCGGCCGCATTGGTGACCGCCGAGGCCTCGTTCCACGCCACCTACGATGCCTGCACGGTCGCATTCCTGACCCAGGCCGGCGCCAAGCCCGACGCGATCCGGCTGGCCGAGCGGGGCCTTCACGGCAACGGCCACATGGTGATGCTCGAGTCCAACAGCGACGCCGTGGCGGATGCCGTGGCCGCCTGGATCGCGGGCCGCGTGAAGTAGCCGCCTCGGGATCAGGCGCCGCGGTGCGTCCCCCGGCGTCCACAGGCATTTCCGCCGCAGCGTTGGCGACAGCGCCCTCCCCGCTCTGGCGGCCCCTCCATCGCTGCGTGTTGAAACCGCAACAGCATTCGCCTTCCGCGCGCGACCCGCTTGCGGCCAAGCGTGGCGGATCGTACTGAAAGTTGTAGAAACCTCAATAATAACAGCAGTTTATCACAATTCTAAAGAGCGGGGCAGCCCCGCCGGGCCCGTCCCGGCGCATGCGGGCGGCTGCCCGAAGCGTCGTGCAGGGCCCAGTCAGATGCCAGTCGTTCACCCCGTCCCGGCGCCCTGCGCGCCCGCCGCGCCGGCGCCTTCCTGGCCGGCGCCTTCCTGGCCGGCGCCTCCCTGGCCGTTCTGGCGCAGGTCGTCCCGGCCCTCTCCCAGGACGCGACGCCGCCGCGCCGCGGCATCGCCAATCCACCCGCCGGGGGCAGCGTGCGGCTCGACGAGATCAGCGTCGAGAGCCGTGGGGGCGGCCCGGTCCAGGCGGGGCGCTCCAATACGGCCTCGCGCAGCGTGGAGAGCCCGACCGGCCCAATCGACGGGTTCGTGGCGAAGCGCTCGAACACCGCGACGAAGACCAACACCCCGCTGATCGAGGCGCCGCAATCGATCACCGTGATCGGGCGCCAGCAGCTCGACGCCCAGAACGCCCAGACTTTGACCCAGGCCACCCAGTACGTCGCGGGGGCCTATGGCGGCGTGTTCGGCGCGGATTCGCGCATCGACTACCTCACCCTGCGCGGCTTCGTGGTGAGCGATTTCGGCATCTACCGGGACGGGCTGCAGCAGCTGAACTACGGCTTCGGCTACTTCAAGACCAACACGTTCGGGCTCGAGCGCATCGAGGTGCTGCGCGGCCCCGCGGCGGTCCTGTTCGGGGCCGGCAGCCCCGGCGGCATCGTCAACCAGGTCACCAAGCGCCCGACGCTCGATCCGTTCGGCTATGCCGAGGTCGGCGGCGGCTCGTTCGGCCAGAAATACGCCGCCTTCGACTTCGGCGGCCCGGCCGACCAGGAGGGCCACTGGTTCTACCGGCTGACCGGCTACGGCCGCCAGGGCGGGACGCAGGTCGAGGGCGCCCCGGACGACAGCTTCTACATCGCACCGGCCGTCACCTATAAGCCGGACGGGGCGACGCGCTTCACCTTCCTGTCGAGCTTCCAGCACGACAACACCGCGGTGACGTCGAATTTCCTGCCGTATCTCGGGACCGTGCGGCCCAACGCCTCCGGGCTTCGGATCCCGCGCTCGCTCAACGTCGGCGATGCCGGCTTCAACACCTTCCAGCGCGACCAGGCGTTCCTGGGCTACGAGTTCGAGCACGACTTCAACGAGACGTGGACCTTCCGGCAGAACCTCCGGTACTCGTTCCTCAAGAGCTTCCAGAACTCGGATATCGGCCAGCTCGGCTACAGCAACCCGGCCCAGACGCTGCTCGCCCGCTACCAGTTCCGCGACAGCGCCAAGGTCAACCTGTTCCAGGTCGACAACCAGGCCGAGGCGCGGTTCTTCGATGGATACTTCCGTCACGACCTGCTGATGGGCTTGGACTACAAGGATTACCGCCTGAACGACAACCAGGCGTCGCTGTTCCCCGCGAGCGACCTGAACATCCTGGCCCCGGTCTACGGCCTGCCCACCGGGACGCCGTCGCCGTACCTGATCAATTCCGACGCGTTCAAGCAGCTCGGCCTCTACCTGCAGGACCAGATCAAGGTCACCGACCGGCTCACCCTGCTGGTCGGCGGCCGCCAGGACTTCGCGGACAACCGGGTGGTCGACAAGCTCAACAACGGTCTGGGCAACAACGGCCGCAGCGACAACGGCACGACCTACCGGACCGCACTGATCTACAACTTCGACAACGGGCTCGCCCCCTATGTCAGCCTCTCGACCTCGTTCCAGCCGCTGATCGGCACCGACATCAACAACCAGACCTTCAAGCCCGAGACCGGCAAGCAGGTGGAGGGCGGCGTCAAGTTCGAGCCCCCGGGCCAGGGCTACTTCCTCACCCTGGCGGGCTTCGACATCCACCGCCAGAACGTGCTGACCGCCAATCCCGGCAACCCGCTGTTCAACGCCCAGCTGGCCGAGGTGCGGTCCACAGGCTTCGAGGCCCAGCTGGTCGCGAGCCTGGCCGAGGGCCTCAACGTGGCGGCCTCGTACACGATCTATGGGCTGACCAACGAGCGGGGCGGCCCGGAGCTGATCGGCAAGGTCCCGGTCAACATCCCGGAGAACTTCGCCAACGTGTTCGTCGACTACACCATCCCGAACGGCGACCTGCGCGGCTTCGGCTTCGGTGGTGGCGTGCGCTACGTCGGGCGGTCCTTCGCCGACGTCGGCAACACCCTGCGGGTGCCGGACTACGTGCTGTTCGACGCGCAGGTCCACTACGACTGGGAGCGCTGGCGCCTGCAGGTCAACGCGACGAATATCGGCGACCGCCGCTTCGTCTCGTCCTGCCAGACCTCGACCTCCTGCTTCTACGGCGACGCGAGGCGGGTCCTGGCGAGCGTGAGCTACAAGTGGTGAGACGCGGGCCGCGCGTGGCCTGAGTCACGCGCGGCGGGATCGTGAAGGCGGGGCGACCGGGCCAGCCGCGATGCGGAAGGCCTGGGCTCAGCGGCCGTGGCGGCGCATCATGTGGCGGCGATGGTGCCGGCGCATCATGTGATGGCGGCTCCGCATCACGCCCCGGGAGGACATCCGGGCACCGCGGTGCATGCCACCGAAATTGCCGTTGCCGGTGGCGGCAGCGTTCCGGTCGAGGCCGTCGCCCGGGGCGGCGAGGCTCGGGCTGGCGGCGCCCAGGACGAGGCCGAGCGCGAGGGTCGCGCCGAGGAGGATCTTGTTCATGGGGTCCGGTCCCTTCGCGACCCTGCGCCGCGCCGACCGAACGGATCAGTGATGCGCAAGTTCCGGGCCGTCAGGCGGCCGGACCCTCCACGATCGCGAACAGGGCGGGCTGCACGTCCTTCGCGTCCGGCACCGGGACCGCCCGGATGCGCGATGGCAGCGGCCCTCCGAGCAGATCCAGGAAATCCCCCGAGGCGGCGATCTCGAGCTCGGCGGCCTTGGCCCGGGCCTCGAGGCGCGACAGGGCGTTCATGGCGGGGCCCAGCACGGTGTACTCGGCCCGCACCCCGTCGTCGAACACGCCGACCAGGAGGTCGCCGGCATGCAGGGCGACCACCACCCGCAGGGTGAACATCCCTGCCTCGGCCCGCGCTTCGTTGAGGGCGGCGATCCGGTCCTGGAGCGACAGGGCGCAGGCCAGCGCCGCACGGGCCTGCGCGCGCGGTCGGCCGACCACGAACTGCACCAGCACGGCGTCGCCGACATACTTGTCCACGAGGCCGCCCTGCTCGGCCACCGCGGCCTGGGCGGCCGCCCGGACGGCGAGCAGGGCCGTCACCATCGCCTCGGGCGGATGCTCCCGGCTCAACCGGGAGAAGCCGCGGATGTCCAGCACCATCAGGCAGGCATGGCGCCGGTGGATGCCCATGGCGGCGTCGGCGTCCTCCGCGGCGAGGTCCAGGGCGACCGTGTCGGGCACGAAGCGCGCGAGCTGGGCGCGCTCGTGCTCCATGCGCAGGGCCCGGGTGACCGCTTCGCGCAGGCGGGTCATGCCGTCGACCACGAGCAGCCCGGCCGCCACGAAGGTGGCGAGCCCGGTGACCTGCGCGGTCGGGAACGAATCCGGCCCCGGGAACAGCCCGGGATCGGCCAGCCCGACCAGGAAGGCCGCGCTCCAGCACGCCGTCACCACCCCGCAGAACAGCAGGGTCTGGGCGACCCGCATGCTCAGGCCGGTCTGGAGCAGGAGCAGGAAGGCCGGCAGGCGGCTCACCGCGTCGGCGCCGAGGCCGGCCCCGCCGCCGGCCAGCATGTGTTCGATGATCACGTAGACGGCGAGCCCGGCGTTGAGCAGCGTCCCGGCCCAGCTGTAGGCCGCCGCCGCGGGGCCGCCGCCCCGCTCCCCGAGCCCGAACCAGATCGTGCCGACGCCGTAGAGGCCGAGGATGAACCAGTGGCTGAAGGCGTGCAGCGAGCCGTCATAAGCCTGGGCCGCCATCAGCAGCACCAGCACGATCACGATCCGCAGCCCGAGCAGCCGCAGCCCGCCGCCCGCCTGCATGGCGCGCAGGACCGCGGCGTCGTCCTGGCTCGTCTCCGCCTTGCGCGCAGAGAGGTCCCGGGCGGGCTCGGGGGCGCAAAGCGGTTGGGTCCGGGCGCCGCCCGTGGCCATCACGCGCCCCGGTCGAGGCGCCGGGCCGCGCTGAAGCGGTTGAGGAAGCGCGGCTCCTTCTCGGGGGCGATCCGGATCGCGAGGTGCACGGTGCCGTCGGCTTCCGCGCGCCGATCCAGGATCTCGGCGTTCTCGTAGAGCCAATTGAGCGCCGCCCCGTCCTCGGGGGGCAGCGACACCGCGAAGCTCGTCCGGTGGCGGCCGATCCGCGCCTCGATCCGGGCGGTGAGCGCGGCGAGCCCCTCGCCGGTCAGCGCCGAGACCAGAACCGGCGCGTCGCTGTCGCGGTCGTTGCGGGCCTTGGCCTGGCCGCTGAGGTTCATCAGCCGGGTGCGCTCGTCGTCGTCGAGCAGATCGGACTTGTTCCAGACCTCGATGATCCGCTCGGCCGTGGTCTCGATGCCGAGCTCGCGCAGCACCTCGCCGACATCCTCGGCCTGGGCCTCGGAATCGACGTGGCTGACGTCGCGCACGTGCAGCAGCACGTCGGCCTCGATCGCGTCCTCCAGGGTCGCCCGGAACGCCGCGATCAGGGCGGTCGGCAGGTCGGAGATGAAGCCCACCGTGTCCGACAGGATCACGGTCTCGCCGTGGGGCAGCTTGGTCGCGCGCGCGGTCGGGTCGAGGGTGGCGAACAGCATGTCCTTGGCGGTGACCTCGGCGCTGGTCAGGGTGTTGAACAGGCTCGACTTTCCGGCATTGGTGTAGCCCACCAGCGCGACGATCGGGTACGGGACCCGGGCCCGGCTCTGCCGGTGCAGGCCGCGGGTCCGCACCACCGCGTCGAGGTCGCGCTCGATCCGGGTCATGCGCTCCTGGATCATGCGCCGGTCGGCTTCGATCTGGGTTTCGCCGGGGCCGCCCAGGAAGCCGAAGCCGCCGCGTTGGCGCTCCAAGTGGGTCCAGGACCGGACGAGGCGGGACTTCTGGTAGGCGAGGTGGGCGTGCTCGACCTGAAGCGTGCCCTCGCGGGTCGAGGCGCGCCGGCCGAAGATCTCGAGGATCAGGCCGGTGCGGTCGATGACCTTGGCGCCCCATGCCTTCTCGAGGTTGCGCTGCT
Organism: Methylobacterium sp. WL1; assembly: GCF_008000895.1. Classification (NCBI taxonomy): domain Bacteria; kingdom Pseudomonadati; phylum Pseudomonadota; class Alphaproteobacteria; order Hyphomicrobiales; family Methylobacteriaceae; genus Methylobacterium; species Methylobacterium sp. WL1. The sequence continues at coordinate 1,347,683 of NZ_CP042823.1, read as the reverse complement.
GCACCGGCGAGAGCGCGCAATCCATCACCACGAGACCGATCTCGCCGGCCCGGATCATTCCGGCGATCTCCTCGACCCGGCCCTTGCCGAGATAGGTCGAGGGGCGGATGCGCGGCAGGCTGACCGCGAGGCTCTCGACCACGTCGAGCTCGATCGCGGCGGCGAGTCCGGTCGCCTCGTCGAGGCGCGCCTCCACCGAGCGGGTCGGCTGGGCGGGCCCGTGACCCGGTCCCCCGGGCCCGGGGGCGCCGCGGGCCAGATAGGGCCCGATCACCAAGGTGTGGGTCGCCGCGGCGATCTCGCCCTCGGGCGCGGCCTGTGCCTGGAGCCGGGCCTCGCCGGACGTCAGCGTCTCACTCATGCAACCTTTAACGCCGCCCGCGCGCCGGCAGCTTCGTTCGAGAATTCGGATTTTCGAGATGGGGATTGGGCGGGGCCGGGCCAAGGTGCCGGGCTTCAAGATGCCGGGCTTCAAGATGCCAGGATTCGAGAGGTTGGGATCGGAGAGCCCGTTCGACCGGGGAACTCCGTGTTCCTCGTCCTCCGCCTGCGGAGGAGGGATGCCTGCGAAGCGGGTCGGAAGAGGGAAGCAACGCTTCCGGAAAGGCAGTGTCCGGCGTGAAATCACGAACCGTCGCGCTGCCCCCTTGCGGGACTTCGTCCCGACCCGAGCCGGGCTGACGGCCGGCCCATCCCCGCAGAGGGGAGAGGAGCAGAGGGGAGAGGAATGGCGCCTGTCATCTCCGGGCTTGAGCTGGTCCCGATCACAATGCGATCGGGGCCAGCTCTAAGGCCTTGATGTAACGCGCTCGCTTACGCCGGACCGGCCTCCACGTCGGCGGCGGGCGCTCTAGGCGCCCTCTCCAGCCTTGGCATGATCCGGAACGCGATCTGTCGATCCGCCAGCCTACTCCGCAAGTCCACAGAGGAAGACAGGCAAAGCCGCCCTCCCCCACAAGACAATCACGCCTTCTCGGCGGTCTCGTCCGGCTCGAACAGCTGCACCGGGTGGCCCGGCATGATCGTGGAGATCGCGTGCTTGTAGACGAGCTGCGAATGGCCGTCCCGGCGCAGCAGCACGCAGAAATTGTCGAACCAGGTGACCACACCCTGGAGCTTGACGCCGTTGACGAGGAAGATGGTCAGCGGGATCTTGTTCTTGCGGACATGATTGAGGAACGTGTCCTGAAGGTTTTGTGCGCGTTCGCCCGCCATCTTTTTTGCCTTTTTGTTGTCCCGGCGCGAAAGGCTCGGGTTGGGTACGCGACGTCGGAATCTGTCACGTGGTTGGGGCCGTCACGTGCGGGATCGTCCGATCATCCCGCACGGACCGAGTCTACAGCATGACGGCGTGAAAGCCCGGGGGCAAGCAAGCCCCGTTCCGCCCGATCCGTGACGGATCGGCGTCAGTTTCACGGTTCGTCCCCCGTCTCCGCCCCCTCTCGGCCCGGCGTGCTACGGGCCGATGCCCAGGGACTTCAGCTTGCGGTGCAGCGCCGAGCGCTCCATCCCGATGAACTCGGCGGTGCGCGAGATGTTGCCCGAGAACCGCGCGATCTGCGCCACGAGGTACTCGCGCTCGAAGATCTCGCGCGCCTCGCGCAGGGCCAGGCTCATCAGCTTCTCGCCGCCTGCCCCCCCCGGGGTGGTCGGCACCAGGGCGCCGATCTCGGAGGGCAGCATCTCGGAGGTGACCTCCTGGTCCGGGTCGGCCTGGGTCAGGATCATCAGCCGCTCGACGTTGTTCTTGAGCTGGCGGACGTTGCCCGGCCAGTTGTGCGACTGGAGCACCGCCATCGCGTCCTCGGCGATCACGCGCTTGGGCAGGCCGGTCTGGGACGAGATGTTGTCCATGAAGAACTGGATCAGCTCGGGCACGTCCTCCCGGCGCTCCGACAGGGCCGGCACGCGCACCGGCACCACCGAGAGCCGGTGGAACAGGTCCTCGCGGAAGCGGCCCGCGGCGATTTCCTCGGCCAGATCCCGCGACGAGGACGAGATGATCCGGACATCCACGTGGACCCGGGTTGTGCCGCCGACGCGCTGGAAATTCTGGTCGACCAGGACGCGCAGGATCCGGTTCTGGCTCTCGCGCGGCATGTCGGCGACCTCGTCGAGGTAGAGGGTGCCGCCATGGGCCTCCTCCAGGGCACCGACCCGCCGGCCGGACTCGCCCTCGACCCCGAACAGCTCCGCCTCCATGGTCTCGGGCAGGATCGCGGCCGCGTTGAGCAGCACGAACGGGCCGTTGGCGCGGGCCGAGGCCTTGTGCAGGCTGCGCGCCGCGAGTTCCTTGCCGGAGCCCAGCGCCCCGGTGATCATCACCCGGGCGTTGGTCGGCGCGACCCGGTCGATGGTCTGGCGGAGCTGGTTGATCGCCAGCGAGCCGCCGACGATGCGGTTGGGATTCCCGGAGCGCGCCGTCAGGTCGCGGACCTCGCGCCGGAGCCGGGAGGCTTCCAGCGCCCGCTCGGCCACCAGGATCAGCCGGTCGGCCTTGAACGGCTTCTCGATGAAGTCGTAGGCCCCCGCTTTGATGGCCGAGACCGCGGTCTCGATGTTGCCGTGGCCCGAGATCATCACCACCGGCAGGTCGGGATTGGCGGCCTTGATCAGGTCGAGCACCTGCAGGCCGTCGAGGCGCGAGCCCTGCAGCCAGATGTCCAGGAACACCAGGTGGGGCCGGCGCGCCTCGATGGCGGCGAGCGCCTCGTCGGAGCCTCCGGCCGTGCGGCAGCGGTGGCCCTCGTCGTCGAGGATGCCCGCCACGAGGTCGCGGATGTCGGCCTCGTCGTCGACAATCAGGATATCGGCGCTCATGCGTGCATCTCCGCGATCCGGGGGGCCGTCGGTGCGGCGCCCTTCTCCTCTGTCGTGACGGGGCTGGTCTCGGGGCCGGACGGCTCGGGCCCGTGCTCGCGCGGGACCCGCATCTGCACCTGCCCGCCACGGCCGGCGGGGTTGTCGTTCAGCGCGATCCCGCCGCCGTGCTCCTCAAGCACCTTGCTGACGATAGCAAGTCCCAGCCCGGTGCCACCTTCGCGTGTGGTCATGTAGGGCTCGAGCAGCCGCTGGCGCCCCTCCACCGGAAAACCCTTGCCGTTGTCGGTCACCGTGATGACCGCGAAGCCGTCCTCGACCGCGAGACCGAGCGCGATCTTGCCCTTGCCGAGCTCGTCCGCCGGCACCTCGGCCACCGCCTCGACGGCGTTCTTCAGGATGTTGGTGATCACCTGGCTGAGCAGCCTGATGTCGAAGGCCGCCACGATCTTCTCCGCGTTGCCCGCCCCGCCCTGCGCCGAGAACGCGAAATCGATGTCCGGGTGCGCCACGCGCATCATGAACAGGTTCTGCTTGGCGATCTCAGTGAGGTCGTTCGGCGCGATGGCCGGCTTCGGCATCCGGGCGAAGGCCGAGAACTCGTCGACCATGCGCTTGATCTCGTCCACTTGGCGCACGATCGTGGCGGTGCACTGGTCGAACACCTCCTTGTCGGCGGTGATGACCTTGCCGTACTTGCGCCGGATGCGCTCGGCGGAGAGTTGGATCGGGGTCAGGGGGTTCTTGATCTCGTGGGCGATGCGGCGGGCGACGTCGCCCCAGGCGGAGCTGCGCTGCGCCTGGACGAGGTCGGTGATGTCGTCAAGGGTCACCACCGAGCCGCGCGACGTCCCCTGGGCCTGCTCGCTCGTGACCCGCACGGTCACGGTGCGCTCGCCCCGCGACCGGGTGAGCTGGAGTTGCTGCTGCTGGAGGGCGCGCGGGCGGTTCTCGCTCTCGGCGAGCACGGGGGCGAGCTCCGGCACCGCGCGGGCCAGCGGCTGGCCGATCAGGGTCTCGCTCTCCAGGTCGAGCATCCGCTCGGCGGCCGGGTTGGCGATGGTGACGAAGCCCGCCGCGTCGAGGCCGATCACCCCGGGCGAGACCCCCGACAGAACGGCCTCCGTGAAGCGGCGGCGGGTGTCGATCAGGTCGTTGGCGGCGATCAGGCCGGTATGCTGGCGGCGCAGCTCCTGCGTCATCTTGTTGAACGCCTCGCCGAGATGGGCCAGGTCGCCGCTGGTCTTCTTGGTCGGCACCTGGGCGTAGAAGTTGCCGGACGCGACCTGGTCGGCGGCGTTGATCAGCCGCCGGATCGGCGCCACGAACCGGTTGGCGAAGTTCATCCCGAACCACACCGCCGACAGCAGCGCGATCAGGGCGATCAGCAGGAACACCGACGCGAAGGTGATCTGGATCGAGCGCCGGAGCGAATCGTAGGTCAGGTACTCGGCCGCCGCCGCTCGGGAGACGCCCGGGAATTCGATGGCCAGCTGGCTGACCTCCCGCTGCACCATCAGCACCGCGTCGTCGTAGGCCGGCATCCGCAGGAGCGCGGCGAAGACGCGGCCCTCCGAAGGCAGCAGGCAGATCGGGTCGGTCGATGTCGCCGCCTCCTCGAAGGCCGCCGCCGAGGGCAGCCGCACCTGCTTGAGCACGTCGATCTTGGCCCGGGCGACCACGTCGGTGGGCCCGCGCATGATCTGCGCCACCGGCAGGCCGAGATTGGTCGCCCGCGTGGTCAGGAAGTTCTCGAACCAGGCCCGGTCCCGGTCGAAGTTCGGGCGCGCCCGGGTCAGGTCGTCCACCAGGATGCGGATCTCCCGGGCGAGCGACTGGCACTGGTTCTCCTGGTAGGCGTCGGCCACCTCGACGGATTTGAGCACCACGTCGCGGACCCGGTCGGTGAAGCCGAGCGACAGGCCCCGGTCGATGGTCACCGACGCCACCACGGCCAGCAGCACGGTGGGCAGGATCGCGATCAGCGAGAACAGGCCGACGATGCGCGAGTGCAGCCGGGCCACCGCAGCGTTGGCCTTGCGGGCGTGCAGGAAGACCCGCGCCTCCCAGGCGATGACGAAGACCAGCCCGAGCACCAGGACGGCGTTGATGCCGAGCAGCGTGACGCCGTAGGCCGGCGTCGGGGTCACCCGGATCACCCCGGCCAGGATCAGGAAGGTCGCCAGCGCCGAGATCAGCGCGGTCACCACCACGGCGGCGCCGATCCAGCCCGGCCCGCGCGGCCCGGGCCGCAGCGATTCCGCGAGCGGCGTGCTCAGCTCCTGGGACTGCGGCGAATCCGGTGTGGTCTCCTGGGATGCTGCTTGGGATGCCGCTTCTTGGGATGCGGTCTCTTGGCCCGCATCCCCCGCGGTATCCTCGCCCGCCCAATCGCCTGCCCCCTCGCCCGGCGGCTCAGCGGACGACGGTGCAGCCCCCTCGGGGGCCGGCGCAGGGCCTTCCACAGGCTTTGAGCGTCGCAGGAACGGCATGACTGGTGCAGGGCCACAACAGTGTGGCGGAATTAATACGAATCGCGGCGTCAGGGCGGCGACCGGTGATCCATTCCGCCGCAGAGCATCCTGCTTGACCCCGCCGGAAGTGGCCCGTACCCCCGCCCTCGGAGGCGAACGGGGTCTGGTGGCCCCCCTGGTCTTCAAAACCAGTGGTACGCCAACAGCGTACGGTGGGTTCGATTCCCATCCGCTTCCGCCAAATCCGCTTCCGCGAAACTCCGCCGCCCACCGGCGCGCGGATCGGCGATCGTCCGCTGCGATCGCGGTCAGGGCCGCCGTCACCGTGGCTGCGCTCGACGCTGCGCCCAAGCGCCTGCGCTCCCGTCCCTGTCGGCGGTCGTCGCGGGCTCTTTGACACCGGACCGGCTTGCGCGACTCGCGCCAGGGTGGTCCGATCCGGATGAGGCGCTCGCAGAAGTTCGCCCAAAAATCCGGAGGAGACCCGCCATGCTGTCACGCCGGCAAACGCTCGCCCTCGCCCTCGCCAACGGCCTCGCCCTGACCGACACGGCGGCCCGGGCCGCGGGACAGGCCACCGCGCCGACCGCCAGGAGCCCGGTCTCGTTCGAGGTCCCACCGGGGGCCTGCGACTGCCACGTCCACGTCATCCCCGATCCGGCCAGGTTCCCGTTCTGGGCGGGGCGCGGCTACACCCCGCCGGTCGATCCGCCCGAGAGCCTGCTCGCGCTCCAGCACGCGCTCAAGCTCGACCGGGTCGTGATCGTGACGCCCAGCGTCTACGGCACCGACAACGCCGCCACCCTCGACGGACTGCGCCTGCTCGGCCCGAAGCGCGCCCGCGGCGTTGCGGTGATCGGGCCCGGGACCACCCCGGCCGAGCTCGACGCGCTGGCCCAAGCCGGCATCCGCGGGATCCGGGTCAACCTGGAGCAGGCCGGCGTGTTCGATCCGGCGGCCTCGGCCAAGGCTCTGGAGAGCGCCGTCCAGCAGATCGGGCAGCGGCCCTGGCACCTCCAGGTCTATGCCCGCCTGTCGGTGATCGGCCCGCTGAAGCCGCAGCTGGCCGCCCTGCCGGTGCCGGTGGTGTTCGACCACTTCGCCGGCGCGCAGGCGGCCCTCGGCCCCGACCAGCCGGGCTTCGGCGACGTGCTCGACCTCGTGCGCGGTGGAAAGGCCTGGGTGAAGCTGTCGGGCGCCTACCGCGCCTCGACCCGGGCGCCCGACTATCCCGACGTGGCCCCGCTGGCCCGGGCCCTCGTGGCGGCGAACCCGGAGCGGCTGGTCTGGGGCAGCGACTGGCCGCATCCGGACAGCACGCCCAAGCCCGGCCGCAAGCCCACGGACCTCGCGCCCGCGCAGGACATCGATGACGGCCGCCTGCTCGACCTGCTCGCCACCTGGGTGCCCGAGCGCGCCACCCGTGACAGGATCCTTGTCGAGAATCCAAAGCGGTTATACGACTTCTGAGCGAAATGCGCGGGGGCGGATGCGCCCGGACCGAGAACCCGGTCCCGGAATCGCCCAGCCGGCCGTGCGCCCTGGAGGAGACTGCGATGCAGGGCCTGGAGCATCGTCCCGAACGCTGGCTGCCGGCGTTCGGAACACGTCCCCGCGGACGCGGGGACCGTTGGTTCGGGCCGGGATCCGCCGTCCGGGATACGGCCGGAGAACGGGTCGGCCGACCGGCTGCGGCCGACCAAATCCTCGATTTCGCCTCCGGCCGCGCGCGGGGCCTGCTCGGCCTGCTGACGGCCCTGGCCGTCCTGGGCGCCGCCGCCATCGCGGCGCGGGGGCCCGGCACGGCCGTCGATCCCGATCTCGTGCGGGTGCTCCGCTTCATGGCATTGATGAAGGGTGGCTTCGCGCTGGCGGCCTTCGTGGGCTGCTTCTGGCGCCTCGCCCGGCCCGCCGGCCCATGGCGCACGCCGATCTACGTCGTCGGGCCGCCGCTCATGGCGGCGGGCGCGATCGGGCTCTGGTCGGTCCAGGGCCTCCCGCTCGCGGCGGGCCTGCATCTCGGGCTGCTCGCGGTGCTGGCCGCCGCCCTGACCGATCCCGCGTTCCTGCCCGACCTGTCGCGCCTCGGCCCGGGCCGCCGATGAGGCGCCGGTCCCCCAACCCGAATCGCCCCGTCCGGCTCGAAAACGGAACGGCGGATCCGCCGGCCCGTTTCCCCGGGGGCCCGCCCGACGCGCCGGGTTCTCCCGCGCTGGTCCGCACCGTCCCGCATGCCATGATCGACAAGGTCCTTCCGCTCCTCCCGCCGGGCGCCCAGGCGGCCCTGCGCAGGCTCGCCGCCCGGTGGCCGTCGTGTGCGGCCGACGCGCCCGCGATCCGGCTCGACCACGATCCGCGGCCCGGCCCGATGAAGCCGCTGCACCCGCCGGCCGCCATCAACGACAACCCTCTCCAGACTGTCCACGAGGCCGTCGAGCGGGACCTTCGCGCGAGCGGTCATCTGCGCTGAGGCGGCCGGTCAGCGCCCCGCCGGGCTCGCCGGAGCGGGGCGACCGGCCGCCCCCGCCTCCATCCAGTGGCAGGCCGTGGTCCCCGGCACGCCGGCGCACTCGTAGTTCCGCCCACCCAGGGACACCCGGTCGGCCAGGCCGGTGATGTCGGCGCGCGACATCAGGGTGCAGCCGAGATGGTCCGCCTTGGGGTCGGCCAGCACGGCCGCCGCCGCGGGGGCGCCGTCGTGCATCAGCATCCGGTAGTTCGCCAGGGACGGGCAGCCGATCACCTGTCCGCCCGCTGGCCCGGCATTCTTCCTGTCCGAGGCGGCCTTGCCGTGCCCAGTCCGATCTTGGCCCGCGCGAGCCGGCGCCTTGGCCGCCGGCTGTCCCAGCGCCGGCACGGCGCAGAGCCCGAGCGCGAGGGCGGCGACGCGGAGTAGCATGCGTGTCATGCCTCGCCCCTAGCATGGACGCGGGCCGGTTTCGTACCTGCCGCGTCGCCGCGCCCGGGTTCCGTCAGCGGCTCCCAGTGGAGGCCGGGTCGGGAACCGGCGATGGTGCCGTCCCGGGGCACGCCAGCTCCCGGTTGTGTGATGGGGCGGGGACGGACATTCGGGCTTGACCGAGCGGCTGCCATCTGCGAGCGCCGCGGGCGGGACATCGAGAGGAGAGGTCATGGCGACGGCGATCGATAACGATCAGAAGCTCCATCTGGTCTTCGGTGGTGAGTTGCAGGACCTCGACGGCGTCCGGTTCCGGGACATCAAGGGCCTCGACATCATCGGCATCTTCCCGGACTACGCCACCGCGCAGGCCGCCTGGCGGGCCAAGGCACAGGCTACCGTCGACAGCGCGCAGACGCGCTACTTCGTGGTCCACCTGCACCGGCTGCTGGAGCCGCCGGTCGCCTGAGCTGGCCTCCGGCACCGGCCGGTCCGGGCGCCCGCCTGTGCGGCGCGCCCGTGAAGGCATTGTGACACCTTCGGCCCGCTGCTAAGAGCCTCGCCCGTCATCAGATCCATCCGGCCCGGTGCGGGCCGGTTTTCGGAGCGCGGCGCGAAGCGCGGCCGCGATTGGGCGGACGTCATGAAATCCTCGATCAAGATCATCGCCGGCAACGCGAGCCGGCCCTTGGCCGAGGCGATCGCCGCCTATCTCGAATTGCCGCTGGCCAAGTGCATGGTCCGGCGCTTCGCCGACATGGAGATCTTCGTCGAGCTCCAGGAGAACGTGCGCGGCGAGGACGTGTTCATCGTCCAGTCGACTTCGTTCCCGGCCAACGACCACCTGATGGAGCTGCTGATCATGATCGACGCCGCGCGTCGGTCATCGGCCCGGCGCATCACGGCGGTGATCCCGTATTTCGGCTACGCCCGGCAGGACCGGCGCACCTCGGGCCGGACCCCGATCTCGGCCAAGCTGGTGGCGAACCTGATCACCGAGGCCGGGGCCGACCGCGTCCTGACCCTCGACCTGCATGCCGGCCAGATTCAGGGCTTCTTCGACATCCCCACCGACAACCTGTTCGCCGCCCCCGTGATGGTGCGCGACATCAAGGAGCGGCTGCCGAGCGCCGACCGCATGGTGGTCTCGCCGGATGTCGGCGGCGTCGTGCGCGCCCGGGCCATCGCCAAGCGGATCGACTGCCCGCTGGCCATCGTCGACAAGCGCCGGGAGCGCCCGGGCGAATCCGAGGTGATGAACATCATCGGCGAGGTCGAGGGCCGCTCCTGCATCCTGGTCGACGACATCGTCGATTCCGGCGGCACCCTGGTCAACGCCGCCGAGGCCCTGCTCAACGCCGGCGCCAAGGACGTGTCGGCCTACATCACGCACGGCGTGCTCTCCGGCGGCGCGGTCTCGCGCATCGCCGCCTCGCGGATGAAGGAGCTGGTGATCACCGATTCGATCCAGCCGACGCAGGCCGTGAAGCTCGCCCGCAACATCCGGGTGGCGACCATCGCGCCGCTGCTCGGCGAGGCGATCGGCCGGACCGCCACCGAGGCCAGCGTGTCGAGCCTGTTCGACTGACCGCGCGGGTTCTCCGCGGAGACGCGCGGCATGTCTTCGACGCGCCGCACGGCCGGCGCAGCATTCGTCGCAGTTCCGGCGCAGGATTTCGGCGCTACCTCCCGGCTGCGGACGCATCGCGATCCGGGAGGGCGGGCCCTGGGCCGGACGACACTCATCGGCATCCACGGGCTCGCCAACAAGCCGCCCCGGGATGAGAAGGCCGCGTGGTGGCGCGCGGCGATCCTGGAAGGCCTCGCCCGCAATCGCGGCGCCGCGCCGCCCGAGGTGCCGTTCGCCTTCGTGTACTGGGCGGACCTGCGCTACCCGCAGCCCCTGGCCGGCGACCGCAACCGCGAGCCCTACGATGCCGAACCCGGCACCGGCCCGTTCCCGTCCCCGGACCCCGAGCAGGCCGAGCCGACGCTCACCGACCGGATCTATCGCGGCCTCTCGTACCTGGAGGAGGCCACCGGGTTCACCCCGGTCGACGACCTGATCCTGGAATACCGCCTCGACGACCTCTGGGGCTATCACGCGGACGCGGCGTTCCGGGCCGCCGCCCGCGCGCGCCTGCACGAGGCCCTGACCGAGGCGGTCGACCGCGACGTGCTGATCGCCGCGCACTCGATGGGTGGTTTGATCGCCTACGACGTGCTCCGGGCCGCCGAGCGGGACGGGACTCCCCTGCCCCGCTGCACCCTGGTCACCCTCGGCTCGCCCCTGGGGCTCGCCGAGCTGAAGCTGAAGCTCGCGGACGAGCACGGCGACCTGCGCGTGCCGGAGGCGGTCACGGCCTGGACCAACCTGATGGACCGCCAGGACATCGCCACGGTGGGCGACGACCTCGCCGAGACCTACCCGCCCAACGCCGCCGGGGTGCGGGTGCGGGACGTGCCGGTGATCAACGCCTACCGCAGGCCGGACGGCACCGAGAACCGGCACAAATCCTACGGCTACCTGCGGACCCCGGAATTCTCGGACGCCGTGGCGGCGTTCCTGGCCGCCACGGCCTGAGACAGGGCGGTGACCGCCGTCACAGCCGGCCCGGCACCGCCTCGCGCAGCACCCGCTCGGCGGCGGCGTCCTCGATCTTATTGATCAGCCGGCTCGCCTCGTGCTCGTCGCGCAGGGTCTTGGCGAGGGTGAAGGTCGTGCCGGTGAGGAAGAGCGCCGCCATGGCGAGGTAGCCCTTGATCCAGATATCGGCGGGCAGGAAGAAGATCCCGATCGCCAGCATGGCGGCGGCGGCGGTGAAGCTCACCAGCGTGAAGGTCTTCCAGGCGGCGGTGTGGGGCATCTGCGGCATCATCGGTCGTGCTCCTGTGGCTCGGGTGGTTGCTCGGGTGGTTCTTCGGGTGGTTCTTCGGGTGGCGAACGGAACGACGGATCAGGCCTGGGCCCGGAGGCGGTCGAGCACCGTCCGCGGGTCGGTGCGGGGACGGCCGTAGCCGGCGGCGTCGAGGGCGGCCTCGATCCCGGACGCCGCCTCGGCCTCCAGGCCCGCCAGGGCCTCGGCGGCATCCGCTTCGGCGGCCTGGGCCTCGCGCAGGCGCTCCAGCGTCCGCTCGGCCTCACCGAGGGCGCCCGCCGACAAGGCCGTGACCCGGCGCCCCTGGATCCCCGCCCGTCGCAGCGCCTCGGTGGTCCGGGCGGTCTGAAGGCCGCGGTCGAGGTCCCGAAGCCGGTCGCCGCCCTGCCCGACCAGGCGCTTCAGCCGCTCGATCTCGGCGCCGAAGCGGGCGGCGGCGGCTTTGCCGGTCGGAGCGCTCGTCCACCAGGGCGGCGATGTGGATTGCCGCCTCGCTGCCGAGATCCGCGCGTCCGTCGGCGAGCGCCCGGCGCGCCCCGTCCGACAGGGTCTCGATCCGGGCGTCGATCGCGTCCAGCGCGCGGGCCTCGGCGGCGTGGTAGGCCATGGCGACGGCGAGTTCGCGCCGGGCCGTCGCCACGGCTCCCGCCGCCTCCCGGATCTGCTGGCGCAGGATCGTCACCGCGTTTGCGTCGTGGATCGCCTGGGCGTTGTCGGCGATCACGCCGCGCATCAGGAGGGAGAGGGTCCTCATCACGGTTCACCTCGGGGAGCGGCGCACCGGACCCGGTCCGGAATTTGTTGAACGCCGTTCATGAAAGATATAAGCACAGCCCGACGGGCCCGGCAAGGCATTAAATGAACGACGTTCAGAAAAAAGCGAGGGGCCGCCCGCGCAAGGGGCAGACCGACCGCCAGGCGGATCGTCAGGCGCTGATCGTGGCCGCGGTGGCGATCCTGGACGCGGGCGGACCGGGGGCACTCACCGCCCGTGCGGTCGCCGAGCGGGCCGGCACCGCGGTCGGCTCGGTCTACACGCAGTTCGACAGCCTGGAGCTGCTGCGGCTGGAGGCCAACGCCATCACGATGCGGCGCCTGCGGGACGCCCTGGCGGCGGCGCTTTCCGCCTGCCCGTCCCGGGAGACCGAAGCCCGGCTGCTGTGCCTGGCCGACGCCTACCTGGCGTTCGCGGCCGAGCACCATCCCGCCTGGGTGGCGATCTTCGAGCGGCGCACGGTGGCGGCGCCCGCCTCGGTCCAGGCCGACATCGCGGCCCTGTTCGGGGTCCTGGAGGGGGTGCTGCGCGATGGCGGCCAGCTCGCCGAGGTCGCGATTCCGGTGATGGCCCGGGCGCTCTGGTCGAGCGTCCACGGCATGACCTACCTGGCCGATCTCGGCGGCCTCGGGCCCCTCGGGGCGGCGGATGTCCGCCCGATGATCGACGCCCTGGTGCGGGCCGCGGTGCGGGGTTTTCCGTCCGCCTGAACCCGTCCGCGATCAGGGGCTGGCTGGAACGGTCGGGTCTCCGCCCCGATGCCCCGCGAAAGGCCGAGTCCTTCGGGAGCCCGATCGTCCGGTCTCCTGGCGCTCACCACCCCGCGCACAATCTCCTGGATCGCGGCGTTCTGCTCTTCCATGGCGGCCGCGACCCCGACCGCGATGCTGCGCATCTCCTCGATGGTCTGGCCGACCTCGCCGACCGCCGCCACGGCCTGACGGGTCTCGCCCTGGATCCGGGCGATCTGGGTCGCGATCTCGTCGGTGGCCCGGGCGGTCTGCCCGGCCAGCGCCCTGCCCTCCGAGGCCACCACCGCGAAGCCGCGCCCGGCCTCGCCGGTGCGGGCCGCCTCGATGGTGGCATTGAGCGCCAGCAGGTTGGTTTGGCTGGCGATCGACGCAATCAGCCCGACCACGTCGCCGATCCGCTCGGTGCCGTCCGCGAGCGCCCGCGTGGTCGCCTCCCCCTGGCGGGTGGTCTCGGCCGCGCGTCCGACGACCTCCGAGGTGCGGTGCACCTGCCCGGCGATCTCCTGGACCGAGGCCGACATCTCCTCGGTGGCCGCCGCCGCGAGGCCCCGGCTCAGGTCGCCCCTTGGGCCTCGAAGGCCCGGGTCAGGCGGTCGAGCGCGGCGGCGCGGCGGGCGGTCCCTTCGGCCCCCTCCGGAACGAAAATTTCACGCGGAGAGACGGTGCGACGTTACCATTACCGCGCCGTGAAGACCGCGCCGGGCCTTGCGCTTATCGGCATGAGGCTGTCCACTCGGCGCCAATAAAGCCCGGATCCGGACATGAAGCCGGCGGGCCAGGGAGGACACACATGGTGCGTGCGTTGCGGGCGAGGACGATTCCGGGACTCTGCCGTCACCTCTTCCGGGGCGGCCACGTCGCCCTGCTGCTGGCCGGGCTGGCGCTCGCCGCCCCGCTCGCCGTCTCGGCCCAGGCCGACGACGCCAAGGTCCGGATCAGCCGGCAGCCCGGCTTCGTCTACCTGCCGGCGGTGCTGGCCGAGCGGCACAAGCTGATCGAGAAGCAGGCCAAGGCGGCCGGGCTCGGGGACGTCACGGTCGAGTGGGTGAACCTGACCAGCGGCGCAGCCGGCAACGACGCGCTGCTGTCGGGCAACATCGACATCGTCGACAGCGGCTCCACCAACATGCTGCTGCTGAACGACCGCACCCGCGGCGACGTGAAGGGGCTGTGCGGCGTCGGCAGCACGCCGATGCTGCTGCTCACCCGCAACCCGGACGTGAAGACGGTCGGCGACTTCTCCGGCAAGGACAAGATCGCCCTGCCCTCCGTGAAGGTCTCGTCCCAGGCGGTGCTGCTCCAGATCGCCGCCAAGAAGGCTTTCGGCCCCGATGGGGCGACCAAGCTCGATCCGCTCACCGTCCAGCTTGGCCATCCCGACGCGGTGGCGGCGCTGGCCAGCCCGCAGAACGAGGTCAACAGCCACTTCTCGCTGCCGCCGTTCCAGCAGCGCGAGCTCCAGGACCCGGCGATCCACGCGGTGCTCAACTCCTACGAGCTGGTCGGCGAGCCGGTGAGCAACGCGATCTTCTACGCCCGGACCGGCTGGTTCACCCGCAACCCCAAGCTCGCCGCCGCCATCGTGGCCGCCATCGACGAGGCGAATGCCGAGATCGCCAAGGACCCGCTCCAGGCCGCCAAGGACTACGTCGCCGCCACCAACGACAAGACGCCCCCCGAGACGCTGGTGGCGATCATGAAGGAGCCCGGCACCACCTTCTCCACCACCCCGTACGGGATCATGCTCCAGGCCCGGCACTTCTACGCGATGAAGACCATCAAGGCCGAGCCCAAGGATTGGAAGGACACGTTCTTCCCGATCGTGCACGGGCTGCCGGGGAAGTAGGGCGTCGGCCCGGACATTGTTGCCCGCTCCGGGCCGCGTTACGTTCGGGAGCGGGATTGGCGGCTACCGCCGATCCCTGGCATTCACCTGCTTGAGGTGTAGCCAAGCCCAGAGAGGAATGGCGAGGCGGAGCCGGAAGCTCCACCGCCATTCGCTTTTCTGGACCATGCCAGTACGATGACCATTCTCTGCACTCCCGGCCGCATCGGGCCGCGTGCGGCGTTCGCCGCTGGGTCGGTCAGGCTCACATCCGGTTTGTCGCCGGGGCTCGGGCTTCGGTTAATCGGCGCCCGGCGTCCCGAACTCGCGATTGCGCCCTTCCCCGGGCGGCCCTATAGTCGCTCATCCCCATTCGACAGCGTGAGACGGGACTTCCGGATCTGCATCCGGAGCCCGCGGCCCGGTGCCCGGCCCCCGTCCCGCCAGGCCGGAGCACGAGAGTACATGTCCCAGGGTCCGCTGATGCCGAAGGCGACCGCCGTCTGGCTGGTCGAGAACACCTCCCTGGCCTTCGAGCAGATCGCCGACTTCTGCAAGCTGCACCCGCTCGAGGTGAAGGGCATCGCCGACGGCGAGGTCGCGGCCGGCATCAAGGGGCTCGACCCGGTCTCCACCGGCCAGCTCACCCGCGACGAGATCGAGAAGGCCCAGAAGGCGCCTCACTACAAGCTCAAGCCGGCCGTCTCCAAGGTGAAGCTGCCGGAGGTGAAGCGCACCACCAAGGGCCCCCGCTACACCCCGCTGTCCCGCCGCCAGGACCGGCCCAACGCCATCCTGTGGCTGCTGCGCAACCACCCCGAGCTGAAGGATTCGCAGGTCATCCGCCTGGTCGGCACCACCAAGTCGACGATCCAGCAGATCCGCGAGCGCACCCACTGGAATTCCGGCTCGCTCCAGCCGATGGACCCGGTGACCCTGGGCCTGACCACCCAGATCAACCTCGACTTCGAGGTCCAGCGCGCGGCGGCCGACCGCCCGGCCGCGCTCGCGGCCGATTCCGGCGCCTCGCTGCTGCCCACCGAGGTCTCGACGGCCCCCGAAGCCGAGGACGCCGGCGAGCATGGCGGCCGTGAGGAGCGGATCGACGCCGATTCGGTCTTCGCCAAGCTCAAGGGCCGGCATCAGGGCGAGGACGACGAGGCGTAGGATCGGCGATCCGCGCCCCGCGCCCGCCGTGGGCGAGGGGCGCATCCGCGATGGGCGTCTCGGCAGGTGCGCCGACGTCCCTCCCCTTCTCCGGCGGGCAGGCCGAGGCCGTCAATCCGGGAGCGGCTTCCCGGTCGTCTCCGGCATGAACCACGGCACGATCAGCCCGATCGCGTAGACGCTCGACATGGTCAGGGCCGCGGCGGCCACGCCGCCCGACAGGGTGACGATCTGCCCGGCGATGATCGGGAAGATCCAGGCGATCAGTCGCGCACCGTTGAACACGGCGCTGGCTGCCGTCGCCCGCACCGCCGGGGTGAACAGTTCCACCAGGTAGATCGCCATCCACGAGAAGGCGAAGCCCAGGGTGAAGAACCCGTTCAGGAACGCGAGCCCCATGAAGGGCACCAGCCCGCCCGTCCAGAGATAGCAGGCGAGCGAGGTGACGATGCAGCCGGCATACGTGATCAGGAGGAAGGTGCGCCGCCCGACCGCATCCGCCACGAAGCCGGAGAGCAGGTAGGCGGTGATCGCCCCGACATTGTAGATGATGCCCATGCGCGGGCCCCACACGTTGGCGGGTTCGCCTGCGACCTTGGCCAGCCCCTCCGTGTAGGCCGGCAGCCAGGACGAGACCGCCCACCAGCCCACCGTCGTGGCGAACGACATCAGGGTGGCGAGCAGGACCCGCCGGCGGCTCTCGCGTTCCCGGAAGATCTCCGTCAGGGAGAACGGACGCCGTCCCCTGCGCTGCGTGCTCGCGGCGTCCTCGGCGGTGGCGGCCCAGCGCTGCTCACGAAGGGCCTGCATCCACTGCTCGGACTCCTCCAGGGCGCGCCGGAGGTACAGGCAGACGAAAGCCGGAAGTGCCCCCAGCGCGAACATGATCCGCCACGATTCCGGGCCGAGCGGTTCGAAGGCGGCGAGCAGCGCCCAGACGATCGCGGCGAGCACCGCACCGCCGCCGAAGCCCGATTGCAGGAAGCCGCAGCCCTTCGGCCGGGCCCGGTTCGGCCAGGTCTCGGCGACCAGGGCGATGCCGGTGGACCATTCGGAGCCGATGGCGAGGCCGGTGATGAACCGCAGGATCGCGAGCTGAGCGAAGCTCCCGGCAAACGCCGTCAGCCCCGTGAACAGGGCGTATCCGAGGATGGACAGCATCATCATGCGCTTGCGGCCGATGTAGTCGGCCGCGATCCCGCCCATCAGCCCGCCGAGCCCCCAGCCCAGGAGGGTAATCCCGATCGCCGCCCCCACGTAGAAGGCCGGCGCCTGGGCCTGCTCGGGGGTGAGGAGCGATCCGAGGGCCGGGCGGAGCGCGTAGACCAGGGCGACCGCCTCGTAGCCGTCGAAGATCCAGCCGAGATAGCTGCCCCAGAGAATGCGCCAGTGCCGCCGGGTCAGGCCGGCGTGCCAGGGTGCGTTGGCCCCATCGGGTAGCCGGACATCGCCCCCACGCATCGCTCGCGCCCTCCCGGTGGGACCGCAACCGACGCGGCCCCCTCCCCGGCAGGTATACAGGTCGTCGCCGCCGCGTCGGCGCGTGCAGAGGCTTGGGTGACACTATTCGTGTCGTGCTGCGCCATATTCGCACCACGCCGTGCAGTCTCCGGGCCGCGCCGAGGCCCGGCTCAGCGGGCCGCGTCGAAGGCGCCCAGGAAGGTCGTCAGATTCTCCGGCAGGGCCGCGCAGAGGTAGCCGCCCTCCTGGACGATCGCGGTGGGTAGCCCGGCGCGTGCGATTCGCTGCGCCGCCGCGGCGAAGCCCGCTCCGGTCACCGTGAGGACGCCGATCGGGTCGTCCGCCGCGGCGTCGAGGCCCAGGGCCACCACGAGGCCCCGCGGCCGGAACGCCGCGATCGCCGCGAGCCCGGCCTCCACGGCGGCGAGCCAGGGCGCGTCGCCAGAGCCCGGCGGCAGCGGCAGGTTGCGGTTGAGGCCGGCGCCGGGCCCCGCCCGGCCTCGTCGGCATATCCGGCAAAGAATGGGAAGTAGTCCGACGGGTCGGCGTGGACCGAAACGGTAAGCACGTCCCCGCGGGCATAAAAAATCCCCTGCGTGCCGTTGCCGTGGTGCACGTCGATGTCGAGGATCGCCACGGGGCCGCCCCCGGCCGCTCGCATCCGCTCCGCCGCGATCGCGCTGTTGTTGAGGAAGCAGAAGCCGCCGGCCGAATCCGCGTAGGCATGGTGGCCGGGCGGCCGGCACAGCGCGTAGGCGTGGCCGACCGCAAGGGCCGCGTCGGCGGCCGCGACGGCGCATTGCGCCGCGCCGTAGACCGCCGCCCAGGTTCCGGCCCGGATCGGCGTCGAGGTGTCGGCGGTGTAGAGCCCGGCGAGCCCGAGCAGGCCGGCGGGCGTCCGGTGCATCTGCGGGCGCGCGAAGCTGCCCGTGAGGATTTCGTCGGCCACCCCCGGGATCTCCGACCGGCGTGCCCAGGCCTCGGCCAGGAACGCGAGGTAGCCGGGATCGTGCACCGCCCGGATCGGGTCGAGGCCGTGATCGGCGGGCTCCGCGAGGGCGTGGCCGCCGTCCCGGGCCGCTTCGTGCAGGATCGCGTAGCGCGAGGCCTGCTCGGGATGCGGGATCGGCGTGCCCCGCCGCAAATACTGGTCGGGATCGTGCCGGGCGGAGGCGGCGGTGTGGAAGACGCGCATGGGGGCAGGTTAGGCGCAGCTTTGCGCCGCGTCACCCCGGCTCGGTCCGCGGTGCCGGCGGTGTCGCGCCCGGTGGGCCCGATGCACCAGGGCTCTGCGCACCAGGGCTCTGCCTTGGTCCCGCGAAAGGTCTCGCCCGTTCGAAGCCAGGATTTCCGGGGATCAGGACGTATGCGGCCTCATCCGTGGCGCCTGTAGGCGGGCTCGTCGGCGTCGGGGCTGTCGACGAGCCGGCCCGCCAGGACGGGCGTCTCGGCCGCGATCTCGCGGAGCAGGGTCGGCACCCGGGCCCAGGGCTCGGTGACGGCGTGGGCGTCCCGCCGGCCGGTGGCCCGCTCCTGACCGCCGGCCACGAGGACGTCCGGCCAGCGCGCGCAGAACGCCTTTACGCAGGCCGGGTCGAAATGGCGGCCGCTGTCGGCCCGGATGCAGGCCAGCGCCGCCTCGAACGGCATCGCCTCCTTGTAGGGGCGCTGCGTGGTCAGGGCGTCGAACACGTCCGCCACGGCGACGATCCGGGCCGCCAGGGGGATCGCGTCGCCCGCGAGCCCCTTCGGGTAGCCGCTGCCGTCCCACTTCTCGTGATGCGCCTCGGCGATCTCGGCGGCCAGCCGGATCAGCTCGGAGGAACTGCCGCCCAGGATGCGCTGGCCGATGGTCGCGTGCGTCTTGATCAGGGCGAACTCGTCCGGATCGAGCCGGCCGGGCTTCAGCAGGATGCCGTCCGGGATGGCGACCTTGCCGACATCGTGCAGCGGCGCGGCGAGGTACAGGTTGCGGCAGGCCTCCGCCGGCAGGCCGAGCGCCTCGGCCACGATCTGGCTGTAGCGGGCGACCCGCCAGGTGTGGTCGCCGGTGTCGTTGTCGCGATACTCCACGGCCAGCGACAGGCGGAAGATGATCTCCTCCTCGCGCTCGCGCATGTGCCGCAGGGCGGCCTCGACCTCGCCGTCGAGCCAGGCGGCCTGCTCGGCCAGCCGCCGCACCGCCTTGGCGAGGCGGATCAGGTTGCGCAGCCGCACGGTCTGCTCGACGCCGCGCATGGACTTGTCGAGGAAGTCGGTCGCCCCGGCCTCGAGCGCGGCGAGCCGCACCGCGTCGGAGATGTCGCTGGTCACCATCGCGATCGGCACCTGCGCGTAGTGCGGGATGGTGCGCATGCGCTGGATGAACGCGATCCCGTCCATGGCCGGCATGTGGTAGTCGACCAGCACGATGTCGAAGGCGCGCATCTGCGCCTCCAAGAGGGCGGCGGCCGGGTCGGCGTAGTCGGTCACGCTGACGTCGGGCTTGGCCTCCAGCATCTGGCGCAGGCGCAGGCGCA
This sequence comes from Methylobacterium sp. WL1, assembly GCF_008000895.1. Lineage (NCBI taxonomy): Bacteria > Pseudomonadati > Pseudomonadota > Alphaproteobacteria > Hyphomicrobiales > Methylobacteriaceae > Methylobacterium > Methylobacterium sp. WL1. Next base: position 1,328,112 of record NZ_CP042823.1, on the reverse strand, counting down.
TGGTTGCGCTGTCGTCAACCAGGAGCGCGTCCATCATGGCGTCTCGCCTCGCTCGGCGGTCCGGATGCAGGATGGGCGGGGCGTCGGCGCCGCGATCACGGCAGCCCGCGGGCGCCGGGAGCCGCGGGTCTCCGACGTCGGATCCGGAGGGCTGGAAGCGGTCATGATCCGATCCGGTGACGATCGCGGGTGACGGTGCCGTCCGCGATCGGGGAAGTCTCGGCGGTGATGCGATACATTTGGAATAGTGCACGTTAAAGGGGGGTAAATGATTTCGCCCTCGTGCTCTTGGATTATAACTTGATATGCGTCAGTAAATATCAGATTGAGGTTGGATTGACGCAGTCTTTTATGGATCGAGAACATAATATTTCAGAATGAGTAGTGCGATTACAAATGATATCGACCGACGAAAATGTCGATCCGGTGCCTGTGTTGATTCTGCGGTGTCCGATCCCCCGTTGCGCCGCTCCGGTTGCCGACGCGGCTTCGGGCGACGCGGCCTCCGGCGGTCGCTGACACGCGTGCCGGGCGACGCTACCGTCCCGCGCCGTCGCTGCGGGACCAAGGCGCCCGGTGGTGCCGCTGCTGAGAGGGGCCTTCGGCGATGATGCGGTTCGATCTCACCGACCTCGGCTTGTTCCGGCACGTGGTCGAGGCCGGCTCGATCACCCACGGGGCGGCGCGGGCGAACCTCGCCCTGGCGGCCGCCTCGACGCGGATCCGGATCATGGAGGATTCGCTGGGCGCCGCGCTCCTCACCCGAGGACGGCAGGGCGTCAGCCCGACCCCGGCGGGGCGCACGCTCCTGGCCCATGCAAGGGAGATCCTGGCCGGCGTCGAGCGCCTGCGCGAGGAGATGGCGGTGTTCTCCGGCGGCGCGGCCGGGCAGATCCGGGTGCTCGCCAACACCAACGCGCTGACCGAGTTCCTGCCCGACGCGCTCTCGGCCTTCCTGGCCGGCCATCCCGGGATCGGCGTCGAGATCGACGAGCGCACCTCCGAGGAGATCGTCGGGCTGGTGGCCGAGGGCGCGGCCGATCTCGGCATCCTGTCCGGCACGGTCGATACCGGCTCGCTCCAGACCTTCCCGTTCCGGGAGGACCGGTTCGTGCTGGTGGCGGCCCGGGACCATCCCCTGGCGGCGCGGGCCGACATCCCCTTCGTGGAGGTGCTCGGCCACGACCTGGTCGGCCTCGACCGGCGCAGCGCCATCAGCCGGTTCCTGGTCGCCCAGGCAGTGCGGGAGGGGCGGCCGATGCGTCTGCGGGTGCAGTTGCGCGGCTTCGATGCCGTCTGCCGCCTGGTCCAGGCCCGGGTCGGGCTCGCGGTGCTCCCCGAGAGCGCCGCCGCCCGGGCGGCCCAGGGCCTCGCCATCGCGGTGGTGCCGCTCTCCGATCCGTGGGCCCGCCGCGACCTGACCCTGTGCCTGCGCGACCTCGACGGCCTGCCGCCGTTCATGCGCGCCTTCGTGGCGCAGCTGCGGGGCTGAAGCGTCGTCCCGAGTCCATCGATCCTGATGTGATCGGCGAAATCGCGGTAGGTTGCGCGCCCGGTCTTCGAAGGCCGATTCTCCGATGTCCCGCACATCGGAGCGGTGCCGGGATCAGCACAGCAGGAGGTACCGTGAACCGTTTGCTCTCCCGGGGCGGCATCGCCCTCCTTCTCGCCATGGGATTTCCGGGTGCGGTGGAACAGGCGCACGCCGCATCGTCCGCGATGAGCAGGGTCGCGTTCGCGTGTCCCGCGGGGCGGACGCTCACGGTCGAGTTCGACACCGCCGACCTGAACGCGCCGGCCGTCGTTCACCCGCCCGCCGGCCCGTCGGTCACCTTGCCGGTCGAGCCGCACGCGGATGGGATCCAGTACGGAGACGCGAGCCATGAGCTGCGCGGCAAGGGGCGCACCGTCACCTGGACGGAGGCGGGCAAGCCCCCTCTCACCTGCACGGAAGTCCGCTCCGGCAAGTAGCGCCCGGCAAGGAACGCTCAGCAAGGAACGCTCAGCAAGTCAAAACCCAACCGGAGCGGGCGCCGCTATCGAGCCGAGGAAGATCCGGGCCGGGCGGTAGATCCGCTAAGATGCAGCAGTTCAATCAGAAGATGAGCATGCCGCCGGAGCCTGCGCGGCAGCGTAAACGTATGTTTCCGGGGTCGCGAAAAATTACGTACGTGCTTTACAGGGTTCCCGATCGCTATCATTCATGCGTTTTCGCGCGTTCAGGTTCTGGCGCGGCCGCAGGACGACTTTCAGATGACAGCAATGGGCAGCGCGGTGGAAACCTGCGACGTGGCCGTGGTGGGGGCCGGGCTGGCCGGGAGTTGCCTCGCCGGGGCGCTCGCCCGCGCCGGGACCCGGGTCACGCTGATCGACGCCCAGGCCGAGCGCGGTGAGGCACGCCGCGACTTCCGGGCGGAGAAATTCGGGGCCGACCAGATGGCGCTGTTCGAGGGCCTCGGCTTCGGCCGGGCGCTCGCCGCCTGCACGACGGCGACCGAGGAGGTCGCGGTGGTGCGCTACGGCCGCCTCGCCTACCGGGAGGCCTCCCGCGAATGGGGCGCGCATTATCCGGTGCTGGTCGGGGCCGCCCGGGCCGCCCTGCCGGAGGGGCTGCTGACCCCCGGCCGGGTCGCCGATTTCGACCTCGGGCCGGATCGCCAGATGCTCTCCCTGAGCGACGGCCGCCGGATCGAGGCGCGCCTGGTCGTGCTCGCCACCGGGCTCGGGCAGGCGCTGCTGGCCAAGGCCGGCATCACCAAGCGGGCGCTGAGCCCGCGTCACTCGCTGGCGGTCGGCTTCGACATGGCGGCGCCCCGGGCCGCCTTCCCGTTCCCGGCCATGACCTACTTCTCCGAGGGGTTCGGCGGCCGCGACGCCTACCTGACCCTGTTCCCGATCGGGGACGTGATGCGGGCCAACCTGTTCTGCTACCGCGATCCCGGCGAGCCGTGGGTCGCGGCCCTGCGCCGGGACCCGGAGGCGGTCCTGCGGGCGATGATGCCCCGCCTCGCGCGGCACTGCCCGGACCTGTCGGTGTCCGGCCCCCTCGAAGTCCGGCCGATCGACCTCGCCCGGGCCGACGGGGTGGAGCGCGACGGGCTGGTGCTGATCGGCGACGCCTTCCAGACCGCCTGCCCGATCCCGGGTACCGGGATCGGCAAGCTGCTGACCGATGCCGACCAGCTCGCGCGGGTCCACGTGCCGGCCTGGCTCGCCACCCCCGGCATGGGCCGGGACAAGATCGCCGGCTTCTACGCCGACCCGGTCAAGCAGGCCTGCGACGCCCGCAGCCTGCGCGCCAGCGTCTACGCCCGCGGCCTCGCCGTGGAGACGGGCGCGCTCTGGCGGGCCCGGCGCCTGCGCAACCGCGTCGCCCGCACGGCGATTCGCCTGGTCAAGGATGGGCCGCGGGCCGCCGCGGCCTTGGCACCCGGGTTGCTGCCGATGGGGCTGTAACGTTCGGCGTCGTCGGGGCACCACTCTGACAACCCGCCGAAGGGCTCGCCCTTTGGAAACCAGATCCCGCGCCGCAGGTCTTCGTCGCGGCGCGGCCATGGGGTAGCGTCGCGCTGATTCCGCCGGGGGGCGGAGGAGGTTTGCGCATGCCGATCGAGACCGTGGACGCCGCCGGGAGCCGGAGGGGCGCCGACCTGCTGCTGGATGTGCTGCGCTCGGAGGGCGTGCGCTACATCTTCGGCAATCCCGGCACCACCGAATTGCCGCTGATCGACGCGCTCACCGAGGCGCAGGACATCGGCTATATCCTGGCCCTGCAGGAGGCGACCGCGGTGGCGATGGCCGACGGCTACGCGCAGGGCGCGCGCCGGCCCGCCTTCCTCAACCTGCACACCGCCGGCGGCCTCGGCCACGGCATGGGTGCGCTGTGGAACGCCCAGGTCAGCGGCACGCCGCTCGTGGTGACGGCCGGGCAGCAGGACCTGCGCCACGCCCTGTCCGACCCGCTGCTGATGGGCGACCTCGTCGCCATCGCCGACCCGGTGGTGAAGTGGGCGCGCGAGGTCACGAGCCCGGACCAGATCCCCGTGCTCCTGCGCCGGGCCTTCCACGATTGCGGCGCCGCCCCGTCCGGTCCGGTCTTCCTGTCCCTGCCGATGGACGTCATGGAGGCGATGACCACGACCCCGGCGGGCGAGACCTCGACCATCGACCAGCGGGCGGTGGCGGGCTCCCTCGATCGCCTGGCCGAGAAACTTGCCGCCATCGCGCCCGGCCGCCTGGCGCTGATCGCCGGCGACGAGATCGACGCCTCGGACGCCTCCGCCCAGATGGTGGCGCTCGCCGACCTGCTGGCCGCGCCGGTCTACGGCTCGTCCTGGCCGGCCCACATCCCGTTCCCCACCGCCCACCCGCTCTGGGCCGGCAACCTGCCGACCCGGGCCGACGCCATCGCCGAGCTCCTCGGGCGCTATGACGCGGTCTTCGCGCTCGGCGGCAAGTCGCTGATCACCATCCTGTACTCGGAGGTCTCGGCGGTGCCGCCGGGGACGCAGGTGTTCCAGCTCTCCGCGGATGTCCGCGACCTCGGGCGCACCTACGCCACCAGCCTGTCCACGGTGGGCGACATCCAGGCCTCCCTGAACGCGCTGCTGCCGCTGCTGGCGCCGCGCGTGGCCGACCGGACCGGCGCCTTCGCGGAGTTGCGCGCGGCGGCGACGACGGCCCGGGCCGAGCGCCGGGCGCAACTCGCCGCCTCGGCGGACGCCGCCTTCGACGATCCGGTGATCGCCCCCCTGGTCGCCGCCCGCGAGGTGGCCCGGGCCGTGGGGGCGCAGACCACGATCATCGACGAGGCGCCCGCGACCCTGACCCACCTGCGCACGTTCCTGAACAGCAACTCCGTCCACCAATACGCCGCGATGCGCGGCGGCGTGCTCGGCTGGGGCATGCCGGCCGCGGTCGGTTTTTCCCTCGGCATCGACCGCGCCCCCGTGGTCTGCGTCGTGGGCGACGGGGCGGCCATGTACTCGCCCCAGGCACTCTGGACGGCCGCGCACGAAAAGCTGCCGGTCACCTTCGTGGTGATCAACAACGCCGAGTACAACATCCTGAAAAACTTCATGAAGGGGCAGGCGCACTACGCCTCGGTGCGCGCCAACCGCTTCATCGCCATGGATCTCACCGACCCGCGCGTCGACTACCTGGCGCTGGCCACCTCCATGGGGGTGCCGTCGCGGCGGGTGACCCGGGCCGCCGACATCGCCCCGGCGATCGAGGCCGGGATCCGGTCAGGGGGCGCCAACCTCGTGGAGGTGGTGGTCCGGGCGAGCTGACCGGGGGCGCCCGGGGGCATCGACCCCGAACACGGGCGGAGTCCGAGGGCCCGGCAGCCGATTGACGGCGCTTGCCGGGCCTCCAATGACTGTCTGGACCGACATGCGAGGTCCGGCATGCGCATGCCGGCCTTCGCCGGCCCCATCCTGCCGATCGATACCGCGATCGCGCTGCGCCCAACTTCACGTCCCCGATCGCAGGCGCGAGCACGATGCTCGGATCGCGGCGACCGGGCCTCGCTCACGACCTGACGATCGTCACCCGCAACAGCGCCGATTTCGCCGCGACCGGCGTGACGCTGCTCAACCCATGGCGTTGAGGGCAGGCCCCTCCAACGGGACGGACAAGTCTTGAGGGCAGGGCAAGGGGCCCGGTGGGCTCTACTCCAGCCCCGGGATCGGCACCCCGAAGGCGGCGGCCAGCAGCACCATGTTGAGGCCGAGCACCAGGGCCGCGCCGGCCATGGCGGCGGCCTGGGTCAGGGGGCCGTTGGCGAAGGCGCCCATCACGCTGCGGCGGCGGGTGAACACCACCAGAGCCACCATCGGCACCGGCAGGGCGAGCGACAGCACCACCTGGGACAGCACCAGGGCCCGGGTCGGGTCGACGCCGATCGCCACCACGACGAAGGCCGGCAGCATGGTCACCAGCCGGCGGACGATGAGCGGGATGTGCCAGCCGGTGAAGCCCTGCATCACCATCTGGCCGGCGAGCGTGCCCACCACCGAGGAGGAGATCCCGGAGGCCAGCAACGACACCAGGAAGGCGGCCCCGGCCGCCGGCCCGAGCAGGGGGGTCAGGGTGCGGTAGGCCTGGTCGATCTCGGCGACCTCGCTGTGGCCGGCATGGAAGGCGGCGGCCGCCATGATCACCATCGCCATGTTGACGAGGCCCGCCAGCAGCAGCGCCACCACCACCTCGCGGTTCGAGAAGCGCACGAGCAGGCGCCGGTCGGCGTCGTTGCGGGGGCTGCCCCTCCCCTGGGTCAGGCCCGAATGCAGGAACAGGGCGTGCGGCATCACGGTGGCGCCGATGATCCCGACCGCGATGGTCAGCGCCTGCGCGTCGGGGATCCGCGGGGTGACGAGACCCTTGGCGGCGTCGGCCCAGTCCACCGGGGCGATAGCGAGCTCGACCGCGTAGCAGAGGCCGATCGTGCCGACCATCACGCCGATCGCGATCTCCAGCGGCCTAAAACCCTCCTGCTCCAGCAGCAGGATCGCGTAGGTGACGATCGCGGTGACCGCCATGCCGGCCATCAGCGGCATGCCGGTGAGCAGCGACAGCCCGATCGCGCCGCCCAGGAACTCGGCGAGGTCGGTGGCCATGGCGGCGACCTCGCTGATGCCCCACAGGCCGAGCCGCACCGGCAACGGCGTCGCGTCGCGGCAATGCTCCGCGAGGTTCTTGCCCGTGACGATCCCGAGCTTGGCCGAGAGCGCCTGGAACAGCATCGCGGTGATGTTGGCGAGCAGCACCACCCAGAGCAGGCCGTAGCCGTAGCGGGCGCCGGCCTGGATGTTGGTCGCGAAGTTGCCGGGGTCCATGTAGGCGATCGACGCCGTCACGGCGGGGCCCACGAACAGCAGGAACCGGCCGCGGCCGCCCGGCCGCCCGTCGAGCGTGTCGCGGATCGCCTGCTCCGTGCGCCGGCTCATCCTGCCGAGCGCAGGGCCCGCCGGTGCCGGAGGTACCGTTCCCGTCGGCGTACGTCCCTCGGGCATCTGGCCCCCCGGGACCGTCGCCGCATCCGGCGTTGCCATGCCTCACCCTTCTCTCAAAAATATAGCTTGGGCTATATTCAAGGGATCGGCCGCGTGTTTCAAGGGGGCATTTAAGACAGGCCCGCAACCGCGTCGCGGGACTCCCCTCCCCGGGGCGGATTTTGCTAACAAGGGTCGGGCGGCGCCGGGGGGCGGCGAGAGGGAGAGCCGATGCAGGAACCGTCCGAGCCGCGTGCCTCCGAAACCCAGGGCCTGCCCGAGACCGCGCTGGTCGATCCCGAGCGGCACGTGGAGAGCTTCCGCCAGGCCCGCGAGGCCCGGCGCTCCGAACTCGTCGAGGATTACGTCGAACTGATCGACGACCTGATCGGTGACGGCGGCGAGGCGCGCCAGGTCGACATCGCCGCCCGCCTCGGCGTGGCCCAGCCGACCGTCGCCAAGATGCTCAAGCGGCTGTGCGAGGACGGCTTCGTCCAGCAGCGGCCCTATCGCGGCGTGTTCCTCACCGAGGCTGGCCGCCGGCTGGCCGCCCAGGCGCGCGAGCGCCACCGCATCGTCGAGCGCTTCCTGTGCACCCTCGGGGTCAGCCCCGAGACCGCCCGGCGGGATGCCGAGGGGATCGAGCACCACGTCAGCGCCGAGACCCTGGCGGCGTTCCGCGCCTTCGTGGAGGGGCGGGAGGAGATCTGATCGGCGACCGGGCGCATAGCGTGCGGGACGGCGTATCGTGTGCGTCGCTACCGCCGGCCGGCAAACTCGGCCGCGTCCTGCGGGCGGTCTCGGGCGATGACGACGTGCCGGTCCCGGGCGGGCACGACCGGCAGCGTCGTGGCCGATTATGCCGACGGCGAGGCCTTCGAGGTCGAGTTCACGGAGCCATTCGACACGCCGGCGACGGTCGAGGCCGGCGGCGTGTGGTCGGTCGAGCGGGCGGTCGGTCGAGCGGGTGGTCGGGTGACCGATCCGGACGGTTGGCCGTCCCGCTTCCTCGCCGCCCTGGTCGTGGTCACCGCAGACCTGCTCAATCCGAGCCACCGGGACGGGGCCGCGAAGTGTCGCTTCCTCGCCGCATGCGGATTCACGCCGGGTGATCCGGACGCCCTGATCGATGCGCCGTTCGATCACGGCCGACGTCCGGATGTGCGCGGATTCCTATCGGGCCATCGAGCCGTCTTTCGAGGGCCCTCTCGCCGCCCGTCCCGGCGCGGATCCACAGGTCAGAACCGTCTGGCAGGTCGATGAGGCCGATTCGTCCCGGACGTGCCGGTTCATGACCCTGAAGCCGATTCCGCGCCCACGGCCCTGACAGGCCGCCGAACGCATCACACGGTCGGCGCCGCCACCTTCTGGCGCAACCCCAGGATCACCGCCCGCAGCATCTCGGCCCCGGCCTCGCCGGGATCCGGCAGGGTGCCGGAGCGGGAGGCGTAGATCCGCTCGTGCACGAAGGCGAGCTTGGCGATCACCGTGGGGGTCAGCTTGAACGGGTAGAGCGCCGGCTGGCCCATGCTGTGGGACAGGGAGTTGATCGCGTAGGTCAGCGGCAGCCACGCCTCGATCAGCCGGTCGAGGTCGTGGGTGTCGTAGGGGTCGAAATCGATCACCGTGGGTGCCGTCGTGGCGTTGCGCAGGCGCGGGCGCACGTGCAGCTCGAAGGTCGAGGCGGTCTCCACCGTGTCGACGATGTGCAGGTAATGCGCGAAGGTCTCGGCGAAATCCTCCCACGGATGGGCGGTGGCGTAGGCCGAGACGTAGGAATCCTCCCACTCGGCCGGGGCGCCGTGGGCGTAGTGGTCCTGCAGGGCCCGGACGTAGTTCAGGTTCTCGTCGCCGAACAACCCCCGGAAGGCGCCCATGGTCGGCCCGTTCATGACCAGCAGGTACCAGAAGTAATGCCCGATCTCGTGCCGGAAATGGCCGAGCAGGGTGCGGTAATGCTCCCCGAACAGGATCCGGCGCCGCTCGCGCTCGACGTCGTCGGCCTCGGCGATGTTCATGGTGATCAGGCCGTTGATGTGGCCCGTGAGCACCGGCGGCCCGTACGAGAAGCTCTCCGACGGATCGACCAGGAAGTCGAAGGCCAGCCCGTCGGTGTACTGGGCCCGGGTCGCCAGCGGCAGTTCGAGGCGCAGCAGCGAGTAGAACAGCCGGCGCTTGGCCGCCTCGATCTGGCGCCAGCGGGCGAGGTTCCAGGATTGCGACAGGTCCGGCACCACTCGGTTGTGCCGGCAGGCGGTGCAGAAGATCTCGGATTCGTCCTCCGGCACCAGCCAGTTGCAGGCCCCCGACGAGGCGTTGCTGCAGTAGCGGTAGCGCCGTCCGGAACCCGCATAGGCGTGGAAGGTCTGGGCGCCGCCCATGGCCGGATGGGCCGAGAGGCCCATGGGCTCCAGGGCCGAGACCTCGTGCGCCGCGCAGACATAGCCCAGCCGGCGCGCGCAGCTCTCGCAGGCGGTCGCCTCGAAGGTGACCGGCTGGTCGCAGGCCTGGCACTGGAAGAGCTTCATCGCGTGGTCCCGGGCCGGCAACCGGCCCACTTTTCGATCAAATGAGCGCGACCGGCAAAGTTCCGGCCAAGGTCGGCGGCGCTCCGCGGACGCAGAGGGCACCGCACGAAAATTGCTTGTGACCCCGTCCTTGGCACATAACCGCGCGGTGGGCTCGGCGATCGACCCGCCGCGGCGCCCGGTGCCGGCTACGAGACCGCATTCGATCCTTCAGACGGAGCCATCGTGTCGATCAAAGCCGCCCTGCACCACGTCACGCATTACCGCTACGACCGGCCGATCAGCCTCGGTCCCCAGGTGGTGCGCCTGCGCCCGGCTCCGCACGCGCGCACCAAGGTTCCGGCCTACGCGCTGACGGTGACGCCCGCCAACCACTTCCTGAACTGGCAGCAGGATCCGAGCGGCAACTGGCTCGCCCGCCTGGTCTTCCCGGAGAAGACCGACGAACTGAAGATCGAGGTCGACCTCACCGCCGAGATGGCGGTGATCAACCCGTTCGACTTCTTCGTGGAGGATTACGCGCAGGCTCGGACCTTCGCGTACGAGCCGGACCTGTCGGAGGAGCTGGCGCCCTACCTGATGCCCGTGGACGCGGACGGGCCTGAGATCGAGGCGCTGCTCGCGCGGCTCCCCGAGGAGCCCAGCACGGTGCTGTTCCTAGTGGCGCTCAACGGCCTGATCGCCCGCGAGATCGCCTACGGCGTGCGCCTGGAGCCGGGCGTGCAGACGCCGGCCGAGACGCTGCGGCTCAAGAGCGGGTCGTGCCGCGATTCGGCCTGGCTGCTCGTGCAGGTGCTGCGCCGGATCGGGCTCGCGGCGCGCTTCGTCTCCGGCTACCTGATCCAGCTCGTGCCCGACACCACCGCGGTCGACGGCCCCGCCGGCGCGTCGGCGGACTTCACCGACCTGCACGCCTGGGCCGAGGTCTACCTGCCGGGCGCCGGCTGGATCGGCATGGACGCGACCTCCGGGCTGCTCACCGGCGAGGGCCACATCCCACTCGCCGCGACCCCGCATTACCGCTCGGCGGCGCCGATCTCGGGTGCGGCCGAGCCGGCCAAGACCGAGTTCGGCTTCGAGATGCGGATCACCCGAGTCGCCGAGACGCCGCGGATCACCAAGCCGTATTCCGAGACGGTCTGGTCGGCCATGGACGCGCTGGGTGAGCGGGTCGACGCCGACCTCGTGGCCCAGGACGTCCGTCTGACCATGGGCGGCGAGCCGACCTTCGTGTCGGTGGACGATTTCGAGGCGCCGGAATGGAACATCGCCGCGGTCGGCCCGACCAAGCGGCGGATGGCCGACACGCTGATCCGGCGCCTGCGCGACCGGTTCGGCCCGGGCGGGCTGCTGCATTACGGCCAGGGCAAGTGGTACCCGGGCGAGAGCCTGCCGCGCTGGGCCTTCGCGCTCTACTGGCGCAAGGACGGCAAGCCGATCTGGACCGACCCGGCCCTGATCGCCCCCGAGGTGGGCGAAGGGGCGGAAGGCCAAGATTCACACGGTACCGCCACCATCGCGCAGGCCAAGGCGCTGGCCGACGCGCTGGCCCGCCGGCTCGGGCTGTCCGACTACGTGTTCCCGACCTTCGAGGACGGCGAGCTCTGGGAGAAGAAGGCGGCGGACCTGCCGGTCAACGTCACGCCGGCCGCCGCCAAGTCCGGCTCCGTGGAGTTCGACGCCCGGATCCGGCGCGTCTACGCCCGCGGCCTCGGGGAGCCGGCGGGCTACGTCCTGCCGCTCGCGAGCCTGCCCACCGGCAAGGACGGCGATTCCGACCGGGTCTGGATCTCGGAGAAGTGGGCGTTCCGCCGGGGCCAGGCCTTCCTGGTGCCGGGTGATTCGCCCCTCGGCTTCCGCCTGCCCCTGTCGTCCCTGCCCTACGTGCCGCCCGAGCACTATCCCTACTACCAGCCGCAGGACCCGCTGGAGCCCCGCGGGCCGCTCCCCGACGATCCCAAGGCCGCGACGGTGGTCAACGGGGCCGGCATCACCGGCGTCGCGGTCCGCACCGCGCTGGCGATCGAGCCCCGGGACGGAATCGTGCGCGTGTTCATGCCGCCGACCCAGCGGGCCGACGAGTATCTCGAGCTCGCCGCCCACCTCGAGGCGGCTGCCGCCGAGCTGGCGCTGCCGATCCATGTCGAGGGCTACGAGCCGCCCTACGATGCGCGCATCGGCCTGATCAAGGTCACCCCCGATCCCGGCGTGATCGAGGTCAACGTCCACCCGGCCGCGTCCTGGCGCGAGGCGGTGGCGATCACCACCGACCTCTACGCCGAAGCCCGGCAGACCCGGCTCGGCGCGGAGAAATTCATGGTCGACGGGCGCCACACCGGCACCGGCGGCGGCAACCACGTGGTCATGGGCGGCGTCACGCCGGACGATTCGCCGTTCCTGCGCCGGCCCGACCTGCTGAAGAGCCTGGTGCTCTACTGGCAGCGCCACCCGGCGCTCTCGTACCTGTTCTCCGGCCTCTACATCGGCCCGACCAGCCAGGCCCCGCGCATGGACGAGGCCCGCCATGACGGGCTCTACGAGCTGGAGATCGCGCTGGCCCAGATCCCGGCCGCCGACGCGCCCAACATCCCGCGCTGGCTGGTCGACCGGGTGTTCCGCAACATCCTGGTGGACGTCACCGGCAACACCCACCGGGCCGAGATCTGCATCGACAAGCTGTACTCGCCGGACGGTCCGACCGGGCGTCTCGGCCTGCTGGAGTTCCGGGCCTTCGAGATGCCGCCGGACGCCCGCATGAGCCTCGCGCAGCAATTGCTGCTGCGGGCCCTGGTGGCGTGGCTGTGGCGCGAGCCGCAGACCGGGGGTTGTGTCCGCTGGGGCACGAACCTCCACGATCGCTTCATGCTGCCGCATTTCCTCTGGGCCGACTTCCTCGGGGTGCTGGAGGATCTGCGGGCGGCGGGCTACGCTTTCGACCCGGTCGCGTTCGAGGCGCAGGCCCAGTTCCGCTTCCCCGTCTTCGGCGTGGTGGAGCAGGGCGGGGTCCGAATGGAACTGCGCCAGGCGCTGGAGCCCTGGCACGTGATGGGCGAGGAAGGGACCAGCGGGGGCACCGTGCGCTTCGTCGACAGCTCGGTCGAGCGGCTTCAGGTCAAGGTCGAGGGGTTCGTGCCCGAGCGGCACGTCATCGCCTGCAACGGGCGCCGGCTGCCCATGACCGGCACCGGCCGTGGCGGCGAGGCCGTGGCGGGCCTGCGCTTCAAGGCGTGGCAGCCGGCCTCCTCGCTGCACCCCACGATCCCGGCCCACTCGCCGCTGACCTTCGACATCCTCGACGTCTGGAGCGGACGTTCGCTCGGCGGCTGCCGCTACCACGTCGCCCACCCGGGCGGACGGAACTACGAGACCCACCCGGTCAACGCCTACGAGGCGGAGGGGCGCCGCCTCGCCCGCTTCGAGCCCCTCGGTCACACGCCGGGCCGGGTCGAGATGCCCCGCGCGGAGACGAACGCCGAGTTCCCGCTGACCCTCGACCTGCGCATGCCGGCCCCGACATGACCGGAGCCCGGTGATGGAGGCGGCGCTCGCGGCCGGCGCCGCCCGGACCGAGGCGGGCGAGAACGTGCGCGAAAGCCCGCGGGAGCGCGTCGCGCGCTGGACCGCGGGTTATCGGCCCGTCTCCGGCCGTCCCGACGAGTTCCTGGGCGGCGACGGCGCCCCCCGGGGGGCGTGGCCGCGCCTGCTCGACCATCTCGGGGCGCTCACCGAGCCGGAGATCCTGGCCCGCTTCGTCTCGGCGGAGCGGCACATCCGGGATGCCGGCATCTCGTTCCGGATCTCCGGCGACCAGCGCGAGCATCCCTGGCCGCTCGACTGCCTGCCCCTGGTGGTCGAGGCCGCCGAGTGGCGCGACCTCAGCGCCGGGATCGTCCAGCGCGCGGAGCTGATGGAGGCGATCCTTGCCGATTGCTACGGCGAGGGCCGCCTGGTCGCCGACGGGCTGCTGCCCGCCGCGATCGTGGCCGGGACGCCCGAATTCCTCCACCCCCTTCACGGGGTCGCACCCCCGGGGGGGCACTACCTGAAGCTCTACGCCGCCGATATCGGCCGGGGACCGGACGGGCGCTGGCAGGTCCTGGCCGACCGGACGCAGGCCCCCTCGGGCCTCGGCTGGGCGCTGGAGAACCGCATGGTCCTGGCCCGGACCTTCCCGGACTTCTTCCAGGACCTCCACGTCGAGCGCCTGCCGGCCTTCTTCCAGGCCTTCCGCGAGGGGCTGGCGCTCGGGGCCGAGCGCTCCGACCCGCGCATCTGCCTGCTGACCTCGGGGCCCTACAGCAGCACCTATGTCGAGCAGGCGGCGTTGGCCCGGTATCTCGGCCTGATGCTGGTCGAGGGCGACGACCTCGTCATGCGCGACGGCGCCCTGCACGTGCGCACCGTCTCGGGCCTGAAGCGGGCCGACGCCCTGTGGCGGCGGATCGATGCCGACTATCTCGATCCCCTCGAACTGAACCCGGCCTCGCGCCTGGGCGTGCCCGGAGTGATCGAGGCCCTGCGCAACGGCTCCCTGGTGATGGCCAACATGCCGGGCTCCGGGCTGGTCGAATCCGCGGCGCTCGCCCCGTATCTCGACGGCATCGCCCGCCGGCTGCTGGGCGCGCCGCTGCGGCTCGGGCATCCCCGGGCCTGGTGGTGCGGCGACCTCGAAGGCCTGGCCCACGCCCAGGCCAACCTCGACAACCTGACCCTGCGCCCGGCCGCCACGCCCCAGCGCGGGGCCGGCCGCGACGCGATCCTGGCGCCCCAGGCCCTGGCGGCCGAGCGGGCCCGGTGTGGTGGCGGCCCTGCGCGACCGGCCGTTCGACTACGTCGCCCAGGAGGCCGCGCCGCTCTCGACCATGCCGGGCTGGGAGCGTGGCGACAACGGCCTCTACCTGGTGCCCCGCCCCTTCGTGGTGCGCGTCTTCGCGGCCCGGACCCCCGCGGGCTGGCAGGTCATGCCGGGCGGCTTCTGCCGGGTCTCGGAGCGCGAGGACGTCGACCCGATCGAGATGCGGCTGGGCATCCGCTCGGCCGACCTGTGGGTGCTGTCCGAGAGCCCGGTCGAGGCGCCGCTGATCGGCTCCCACGCGGCCCCGCGGGTGCGCCGGGTCGGCGGCCACCTGCCGTCGCGTGCCGCCGACGGCCTGTTCTGGTTCGGCCGCTACCTCGAGCGCGCCGAAGCGGTGATCCGGCTGGTCCTGGCGCACCTGCGCAGCGTCGGCGACGCCGTCGGGGCCGACATCTCCGGGGCCCTCGACACGCCGGCCGCCCTGGCCATCCGCGGGCGCTGCTCTACGAATGGGGCGCCACCGGCGCCACCGACCTGCCCACGGCCCGGCTCGCCCAGGAGGCGCTGACCGGGCGCGAGCGCTCCGGCTCGGCCCGCGCCCACATCGTCTCGGCCCGGCGCAACGCCGCGCGCTCCGCGCCCGCCTCTCCGGCGAGGCCTGGCGGGTGCTGGCCGACCTGATCGAGATCGTGTCGCTGGACACCGAGCGGGCCTTCACCGAGTCGCAGCTCGCCGGGCGGGCCGAGCGGGCGCTGAGCCAGCTCGCCGCCCTGTCCGGGCTCACCCACGAGAACATGAGCCGGGCGGAGGGCTGGCACTTCGTCGAGCTCGGCCGGCGCGTCGAGCGGGCGGTCAACACCTGCACCTTCGCGCTGTCCTTCGCCAACGACGAGGCGACCCCGGGCTGCCTCGGGGTGATGCTATCGCTCAGCGACTCGCAGATCAGCTACGGCCGGCGCTACATGCAGGGCGCGGCCCTCGACCCGGTCCGCGACATGGTGTTGCTCGACCCCTACAACCCGCGTTCCATCGCCTTCCAGGCCGAGGCGATCGCCCGGCACCTCGACGACCTGCCGGCCCTGTCGGCCGACGGCATCCCGGAGCCGCATCGCCGCATCGCCTCCCGGATCCTGGCGGAACTGCGCAGCGGCGAGGCCGCCGATTTCGACGCCGTGCGCCTGACGGCCCTGGAGACCGACCTCGAACGCCTCGCCGACGGCATCGCGGTGCGCTACTTTCCGGCCGGGCCGAACGCGCTGCGCCCGGAAAAGCTGACAGGCCTGGCTTGATGATGTGCGCCCCTGAAGCCGCCTTGAGGACGGCCCGCGGCGCGCGGTCGTCGCGATGATCTACACGCTGCGCCACCGCACCACCTACCGCTACGGCAAGCCGGTGCGCTTCGCCCGCTGCGCCCTGCGGCTCAAGCCGCAGGACGGCGAGGGCCAGAGCGTGCTGGCGAGCGCCGTGACCATCGATCCGAGCCCCACCACCGCGGTGATGCGGCGCGACTATTTCGGGATCGAGGCCGTGGCGATCACGCTCGATACGCCCCACACCACCTTCAGCGTCGAGGCGCTGTCCACCGTGCGGGTCGAGCGCCGCGTCCCGCCGGAGCCCGAGGCCGGCCAGCCCTGGGAGCGGGTCCGCGACGCCGTGGCGGCCGGGTGCGACCTCCGCGGCCGGGCGCCGGTCCATTTCCTGTTCCCGAGCGGCCGGGTCCCCCTCGTCCCCGATGTCACCGACTACGCCCGCGCCAGCTTCGTGCCCGGCCGCAGCGCCTATGGGACGGCCTACGACCTGATGCTGCGCATCCGCGCCGACTTCCGGTTCGACGCCAAGGCCACGACTGTGCGCACGCCGCTCGCCGAATCCTTCGCGCTCCGGGCCGGGGTCTGCCAGGATTTCGCCCACGTGATGATCGCGGGCCTGCGCGGCATGGGGCTGCCGGCCGCCTATGTCAGCGGCTACCTGCGGACCGTGCCGCCGCCGGGCCGGCCGCGCCTGCGCGGCGCGGATGCGAGCCACGCCTGGGTGGCGGTCTGGTGCGGCGACGGCTGGCTCGGCCTCGACCCGACCAACGGCGTGGCGGTGCGGGACGACCACATCGTGGTGGCTCGAGGCCGCGACTACGGCGACGTGGCGCCGGTGGACGGCATCGTCAGCGGCTCGGGCAAGCAGCGCCTGAAGGTCGAGGTCGATGTGATCCCCGAGACCGAGATGCAGGATTTTTCCCAGCCGGGTCTCGCCCTGGTGGGGTGAGTGGAGGCGAGCGGCACGGGCCGATCCGATGGACGGCATGCGCCCGTAATGCACGCACTCTACAGGCGGATCCAGAAAATCGAACGCCGCGTCACCACATCGTCTTGGCGGCCCGTCCCGGCCATTCCGCGTCGTAGACCTGGCCTCCGACCTCCCCCGCGGTGAGCGCGGCCAGGATCGCCCCGGGGCTCGGCAGGTCCGCCGGATCGACCCGGGCGTCGGGCTCCCAAAGCCGGGCGCGGATGATCGCCCGGGCGCATTGGAAATACGCCGCCTCGACCGTGATCACGAGGGCCGTGCGCGGCGCGTGCCCGTCCACGCGGAACGAATCCAGGAGATCCGGGTCGGCCGAGATCACCGCCGTGCCGTTCACCCGGAAGGTCGTGCCCGAGCCCGGGATCAGGAACAGCAGCGCCACCCGGGGATCGCGCACGACGTTGCGCAGGGAATCGATCCGGTTGTTGCCGCGCCGGTCGGGCAGGATCAGCGTGCGCGGGCCGGCCACCCGCACGAAGCCCGGCCGGTCGCCCCGGGGGCTGCAATCGAGCCCCTCGGGACCGCTCGTCGCCAGCACTGCGAACGGCGCGGCGGCGATCAGCGCCGCGTAGTCCGGCGTGATCGCCGCCGTGACCTTGGCCACGGAGGCGGGCGCCAGGGACGGCGCGTAGATCGCCTCCAGCGCCGCGATGCTGTCGACGATCATCGCGCTCACGCGACGACGTCGGCGGGGCGGCCCACGAAGGCGGCGTGCTCCGCCACCAGGGCCCCCGAGAGGGCTGCTGCGATCAGCGCCCGGGTCTCCGCCACCCCGTAGAGGGCCACGAAGGAGCCGAAGCGCGGCCCCCGCGCCTCGCCGAACAGCACGTTGTACAGGCTCGTGAACCACGCCTGGGACACGCCCGGGCGCCCGTCCGGGCTCTTGGCCTTGCCGGACGTATCGGGGAAGTGGCGCCGCCCGACCTCGTAGACCGCCGCTTGCAGGGCTTCCGGATCGGTGGAGCCGGCATGCTGGCCGAGCGTCTCCGACAGGTCCTCGAGGGCCGTCCGCTCCTCCTGGCTCGGCTCGCGGTAGGTCTTGGCCGGGCGCACGAAGTCCGAGAAGTACGTGAGCGCGTGGACAACCAGCCGGTCGAGCCCCGGATGGGTCTCCGGCCCGGTCTGCGGCGCGTAGCGGCGGATGAACCCCCACAGCACCGCCGGATCCTCGGTGTTGGCCACCGCGGCGAGGTTCAGCAGCATCGCGAAGGTCAGGCTCGCGCCCTCGACCCGCTCCGGCTCGGGCGGATTCCCGGCATGCAGGTGCCAGACCGGGTTGCCGAGGCGCAGCTTCGCGTCCTGGCCGGCATAGCGGTCGAGGAAGCCGATATACTCGTCGACGTGCCGTGGGATCACGTCGAAGAACAGGCGCTTGGCCTCGCGGGGCTTGTTGTACATGAACAGGCCTAGGGATTCCGGCGTGCCGTACTTCAGCCAGTCGTCGATGGTCAGGCCGTTGCCCTTCGACTTCGAGATTTTCTGGCCCTTCTCGTCGAGGAACAGTTCGTAGTTGAACCCCTCCGGCGGCTCGCCGCCGAGCGCCCGGGCGATCTTGCCCGACAGCTTGACCGAATCGATCAGGTCCTTGCCGGCCATCTCGTAATCGACGCCGAGCGCGACCCAGCGCATCGCCCAGTCGGGCTTCCATTGCAGCTTGGCGTGGCCGCCGGTCACCGGGGTCTCGTAGCGCTCGCCCGTGGCGGGGTCGCGCCAGACCAGCGTGCCGGTCTCGACCCGCACCTCGTCGATCGGCACCTGCATGACGTGGCCGGTGACCGGGTGCAGGGGCAGGAACGGCGAGTAGGAGGCCGATCGTTCCGCGCGCAGCGACGGCAGCATGATCTCCATCACGGCGTCGTAGCGCTCAAGAACGCGCATCAAAGCCGCGTCGAACACGCCCGAGCGATAGCAATCCGTCGCCGAGCGGAACTCGTAAGCGAATCCGAAGGCGTCCAGGAAGCGGCGCAACTCGGCGTTGTTGTGCGCCCCGAAGCTGTCGTGGGTGCCGAACGGGTCCGGCACGCGGGTGAGCGGCTGGTTGAGATGCGCGGCCAGCATCTCGCGGTTGGGCACGTTGTCCGGGACCTTGCGCAGTCCGTCCATGTCGTCCGAGAAGGCGATCAGTCGGGTCGGCACCGCGTCCCGGGTCAGCACCCGGAAGGCGTGGCGGACCATGGAGGTACGGGCGACCTCCCCGAAGGTGCCGATATGCGGCAGTCCCGACGGCCCGTAGCCGGTCTCGAACACCACCTCGGTCGTGCCGGATTTCTCCAGCCGCGCGACGAGCTTGCGCGCCTCCTCGAAGGGCCAGGCGGCGGCGGTGGCGGCCGCCTCGATCAGGTCGGGGTCGAGGGTCAGGGCAGGTGCGGCGGGCATGATCTGGGGACTGAGATACACTGGGATCGCGCACCCTAGAGCGGTTCGAGCCCCAGCGGAACGCCTGCCGGCGCAATCCGGCGTCCCGGCGGCGTTCGGGGCGCGTGTGGGTTCTTAGGACTGCGGCTGGCGCCCGGCATGCCGGCTGCCGAGGATGACGATCTCATCTGTCGCGACGTGATACGTGATCGCGTAGGGGTATGGACGTACCTGGAGACATCGGACACCGGGCCGGGCCGTCACGGAGCCTGCAAAGGGTGTCGCAGGAGAAGGTCCATGGCCGCCCGAAGCCGCCGTCGTACCTTGCGCGCGCCCTGCGGGTTCTTCTGGTCAAGGTAGGCCAGAGCCTTGCCGGGTTGCGATGCCGCGGTCTGGGTGAGGCGCAGCCTCACAGGCCATGTCTGTCCCAGATGGCGCGTACCTCCGATTCCGTCGCGAGGTCGCCACCCGCCGCTGCCGCCTCGGATGCGTCGAGTTCCGCCTTCTCCTCCGGGGTGAATTGGTCGAGCGGTGCGTCCTCGCCGACGAAGGCCAGCATCAGGCGGGCGATCTCGTCCTGCACCTCCGGGGCGAGGGTTTGAGCCTGCGCTACCGCCTTATCCGTCATGCCTCGGTCCTTTCGGCGAACCCGTTGCCGGGCAGGGTCACCGATGCGCTGCCGCGACGGAAGCCTCTCAGAACGGGCTCACCGGGAAGAACCGCAGGTATAGCTCGGTGTACTTTCCGTCGTCCCAGACCCGCTGGAGCGCGTCGTCCAGCGCCCGGGAGAGGGCGGCGTCCTCCGGGCGGGTGATCAGCCCGATGCCCTCGCCGAAATAGCGGTTCTCCAGGTAGTCGCCGCCGATCAGGGCGCAGCAAGCCTCCGCCTCCTGGCCGCCGACATAGAGGGCGAGGTTGAGGCCGTCGGCGAACAGGTAGTCGATCTCGCCGCGCTTGAGCGCGCCCTCGGCGGCCGCGAGGTCGAGGAACTCCTTCGGGACGGCTTTGGGGAAGAACGCCTTGAGGTAGGCCGCGTGCGCACTGCCGCCCATCACTCCGACGCTGCGTCCGGCGAGCGCCGCCGCCGAGGGGACTGGCAGGCCCTTGTCGGCCCGCGCGGCGAAGCGCGCCGGCCAGCGGAAATACGGGCGCGTCGCCAGGAATTTCTCACGCACGGGCGCGGTCAGCGGGATGGCGGCCGCGATCACGTCGCCCTGGCGGCTGTCCAGGGCGTCCAGCAGGGTGTCGAAGCGGCGCGCCTGCACCGTGCAGGTGATCGTCAGTTTCTCGCACACCGCCCGGGCGAGCTCGACCACGAAGCCGGTCGGGTTGCCGTCCGGGCCTGCGAAGTGCAGCGGCGGGAACTCGTCGTCGGTCAGGAATCGAACGGCGCGGCCGGTCTGGGGCGCCTCGATCCGCTCGCCGCGGCTGCGCGGATTCCAGAAATCCGGGACCGTCACGGAGGGCGTCGCCTCCTGTGGCGCGGCGGTCGCCGCCGCACAGGCGGGCCGCGATCCGCCCCAGGCCAGGGCTGCGAGCGCAGCCAAGGCGAGCATGGCGAAAGCGAGCGCGGATCGCGCTCCGCCCGCCCTTGACGGCGGAAATGCGGCGATGCTCCTTTCGGAGGACGGGAACGGGGTCTGGCTCACGCCCCTCCCCTACCACGTCCTGGGGCTGCCGGGGGAGCGTCGGCATGTCGGTGCAGCGCCTGCCCACGGCCTCGATCGCCCCGACGATGTCCCTGCCGCCGGAGATCGCGTTCCTGCGCGCCGAGGGGATCGATGCCCGCCTCCTGACCCGGGCGGCCCGGGACGCCGCCGCCGCCGGGACCGATGCGGCGACCGCGCTGCTGAATGCCGGGCTGATGGAGGAGACGGCCTATTACCGCGCCCTGGCCCGGCGCCTCGGCGCCCCGTTCCTCGTCGGTCCGATCCCGTTCGGCCTGGGGTTGCGCTTCCCCGACAGCCTGGTCGCCGGGCTCGCGCCCCTGGCCCTCGGGTCCGTCGCCGCCTGCGTGCTGGCGCCCCGTGGCCGGCTGATCGCCGAGCTTCTCGACGGGCCGCGCCGCGTCGCGATGCCGGCGATCACCAGCCCGACGCACCTGCGCGAGGCGGTGTTCGCCGCGATTCCGGGGGCGGTGGCGGATCACGCGGCGCAGGATCTGCGGCGGCACGCGCCCGAACGGTCCGTGCCGTCCGAGCCCGCGAGCCGGTGGCTGCTGCTCCTCGTGCTCGTGCTGATCGCGGGGTTCTGCCTGTTCTCGGTGCTGCCGCCGCCCATCGCCCGCGCCGTGACGCTGACCGGGCAGGCCCTGTTCCTGGCGATGACGACGGTCCGGCTCGCCGCGGCGATCATCGCGGCGCCGGTGGCGGCCGAGGCCGTTGACCTGCTCGTCGACGCCAACCTGCCGGTCTACACGGTGCTCGTCGCCCTCCACCGCGAGGCGGCGGTGGTGCCCGACCTGATTCGGGGACTCGCCGCCCTCGACTATCCGGCGGCGAAGCTCGACATCAAGCTGCTGATCGAGGCGGACGATGCCGAGACCGCGGCGGCCCTGGCGCCGATCGCCCTGCCGGCCCGGTTCGAGGTGATCACGGTGCCGCCGGGGGCACCCCGCACCAAGCCGCGGGCGCTCAATGCCGCCCTGCCGCTCGCCCGCGGCGCCCTGCTCACGGTCTACGACGCCGAGGACGTGCCCGATCCCGGGCAGCTGAGGCTGGCCGCGACGCTGTTCGCGCGCCTGCCCGAGAGGACCGCCTGCCTGCAGGGCCGCCTCGTGATCGACAATGCCGGCGATTCCCGTCTGGCCCGGGCCTTCGCGCTCGAATACGCAGGCCTGTTCGACGTGCTCAACCCGGCGCTCGCGCGCCTCGACGTGCCGGTCCCCCTCGGGGGCACATCGATGCACCTACGCGGCCTTATGGAGCAAATGCACCAAAAAGCGGCCTAGGTCAATGCATACGCCATCGTCTATGATGGCAAAATGTCGGAACCCTACGCCCTCGCCATCTCCGGTCTCCTGAAGCGTCGTCAGGAGCTACAGGACGAAGCCGCCACCATGCGAGAGCGCATGGCGAGCGTACAGACTGACGTGGAAGCGATAGATCGCGTCCTCGACTCCCTCGGCTACCAAGGCGAGTTAGAGAACCGCACGGCCCGATCCGAGCGCATCGTCCTGTTCTACCGGAACGAGCTGCGCAGCTTCATCCTGAAGGAGCTACGGGGCTCAGAGAGGCCGCTGAGCACACGAGAGCTAGCCGAACGCATCTGCGGCGTCGAAGGCCGCTCGGCGCCCGATAAGCGGCTCCTGAGCGACGTTGTGAAGCGCACGAGCAAGGCCCTGCGGATGATGCGGGCGGGCAAGCTGGTCGCAGCCGCGGGTTATGATCGGGGGACGTGCCTTTGGCGTCCTGAGTAACCCGCCGCATCGGCTCCGCGTGCAACTTCTTGAGCGCGCAGGCGATGCGCATTAAAAGTATACGCAAACTTGATAAAATCCGTCGCCCTATGAGCTGAGCATATAAAACTAAGCCGCGCTCAATAAATCCCTAGCGTATCTCTGAACCCCATCCCGATTGGATTGGTTTAGCCCATGATCTATATATTGCAGATCTTTTGCCGTAACCGTTACTTCGTCCTTGGCGATTATTTTTCGCAGAAGTATTAGGTCTTTTTCAGAAAACTTTTCTTTGTAGTCAGAAGTCAGCAAAGTTCTCACTCGGGCGTCTCGCGCCTCTTTTTTGGCCCTCAAGATGGCTAATCGCGCATGTTTCTTTGCACGCAGCCCAAAAATACTAGCCAAGATTGAATAAAGAACCGATACAAAGCTTAAAGCAGAAGCTGCTATTGCGGCTACTTCAGTGCCAGCAAGGAATTTGGCGCTATCAAAAAACTCAATCATGATGACCTCCTCCTTACTCGCCTGACGCCTTGGTAAACCGTACCCTATCTGGGAATGGTCGGTCTAGGACACAGTGCCAGAAAAATCTTTCACAAGCGTGCAGAAAACATACCGCAATCAACAAAGTTCCTGCGTAGTGTTCAAGCCAAGCCGCCGCTGATGGTCCTCCTACAGTGCTAAGCAAGAAGTTAGCAATAAACAAAACCAAGTATGCAAAAAATAATAGCGGATGCTCTGTTGTGAATATAAGCGCCGATGCTAATACAGTTGCCGTAATAGAAATGGTGTCACTTTTCATGTGCCCGTCTCTAAGCCATTCTATCATAAGCGGAAGGCACGGCAGCAGCAGTGTTGCGCTGATGCTTATGAGGCAAACACCAATCTTGAACGAAACTGAGAGTATGGAAACCCAGCATTTTTTTGCGGCCACCCCAGTCCAACTGAGTGCGTTAGTTATCGAATTCGGCACGGCACGCTTCTGTTGTTGATCTCGTAGGCAAATTTCTTAATGCGCCTACGCTTTATCGCGCAGATCGTTAGCAGTGCGATGGAGTGCCTACTGATTTAGAAAAGCTCTCTAAGGCAGGCGGCCAGGGCTTCGCAATATGGTGCCGGAAAATGTATTGCGGCATTCTCCTAGCTGTTATTCGGGCCTAGGCCTCACGTCGTTGCCAGTAGCCCTTCCAATCCCGGCTCACGCCTGACGCCATCGCCAGCCGGATCACGCGATTGAACGCCCGGCCGTTGTCGAGGCGGCGGAAGTCCTCCTTCCAAGCCGCTTCGGCCGCGTACTGGTGAAGATAGCGAGCGGTTACGAAGTGGTGCTGGCCGCTCACCATGCGACGGAGGCGGGCGAAGTAGCTCTCGGCCTGATTGGTGTTGGCACCGTCAGCCGAGTACGCCTCGCTGTGATTGATGCGGCCCGCGTCGGGGAACGAAGACTCAAGGTCGTCCCAATGCGTCGCCTCGTCAGCGTACACCTTCGTACCCTTGGCGACGTGCGTCTCGGCCAGCGCCACGCCCTCGGCCTCGCGCTTGGCGACGAACGTGAGGGTGCGACCAAGGCGCTCACGCATGACGATGACGACACGGCGCTCGGTGCTCTGGTGCTCCTTGAGGCGGCGGTCCTTGCGGTCCTCCTTGCGGTTCTCGGGGCGCACAGTGCCGCCGAAGTAGGCGCCATCGATCTCGACTTCGCCCGCCAGCGTGGCGCCCTTGTTCTCAGCCGACAGCGCCTCGCGCAGCTTGTGCGCCAGGACGAAGGCGGTCTTGTAGGACACGTCCAGATCGCGGCCGAGCTGGAGCGCAGACAATCCCTTCACCGCGTTCACGAAGATCGCGATGCCGGCGCACAGGTCCATGAAGGACAGCTTGCGGCTGGCGAAGATTGTCCCGCTCGTGACGCTGAACTGCGTGCCGCAACCAGCGCACTTGAAGCGGCGGCGCGTGCTGATGTTGTAGTGGTCCAGGCAGCCGCACTTCGGGCAAACGGGCTCACCGTCCGTCTCGGGCCAACGAAGGCGCCGGAAGGTCATGTAAGCTGTGTCCTCGCCACCCTTGTAGATCGCCTTAAGCGAGAGGGTGCGGGCCTGGGCTGAGAGGAGGAAGTGGGAGGACATGCCATCGCGTCCGGTGCTTATGCATCGCATATGATGGCATAATCGCACCGTAGTCAAGTGCAAAAGCATCGCGTATGATGGCATGAGCCATTGCGAGGGATGCATGACGACGGATGACACGACCCACGCGCCGGATGAGGCGTGGGACGGCAAGGTGAAGGCGATCCTGAAAGCTGAGCTGAAGCGGAAGGGCGTGACCTATGCGCAGCTCGTGGATAAGCTCGCAGCCGTTGGCGTGAAGGAGACGGAGCCGAACATCCGCAACAAGATGGCTCGTGGGAAATTTACAGCAGTGTTTTTCCTGCAATGTTTGACGGCTGTCGGCTCTAAAGAACTAAGGATTGATTAGGGCGGCTTCCTGTAAACTGGTCACGGCAAATTTTACCGTGCCTTTGACCAAGGTATCAGGACGAAGTTTGTCGTCAATGACAATCAGTGAGCCCGTTCGTGAACTATGGGGAACTGCTTGGACTGCAAATTGAGCTTCTGCTGTGCCAAGATCTTCCTTCCACCTGATCGTTACCCTAAAGCTAAATTCGGCTGCATTAAACGCTTGGTGATCCGGCAATACAGCAACAAAAAATAGCTCGGCACATGAGTAGATCTGCGAGGGCATGTCTACAGCGATAGCCGAATAATTGTCGATTTGCGGGGCGACATACGGAAAACTAGAACTGATTTGTGAGAGAAATGCTGTCCCAGCTTCTCGTATCGTCTCACCCAAGGGGCTGGTCAACATAAACATTTGCCCCTGAGCACGACCGTAAAAACTAGCTATGCGGGGTGCCGCTTGCAAAGCTGGGAGATTAATCTCATCGCACTCCCATATGATCTGCACGTCTTTAGCTACGACGCTGCCAAGGTTTTTTAGTGCGAACACAGGCAAGCGTGTCGTCGTCTGTTCTGGCTCTGTCGGATGCCAATCTGGCGTTGTAATTATCTGCATATCTTGTGGCGCATCCCAGACCAGGGAATAAGTCCGCGTCGGAGGTAGCAACATCAAGTCGGCTGCTGGCCTCGCGGTGGGTGGCAGCTCCGCTTCGGGCTGAGCAACCGAAGAAGCCTCTGTGGATGCGGCATCAGCCTCAAAGCGCGGCTGGGTCACTAACTTGCCGCGCCGCCGCCGATGAAAGACAGCCGAAATCTCGCCAACAAAAATAATGGCAAGCGTGAAAAGCGCCCCGCCCCAAAAGGTGTTCAGCCACTCAAGCATGGTGGCCGCACCGCTCCACAGGTGCGCGATCAGCGGGTGCGCGCCGTCCTTCCAGGCGTCTTGCACCTCGGTGTCGTAAATTGCCGCGACCGCCTTTCTGAACAACGGAACGATGACGGCTTGAACGAGCGCCGTGAACGCAAGCCCTAGCGCGGCGATGACCGTGTTGCGGAGCTTCAGCATCCGGCCAAGATGCCGCGCAACTTCCAGCGTGGCGAGTGCGCCAAACGCCTTCCTGTGAACTCACCTCGTGTTCTCCTGCTTGGCCTTCAGCTAAGCACCGCATATGATGGCGTAAGCCATCATATCTGGTGCATTTGCTCCATAAGGCCGCACCTACGCACACGGGTGCTGCGGTCGCTGCACGGCTGGGACCCCTGGAACGTCACCGAGGATGCCGACCTCGGGATGCGGCTCGCCCTGGCGGGTTACGCGGTCGGCGACCTGCCGAGCGCCACGATCGAGGAGGCGCCGGCCCGGCTGGGCCCCTGGCTGGCCCAGCGCACCCGCTGGCTGAAGGGCCTGATGCAGACCAGCCTCGCCCACGGTCGCCGCCCGCTGGACAATGCCCGCCGCCTCGGCACCCTGGAGGCGCTCTGCGCGGCGGCGCTGGTACCCGGCACGGTGGCCTCGGCGCTCGCCTATCCCGTCTGCCTCGCCTACGCCGCCTGGCGTTACCTGGTCGCGGAGATCCCGGCCGCGCCGTCCTTTCCGGACAACCTCGTGGCCGGGATCGCCATGACGCTGTTCGGCGTGGGGTTCGCCGCCATGGTGCTGCCGACCCTGATCGGCTGCGCCCGGCGCGGCTGGGGCGACCTGGCGCAGTCGGCCCCCTGGATGCCGCTCTATTTCCTGCTCGTCAGCCTGGCCGCCTGGCTCGCCCTGATCGAGCTGGTCCGCGCGCCGGTGCGCTGGAACAAGACGCCGCACGGCCTGTCGCGTACCTCGCGCAGCGGCCGGTTGCTGCGGCGGGCGGCGCCGTGACGGGCGGTTTTCGATGGCCCGCCCGTCACGCGCGTGCGGAACTTTGGGAACAGTCGGCCGAGGCGGCTCGTTCGGCCCCTGCGGCACGTCGCTTTGGCGAGCCGGAGACGACTAGGACAACTCTATGGCTACCGGTACCGTGAAGTGGTTCAACGAGACCAAGGGCTACGGCTTCATCCAGCCCGATGATGGCGGCAAGGACGTTTTCGTCCACATCTCGGCTGTCGAGCGCGCAGGGATGCGCAACCTGATCGAGGGACAGAAGATCTCCTACGACGTCGAGGCCGATCGGCGCAGCGGCAAGGAGAGCGCGGCCAACCTCAAGGCCGACTGAGCTTTCCCGATCCGGGACCGAAGCGCGCGCGTCCGCTTGCGCTTTGGCTAACCGGAGCCGGCTATCACCGGTCCTGCGAGCCGCGTTGCGTATCGGCTCGCGCCGGTGAGATCCACGACCTCCCCGCTGCCCGGTGATCGGATCTGGGCGCGGGGGGGCGTGTCACGTCTCGTCCTCGGACGAATGGGCGACCGCCGGACCCCGGTAGAGCAAGGTCGCGTGCCGGTCATGCGCCTTCCACACCGGCAACGAACCCTCCCGAACGAACATCGCGAAGGCCTCGATCGCCTCCCAGCGCTCGAACGCGTCCGCGCCGTCCAGGGCACGACCCACGATACAGGCGCCCTCCGGGGCGTCCGCGCCAGGTCGCTTGCCAGGAGACGCGCCGGGATTGCGACGCTCGAGCGCGAAGACGACGCCTGCGCGATCCGGCCTCAGCGCATCCGGCAGGGCCGCGATCCGGCGCCAGAGGCAGTGCCATTGCACGCAGGCCTCGGGACGCTCGGGGTAGATCCCGCAGTCCCGGCCGGAATTGTGCCGGCACAGGATTCCCGCCGGTTTGGCCAGGGCCTTGATCTCCAGGATGCGGCAGCAGGCCGTGCATGATCCGCAGGACCGGCCGGGAACGAGCGCTCCCGTGGCGTGCGGGACCGTCAAGCGCGGGGTGCCGTGGCCGGAATTGCCATCGCTGTCGATCCTGTCGGGGGCGGGTGCCGCAGGCACGGCCGCCCGGGCTGCGACATCGCGCATCGTGCCGGATATCGGACCCGGCACGATGCGCGAGCGCCTCGATCCGCATCGTCTTCTTCCGAAAGGCGGGGGCCTCCTTTCGGAACGTCGCTTACGTGTCGGACTCACCGCCCGCGGTGCAGGACCTTGCCGATGCCCGGCACGGCCACGCTCCGGGACCTGGTGACCGACGAGCGCATCGCGATGGAGGCGGTCGGCCGTGCGGTCGACGCCTATTTCGCGGAGCCCGCGACGCGGACGCAAGCCTCGGGGCCGGATCACGTCCCGGATCCGGCCGCGGCCGACATGGTGCACGCCTTCGCGCCGGCCACGACGCGATGACGCCCCGACGGCGTCATCGCGTTCGGACGATCCTACTCGTCGTCGTCGTCGTTGACCTCGACGAGGTCGGAGGTGTTGTCGTCGTCCTCGTCGACCACGAGGGTGTCGTCCTCGACCGTCTCGCCGTCGTCCTCGATGTCCAGGGCGTCGTCGCCCTCGGTATCGGTGTCCTTGTCGGCCTCCTCGGCCTCGACCTCATCGAGGGACACGAGCTCGGGGCCCTCGGCCTCGTCCTCCTCTTCGACCGGCGCCTCCTTGCGGGCGACGACCGGCGCGGCCGTCCGGCCGAACGAGGTCGCGACCGCGGTCGGGACGACTTCGCCCGAGTAGGGGGAGACGACGGGATCCTTGTTGAGGTCGTAGAACTTCTTCCCCGTCGTCGGGCAGATCCGCTTTGTACCAAGGTCCGGACGCGCCACTGCAACTCTCCTTAAGAACGTGATCGATGCCGGATCGCCGGCGTGGTTTCAGGGTGTGTAGCACAGGACGGCGCCCGGTGACCCGCCTCGACCGAGACGGATCCCACGGGGCCGCCGCCGGGGCGGTGCCCGGCCCGACGCGCCCGCCCGGATGCCCGGGCCCGCGGTGCCGTACCGGTCCGTTGCCCCCAGCCCATGACAGATTGCGCCGCGGAATGCCCGCAGGTGACTGGCATCCGCGCGGCAAGGCTGGCATAGGGCACTTATGTCAGACGTACCACACCCCTACTCCATCGAGGTCTCCCCCATCGCCAAGCCGGAGGGCCATTTCCAATGGGCCATCCGCCGGAGCGGCAAGCTGATCGAGCGATCCGATCGTCCGCACCGCAGCGAGGCGAAGGCGTTCGAGAGCGCCATGGAGGCCATCGAGCGCGCCATGAAGCCGGGCGCCGACGGCGGCCGTCGCTAAAAACGCATGATTCCGGGCGGTGGCACCTCACGATCCCTGATCTGAGGCGCGCCGCACTGATTCGGTGACGATGCCGGCAGCCCGCTTTGCGGCGGGCTGCCGGCGCACCTGCGTTCGCCTGCCTTGCAGGGCGTGGCCGGGTGGTGTGTGGGCGACGGCCGGAGAACCAACGGCGGTCCCGCTCGTTATCGAACATGCCGCAGCGGAAAGACCAGCCTGACTGCACCTGCGCGACCCTGCGGGAACGCCTCGCGTTCAACATCCTGTTGGACGAGTTCGCGATCGCCGCGTTGTCGGACGCGCTCGTGCTGCTGAACGCCACCGATGACGATCCGGGCGTCACCCAGATCGAGCACACGATCCGGACCCATCGAATCGCGATCCTGAAGCAGCGCGTCATCCTCGGCGCGGCGGGCATCGAACTCGAATGACGGCCGCACCGCTCTTCGTCGTGCGGGCGAGGAAACCCCACGGGACCGCGACGTACAATTGCCCGACGCCGGAATGGGCGCTCAAGAAGCTGGGCGATTTTCGGGCCGCCGGTCACGACAGCATCAGCATCACCGGGCCGGACGGGCAGCCGCTGGACGAGGCGGACCTGCGCGCGCTGGTCGAGGGCCGAGACGGCCCGGTGCGCAGCGCCGGCCGTGTCACCGCCGATCTCAAATCCTGATCGCCGCCTGACGCGGGTGCCGCTTGTTTAGGGATTGGCCCGGTCAGCATTCCGGCAGGTTCACCGCGAGCCCGGCCAGGCTCGTCTCCTTGTATTTCGCGCTCATCTCCTCGCCGGTCTGCCGCATCGCCGCGATGCAATTGTCCAGCGGCATGAAATGCGAGCCGTCGCCGCGGAGCGCCAACGAGGCCGCCGCCACCGCCTTGGTGGCACCGATCCCGTTGCGCTCGATGCAGGGCACCTGCACCAGGCCGGCCACCGGGTCGCAGGTCATCCCCAAGTGATGTTCCAGGGCGATCTCGGCGGCGTTCTCGACCTGGGCGGGCGTCCCGCCGAGCACGGCGCAGAGGCCGGCCGCCGCCATGGCGCTGGCCGAGCCGACCTCCCCCTGGCAGCCGGCCTCCGCCCCGGAGATCGAAGCGTTGTGCTTGATCAGCCCGCCGATGGCCGCGGCGGTCAGGAGGAACTCCGGGATCCGGCCCGGATCCGCGCCGATGCAATGGTCGATGTAGTACCGAATCACCGCCGGAACGACGCCGGCGGCACCGTTGGTCGGCGCGGTCACGACTTGTCCTCCGGCGGCGTTCTCCTCGTTGACCGCCATGGCGTAGACGCTCAGCCAGTCCGCCATGACGTGGGGTTGGGCGGTATTCGAGCCGTGCTCGCGGTCGAGCTGGTCCCGGATCCGCTTGGCACGGCGCTTGACCCGCAGGCCGCCGGGCAATTCGCCCTCGCGGGCGAGGCCCCGCTCGACGCAGGCATTCATGGCCTGCCAGATCCGGGTGAGGCCCGCATCGACCTCCGTGTCGGAGCGACCGACGGCCTCGTTCGCACGTTTCATCGCGGCCACCGACAGGCCGCTGTCGCGGGCCATGCGCAGCATCGCGGCCGAGGTCTCGAACGGGTACGGCCACAGCCGCAGGTCCGCGGCCGCGGTGGGGGGCGGCACATCGGCCGCGCGCTGGGCCGCGGTGACGACGAAGCCGCCGCCGATCGAGTAGTAGGTCTCGGAGACGAGCGGCGCGTCCGCCGCGTCGAGGGCGGTGATCACCAGGCCGTTCGCGTGACCGGGCAGCGGCGGTCCGTAATCGAAGATGATCGCCGTCGCCGGATCGAAGGCGAGGACCGGCAGGCCCGCCGGAGCGAGGCGCTTCTCGACGCGCAGTGCCTCGAGCGCACGTTCGGCGTCGTCCATGGGGATATCGGCCGGCCGGAAACCGAGGAGACCGAGCGCGACGGCGCGGTCGGTGGCGTGTCCCCGCCCGGTGAACGCCAGCGAGCCGTGCAGTGTCGCCCGGAGGGCGGCCGCCCCTGCGTGCGAATCATGCCGGCGCAGCAGGTCCAAGAAGTCGGCCGCAGCCGTCATCGGCCCCATCGTGTGGGACGAGGAGGGGCCGAGGCCCGGTTTGAACACATCGAACACGCTCAGAAACATCGGTTTGCCTGTCCCAGCCGCAGGGCCCCGTCATGGCCTGCGACGCCTTTTCCGCGAAAGCCGGCTCCACGCCGGAGGCGCAACTGCCCGGTCATGCCTGGCCTGCCCACCGGCTACGAATGGAAGAAACGCGCCAAGCCGCGATAACGGCCCGGATCCCGACCGGGGCGCCCTCGGGATGCGTTTCTATGCGTTCCTTGCGCCAGACCGGTGTCGCTCCGTTCGGCTGCCTCGGAGGGAGGCCGAAGGGTCGGGGCAGGACCGGACACGAGCCTCCGCGGGCGACGGTTGCCGGTCCGCGCGGTCCCTGGGCCGCTTGCGTGACGTGCTACAACGCCTTTTCGGTGCCGTCCTCGACCGCGGCGGGGGCTGGTTCCGGCGCCCTGCATTCCGTCCCGCCCTCGGCCGCGTCCCGGCCTTCGGCGGCCGGGGCCGCCTGCGGATAGCCGTTCGCGCCGAGCCGTTTCCGGCCGGCGCGCGCGCTCGCCTTCCGATCCTCCGGAGAGGGTTGGGCGCTGCCGCTCTGATCCCGGGCCATGACAAACTCCTGACCTCAGGTCCAACCGCCGAGGCGGCCCGGGGTTCGGTGCCGGCGCCGCTGCGCTTTTTCGACGGCCGGAAATAAATCCCGGTCACGGTGCGGCCGGGGCGTCGAGCCCCGGCACGCGGCAGCTTCAGTAGCGGCAGACGCGCCGCGGGCCGAAGGGCGTCGGGCGGAAGAAGCAGCGGGGACCGTAGAAGCGCGGCCGGCGATAGATCGGGCGGCAGCGGCCGTAGGGCCCGGGGGCGAAACCGGGGCCGCACCCGTAGGCGATCGCTGTGATCGGGGCGGTGCCGGTGATGGCGTCGGCGGCCATCGGTGCCAGCGGCGCGGCGCCTGCGGACGCCAAGCCGAGACCGCCGGCCACGGCTGCAACCGCCGCGAGCATCTTCACGTGCATCATGATCAGACCCTCTGTGCAAACCTGCGCCGGGTCCGCCCGGCGCAGGCTGAGGGTGAGATCGGTCCTGCGGCCTGAATGCCGGCTGACCCCCGCTTTGACCGCCCGGAAACATGAATGAGTCCGCTGGTCCGGGGCCGGCCTAACGGCCGCCGGGCTTGTCGCGCTCCGCTCCAAGGCTGGTGCCACCCCGGGCTGCCTCCTCCGCCTCGGTGCCGGCTCGATCCATCGGGCCGTCCTGGGGTTTGACCGTGCCGGTGGCCGTATCGAGCGGGGCGTTGGCCAGTCCCTCGCTCTTCGGCTTGCCGTGGGGCATCCGCTGCGCCTGCGTGTCGGCGGGCACGTCAGCCATGCTGGGATCCTTTCGCGTCGGGCGAGCTGACCTTCGGGCCCTCGTCCGGGGCTGCCCGGTCGGGGCTGGCGGCAGCCGGAGGGGCGGGCTGATGTCTGGCGGTCGCCCGCGCCCGGCGGTGGGCGTCAGACTCGGTCTCGGCGAGGTCTTGCGTGTCGGCCGTCGGTCCGTCGGGCATGCGGGACTCCCTTTCGGAGGCAACCGCCCGAGACGCCTCCGGTATCCGGCCGCTTCGCCCGGGGCCGCCGGGATGTCGGCGCGGCGCGCCCGACGTTCGGTCGCAGCGTGCCGGATGCGCATGCAGGAACACCGCGACAGCCGTGGTGTTGACGGCCAAATCTACAATCGCGAGGCGCAGCGATGTCAGGAACCGCCAAGAAGACAGATCCGAAGCTGTGGGAGACGGTCAAGCACGCGGTCACCGAATCCGACAAGGGCGGCAAGCCCGGTCAATGGTCGGCCCGCAAGGCTCAGATGGCGACCGCGGAATACAAGAAGGAAGGCGGCGGCTACGCCGGCAAGAAGGCGTCCGACAACCACCTCACGCAGTGGACCGAGGAGGAATGGGGCACGAAGTCCGGCGCCGAGAGCGGCGAGACCGGTGAGCGCTACCTGCCCAGGAAGGCCCGCGAGAGCCTGACCGATGCGGAATATGCGGCCAGCACCGCCAAGAAGCGCGCGGACACGCGCAATGGTAAGCAGTTCTCGAAGCAGCCCAAGGCCGCGGCCGAGAAGGCGGCGGCGGCGCGCAAGGGCGGCCGCGAAGGCACCACGAAGGCGGAGCTGATGCGCAAGGCCAGGGCGCAGAACGTCTCCGGCCGCTCGCGGATGTCGAAGGCCGAACTGGAGCACGCCGTCCAAGCCTGACCGGGACCGCACAGATGAAGACGTCCCGGGATGTGATCCCGGGACGCTTCTCGACCAAGCGGCCAGTCTGATCGGGCTGGGGATGCTTAGGTCAAGGGGTTTCGGCGGCGCTGCTCAGTACGAGCCGAACTTGTAGTTCAGGCCGGCGCGGACGACGGCGAACTCGTCGTCGCGACGACCGATCGGGCTGTAGTAGGCCGGGACGAGGTTGGCGGCGTTGACCACTAGGGCACCCTGGTTGCGGTTGCCGCGATCAAGGTTGACGTACAGGCCTTCGACCTTGAGCGTCACGGCGCTCGAACGGAAGAAGTTCAGGAACGAGTCTGTGGGGAGCGCGTACTCGATGCCGCCGCCGACGGCGTAGCCGGTGCGGAAGCTGTCGTTGCCGGCGTAGCCGCCGAACGAGCGGTCAGCGCTGCCCGAGCCGTAGGCGAAGCCGCCGGTGCCGTACACGAGGGTGCGATCGAAGGCGTAGCCGAGGCGGCCGCGCACGGTGCCGAAATAGTCGAGGCTCGACAGGCCGCGTGGGTCGGTGACGTAGTAGCCCGGGGCGACGGCGCCGCTGATGAAGGCGTTGTTCCGGTTGCGGCCGAAGTCGAGGTACTGGGCGTCGGCCTCGATGCCGACGACCACGCCCGAGCCCGGGGTGAACTGATAGTTGTAGCCGACCTGGGCGCCGCCCGAGAAGCCGTCCTGGCTGCGGTCGCGGAAGGTGGCGGTGGTGCCGACGGCGGCGTAGGGGGCCGGGATGCCGAAGACCGAATTGTTGGAGCGGCTGCTGGCGTCGAAGGCGTAGCCGGCGTTGATACCGAAGTAAGCGCCGGTCCAGGTGAACACGGGCACCGGGGTGAAGATCGGCGGCGGGGCGGCGCGGCGCGGCAGGTCGGCGGCCGAGGCGGCGCCGGTCAGGAGGGCCGTGGCGGCGCTCGCGAGAAGAAGCTTCTTGATCATCGGGTCCTCTGTCTCCCGTTCGGCGGGATGTGTGCCCGGCAACAGAGACGGCAGGTCGGGGAAACGCGATAGTGCAGCGCTGCAACAGCGCCTCCAGGGTCCCGGACCGGTGGTTGGGTCCGTGCGATTGAGCACATCCCGCGCCCAAGAATGCCACTTGAGCCCGAAGATTTGTATCTCGACGTTTCCGGCAGCAAAAAACCCCGCCGCACGAGGCAGACGGGGCTTTAGTTTGCTCGAGAACATTCCCAGGACCAACCAGGAAGCTTCGTGCTCACTTAGATCGGAGTGGCCGGCGCCTCGCAAGCCCGTCCGGGACTATTGATGGGTGTTAAGATTAATTAACGCCCCCTGCCGCCTGTGCGGGGGCTGTAAACCCTCGGCGAATAACCGCCATCCCGCGAACAGTCTGCGTGGCGCGGGCATGCCCCGGCCCCGCGGCGTGGTCCGCGGGTTGCGCTCGGACGCCATCCTGTGGTGACGCTCCCGGCATGCTGAACCCGAGATCATCCGCCGTCGCGCGGGGCGGCGCCAGAGACCGGGCGGTTGCGCCACGTCCGCGAGCGTAGCGCGCCCATGTTCGGCTTCTCCTTGAGCTCCACCGAGCCCGACAGCATCGCCCACATCATCCAGGTCGCCCTGGCGCCGGCTTTCCTCCTGTCGGCGCTCGCAACCCTGCTGAACGTGTTCTCCGCCCGTCTCGGCCGAATCTCCGACAAGGTCGATGCCCTCTCGGGACAGATCGCCAAGGCGACCGACATGGAGGCCGCGCGCCTGTCCCGCAGGCTGACCTTCCTGCGGCGGCGCTCCTTCGTGCTTGATGTCGCCGTGGTCCTCGCCTCGCTCGGCGCTTGCCTGATCGGGATGGCGGTGCTGACGCTGTTCGTCGGAGCGATGCGCGATGCGGCGACCGCCTCGATCCTGTTCGCCTGCTTCGGTGCGGCACTGGTCTGCACGGTCGCTGCGATCGGGGCGTTCATGACCGAGATCCTGATGGCGGGTCACGGCGTGCGCGACGAAGTCGAGCACCAGCAGGACAAGGTCCCGGCCCAATCGTGACCGGCTCGTCTTTCGCATTGCACGGCAAAGGAACTTCGTCTTAATCTCGAGGGTGCCTGATTCTACGCGTCCGCTTCGTCCGAGTGTTCCGCCATGAGCGTCGCGATCCTTGTTGCCCTCATCGCCGGTGCTTTGTGCCTCGGAATGCTGTCGTCCATCCTGCCGTCCGGGCGGCGGGACGAGGACGAGGAACTGGCCTGCGAGAACGACTACTTCGACATCGGCGGACCGGTCATCGACCTGAAGCCGTTGATCCCGCTGATCGAGGCGCCGGCCCTCGAAGCGAAGCGATAGGCCCGGATCGCCGGGAGGGCCGCCGAAAGGCCGGCGGCCCCGCGTGTTGGGTCAGGCGGATTCGCCGTCCGAATCGTCCGCGTCCAGGATGGTCTCCAGGTCGCCCACCAGGGCGTCGAGCTGGTCGGCGGTGGCCTTCAGCTTCAGCTTGGTGCCGTCCTCGGCCTCGACCGCGATTTCGATATGGTCCCCGACCTGGGCGGCCAGCGCCTGCTTGATGGTGTAGGTGGTCACGTCAGCGGTGTCGGCCATGCCTGTCTCCGTGTTGGCTGCGGGCAACGCGGATCCTCGAGCCTTGGTGCTGCGGCAGAAGCTCGCGTTGATGGCGCCGCGCGGAGCGGGGCCAACGCTAGCCGCGGGTTCGGCGACGCGTCGACACCTGCCCAACATCCGCCGCATGCCCATCCGCCAACCGAGGGGGCGGCGGCGGCAGCAGCGGCGGCCGGGGCCGCTCGACGATCACCGCCTCCAATACCACCGGTCGGGCGGACTTGGTCAGGGCGAGCGGCTTGCCGGGTCTCGACGCCAGGGTGCCGGCGGCCCAGAGCGCCAGGCACGACAGGCCGACCAGCACGCCCGTCCAGGACGGTTCCGACCGGACCATCAGGGAGGCGGCGCCCGTGAGGGCGGAAGCGGCCGCGAGCAGCCGGGGCGTGGGATCACCGGACATCACCGCTCCATCCTCACTGAGGCGGGCTGACGGCCGGTGAAAGGAATCACTCGAATGCGAGTCAATCCGCCAGGCTGGAGGGCGTCTGCCAGGCGGTGCCGGGATGCTCGCGGATGTCGCCGGCCCGGGACCCGGTATCGGCGTCGCTGGTCCAGTCGCTGGGCTCGGTGAGGCCGGCGATCTCCGCTTCCGGGTAGGCCGCCGCCAGGAACAGGCGCGCCTCGCCCTCGGCCTCCGCCCGCACCGTCACGAGGGGCTTGTCTCCGTCCGCGTCGCGAATCTGAGCGATGAACAGCTTCGTCATGGGGCCTCCGCGTGGGGCGACGCACCGTCGTTCCCGAGAGCGTCCGGCGCCAACGGGCCGGTGGCAGGATGGTTCAGGTCGGCGGCCCGATGGCGCCAAAATTCCCTTCCGCGGCACCTGTGGCCGTGGCGATACAGCTTGAGTGTGGAAAACCGGGTAATTTCCCGCTCGATAGGAACATTCGCTGGGGAAAGACCAGTTATGAAGACGCTTCTGGCCTCGTTGGCCGCCTTTACTGCCCTGACCGCCGCCGCCTCGGCCGCCGACCTGCCGCGCCGCGCCGCCCCGCCGCCGATCTTCACCCCGGTGCCCGTGTTCACCTGGACCGGCGCCTACTTCGGTATCAACGCCGGCTACGCCTTCGACGCCAGCAGCAACAGCACCTCTAGCTTCGGCATCCCGGCCGCGTTCGCCACCGGCGTCGCCACGGCGAACTTCAGCCAGCGGAACCAGGAAGGCTTCTCCGGCGGTGGCCAGGTCGGCTACAACTACCAGTTCACCCCGGGTTCGGGCGTGGTCATCGGCGTCGAGGCCGACGCCCAGTACCTCGATTTCGGCCGTGGCCGGAACAACGCCTTCGTGACCGGTGGCGGGCTGCGTCCGGGCTTCTACGTGACCGACCCGCGCGGCCTGTCGAGCCTCGACTTCTTCGGCACCGTGCGCGGCCGCCTCGGCTACGCCTTCGACCGGGTCCTGGTGTACGGCACCGGCGGCTTCGCCTACGGCTCGGGCAGCGCTGACCGTTCGTTCGGCGGCTTCGCCGGCAACGACAGCTTCCGCACCGGCTGGACCGTCGGCGGCGGCATGGAATACGCCCTCCCGGTCGACTCGTTCCTGAACTTCTTCCGCTCGTCGGCCGTGACGCTCAAGGTCGAAGGCCTGTACGTCAACCTCGACCGCAACACCCGCAACCAGGGTGCGTTCGTGATCAACGCCGCCAACAACGTCCCGGCCTTCTACAGCGCCATCGGCCGCCGCGACGACGAGTTCGCCGTCGTCCGCGCCGGCCTGAACTACAAGTTCGGCTCGTACTAGGACCAACGCCGCCCGGCCGATCAGGCCGGGCGGACATTGTGCCGGCAAACGCCTCGGGTGCTTCCGCGCCCGGGGCGTTTGTCGTTGAACATGGCCAGGACGGCACGGAACGGGGTTTTCGGGCCTGGACGACGGACGGCCCCGTCTTCAGCCCGTGGTACGGGCTGGCGGCGCTCCGACCGCTCGGCTCGATCATGCGGGCGCGCCGGGCAGTCTACCCGGCCTCGGCGGGATTCCGTGCTGCGCAGAACGGCTGCCCGCTACGCAAGCCCGTCAGAGCCGCCGCGCTGCGGGTCCGTGCCCTGCGGCGGGGGGCGGGGGCCTGGAACAGCCCCGGCGCCGTCACCGTTGTCCAGGTCATGCCGGCCCCGGCCGGTCCTTCGGGATGTGAGCGTTTCATGACCAGCCGTACCCTTCAGTCCACGCTTCTCGCCCTCGCCCTCGTCGCGGGCAGCGCCGGGATGGCGGCCGCCCAGAGCACGCCCAACGGCAACACCTCGACCTCCGGCTCGCCGGCCGGCAGCAACAGCACCGGGAACGGGGCCACGGGCAGCGGTGCGGCGCCCAGCGGAAAGTGACCCGGCCTCGACCCTGAGCGCCATGTAATCGTCGATCCCGGAGCCCCCTGCTCCGACGACCGTGCCGCCTTCAACCCCGCAGCCCGACCGGGTCCGCGGGGTTTTTCGTGCGCCGGCCCCGGAGGAGTGGAGCGCGCCTGGCGTGACACGCCGCGAGACCATCCGCCTGCGGAAGCGAGCGAGCGCCCGTCGGCTCCCGATAGAGATCGGCCCGAATTCGGAATCCGTGACACGAAGGCTCGCTTGTCTTGCGCGATGGACTGAGGTTCGATCCCTTAGATGCCGGCGTTCTTGAGGATTATATTCTACGTCCTGGTATCGCCGCATAAATCCGGTATCCCAATCGTGGAAGCTTGACCTTTCATCTGCAAACCAGCACCTGACATCAGCACGTGGCCGGCTGCGCACGCGCATGTCGGGATGCACGACTCAGGCGATGCGGTCGAAATCAGTCCTGGAGATGGGCGGAGACGGACCTGGTCTGCTTCAAGCCGCGGCCTGGCGTGAGGCCGTGGCGCCGTTCTGGGAGTTCGCCATCCGGCCGGAGGATGTCGCCGACTTCCGCGGGCAGTCGCAGGTCCGGCATCTGGGCAACGCCATCCTGTGCCGGGCGGGGGCCTCCGGTTTGCGGTTCGAGCGCTCGCGCGCCCTGGTCGCCCGGATGGGCGTCGATCACATCCTGGCGCATGTCCGCGTCTCCGGCCGCTCCCGGATCGAGATCGACGGCAGCGAATACGATTGCGGGCCCGGCGATATCTGCCTGTTCGACCTGTCCCGGCCCCTGGCGGCCCGCTCCACGGATTACCGCGCCCTGACGCTGGTCCTGCCGCGGCCGCTGTTCGGCGCGGGGGCGGTCGATCTCGACACGCTGCACGGGACGGTCCTGCACGGCACGACGCCGTTCGGCAAGTTGCTCGCAGACCATCTCCGCTCGCTCAGCGCCCATGCCGACGGGTTCTCGGAACGCGAGGCCCGGGCGGCCGCGGAAGCGACCGCGACGCTGCTCGGCGCTGCCGTGCCGCGCCTGTCCGGAGGCGAGCGGACCGACCGGGCGCCGGAGCGCGCACCGATCCTCCTCGTCATCCGGCGGGTGATCGAGGCCGAGTTGGCCAACCCGGGCCTGACCGCCGAGGCGCTCTGCGGGCGGTTCGGCGTCTCGCGCAGCACGCTCTACCGCCTGTTCGCCCCGATGGGCGGCGTGGCCGGCTACATCCGCCAGCGCCGGCTCGACCGCGCCTACCGGGACCTCGCCCGCCCCGGGGACGGCCGCTTCGCGCGGATCTCGGAGGTCGCCTACCGGTGGCATTTCGAGAACCCCGCGCATTTCACGCAGGCCTTCCGGGACGCGTTCGGTTGCGCCCCCCGGGACGTCCGCGCCCAGACCCGCGCCCAGATCCAAGCCGGCGCGCCGCCCGCCCCGCTCCCGGCGCGCCAGGGCTGGGCCGACTTCTACGACTGGATCCTGCGGCTGTCGGCGTGAGCCGCCTCGCCCCGCTCCTTCGGGGCGCGGGACGGCCGAACGGTACCTCGATCGCGCCGGCCCTTGTGCGCCCGGGGCCGGATCGCCCATAACGACCCCAATGAAGTCTCGGATTCGGCACGGGCGCTCGGGGCGCGGCTGGTGGGCGATCGCCGCCCGCATGCTCGCGCTCGTCTTGACCCTCTGCCTGGCCGGACCGGGCGTCGGCCTCGCGGCGGACCTGGCGTTCCATGCCGGCGGCCATCACGACCGCGTCGACGGGCCATCGCTCGCGGAGGCCGGCACCAGCGTCGATCCCGGCGTGACGGAGCACCTCCATTGCGGCTGCCACCAGGTCGCGCCCCTGGAGACCGGAGCCCTGGCGCCGCCGGTGGTTCCCGTCCGTCCGGTCGCGGTCCGGATCTCCGGCGCCCTCCCTCGGTCGTGCCCGACCGCCTGCCCCGGCCCCCCGCGCCTGAGCCGACGCCGCCGGTCTCGGCGCGCGTCCTGGCCAACCTGCCCGCGCGGGCGTCCGGGGCTCGCCCTCACGCGTCATCTGAACGGGATTCCCCGGACGCCGCCGAGCGGCGCGCCGCGGTCCCGGCCGAGCAGGCCTCCATGCGTCTCCGTATGTCCGTTCTCCTCCTCTCCGCTCTCCTCCTGGCCGCCGGCATCGTCGTCGGGGCCGCGGTTCCGGGCGTGTCCGGCTTCGTCCGGGACAGCCTCGGGGCGGTCGGCCTGCCCCGAGCCACCGGCCATCCCGGCTCCGAGCCCGCCGGGCACGATCACGATCATGGCCCGACGCGGGCCGCCGCGCCGGAAGGGCGAGAATTCCAGAACCAGGCGCACCAGAGTGAAGGGCATCCGGACCACGAGCACGCCGAGGCGGGCGTGATCCGGATGCGGCCCGAACAGGTCGCGGCGCAGGGCATCGCGGTCGCGCCGGTCACCGGCGGCACGCTGGCCCGACACCTCCTCGTCCCCGGCACCATCACCCCCGATACCGACCGGATCGCCCGGGTTCCCGCCCGGGTGGTCGGGACCGTCGCGGAGATGCGCAAGCGCCTGGGCGACGCCGTCCAGAAGGACGAGGTCGTGGCCGTGCTCGACAGCCGGGAGGTCGCCGACGCCAAGAGCGAGTACCTGACCGCCC
This sequence comes from Methylobacterium sp. WL1, assembly GCF_008000895.1. NCBI lineage: Bacteria > Pseudomonadati > Pseudomonadota > Alphaproteobacteria > Hyphomicrobiales > Methylobacteriaceae > Methylobacterium > Methylobacterium sp. WL1. The sequence goes on along the minus strand of NZ_CP042823.1, from coordinate 1,287,363 downwards.
TGGTCCAGGTCGAACTCCAGACGATCAACTTCGAGCGCCAGCAGAAGCTGCTGGCCTCGCGCTCGGCCTCGGAATCGGCGTTCCAGAGCGCCCGCGCGGCGTTCCTCGAGACCCGGCTGCGGGCCGACCTGGCGCGCCAGAAGCTGTCGGCGCTGGGGCTCGACGCCACCGCGGTCGCGGCCGCGCAGAAGCGCGACGAGGCGACCCCGACGCTCTCGACCCTGCGCCGCTACGAGCTGCGCGCTCCGTTCGCCGGTCGCGTGGTCGAGCGGAAGGTCGATGTCGGCTCGGCGGTCGGCAAGGAGGGCGACCCGGCCGAGATCTACCTGGTGGCCGACCTCTCCACCGTCTGGATCGAATTGTCGGTGCCGACCCTCGACCTCGCCCGGGTGCAGGAGGGCGCCCGCGTCACCGTCACCCCGGGCCGGGAGGGCGGCGGCCGCCACCAGGAGGGCCGGGTGATCTTCGTGAGCCCGTTCCTCAACCCGGAGACCCGCTCGGCCCGGGTCGTGGTCGCCCTGCCCAACGCCGACCTGGCCTGGCGCCCCGGTACCTTCGTCACCGCCGAGATCGAGATCGACCGGGATCCCGTGCCGGTCCGGGTGCCCAAGGCGGCGCTCCAGACCGTGGCGGGTGCGCGTGTGGTCTTCGTCCGCACGCCGGAGGGCTTCGCGATGCGCTCGGTCGAGCTCGGGCGCTCCGACGACGAATCCTACGCGGTCACCGCGGGCCTCGCAGCCGGCACCGAGATCGCGGTCGGCAACACCTTCCTGCTGAAGGCCGAGCTCGGCAAGGCCGAAGCCGGCCACGACGATTGAGGCGCCGGACATGCTCAGCCGCATCCTCGACGTCGCGATCCGCCAGCGCTGGCTGGTCCTGCTCCTCGTGCTGCTGGCGGCCGGCTTCGGCGCCACGGCGCTGACCAGGCTGCCGATCGACGCGGTGCCCGACATCACCAACAACCAGGTGCAGATCAACACCCTGGCGCCGTCGCTGTCGCCGGTCGATATCGAGCGTCAGGTGACCTATCCGGTCGAGACCGCGCTCGCCGGCATCAAGGGGCTCGACCACACCCGCTCGCTCTCGCGCAACGGCTTCTCGCAGGTCACCGCGGTCTTCGACGAGCGGCTCGACATCTACTTCGCCCGCCAGCAGGTCGCCGAGCGCCTGTCGCAGGTGAAGGGCGACCTGCCGCCCGGCGCCGAGCCGCATATGGGCCCGATCTCCACGGGGCTGGGCGAGATCACCATGTGGTCGGTCCAGTACGCCAAGCCCGGCGGCCGGACGGTCGCCCCCGCGGGCCGGCCGGGCTGGCAACCGGACGGGAGCTACCTGACCCCGGAGGGCCAGAGTCTCGCCACCGAGCTGGAGCGGAACGCCTACCTGCGCACCGTGCAGGACTGGATCATCCGGCCCCAGATCCGCACCGTGCCGGGGGTGGCCGGGGTCGACGGCATCGGTGGCTACGAGAAGCAGTACCACGTCCAGCCGGACCCGACGAAGCTGACCGCTCTCGACCTGTCCTTCGGCGACGTCGTCCGGGCGCTCGAGGCCAACAACGCCAACCAGGGCGCCCGCTACCTCGAGGATAACGGTGAGGGCTACGTCGTGCGCGCCGCGGGCCGGCTGGAGAGCATGGAGGCGATCGCCGACGTGGTGGTGGCCACGCGGGGTGGCGTGCCGGTGCGGGTCCGGGACGTGGCAGCCCTGCGGTTCGGGCGCGAATTGCGCACCGGCTCGGGCAGCATGGACGGCCGGGAGGCCGTGATCGGCACCGCCCTGATGCGGATCGGCGAGAACAGCCGCACGGTCGCGGCCGCGGTCGAGGCCCGCATGGCTCAGATCCGGCGGACGCTGCCGCCCGGGATCGTGGTGTGGACGGTGCTCGACCGGACGGTCCTGGTCGAGGCCACGATCCGCACGGTGGCCCGGAACCTCGCCGAGGGCGCGGCCCTGGTGATCGCGGTCCTGTTCCTGCTGCTCGGCAACATCCGGGCGGCCCTGGTCACGGCCCTGGTGATCCCGGTCGCCATGCTGATGACGGTGACCGGCATGGTCGAGGCCAGAATCTCGGCCAACCTGATGAGCCTCGGCGCCCTGGATTTCGGCCTGATCGTCGACGGCGCGGTGATCATCACCGAGAACGCGCTGCGCCACCTCGCCGAGCGCCAGCAGGCGCTGGGCCGCGGACTCACCCTGGAGGAGCGCCTGCAGACGGTCCGGGCCTCGGCCGAGGAGATGATCCGGCCGTCGCTGTACGGGCAGGCGATCATCATCCTGGTCTACGGGCCGCTCCTGACCTTCACGGGGGTCGAGGGCAAGATGTTCGAGCCGATGGCGCTGACCGTGATCCTCGCGCTGGCCTGCGCGTTCGTCCTGTCGCTGACCTTCGTGCCGGCCATGATCGCCATCGTGATCACCGGCCGGGTCACCGAGGCCGACAACCCGCTGATCCGGGGCCTGAAGGCGGCCTACCGGCCGCTGCTCGCCGCGGCGATCCGGGCGCCGGCGCCGTTCCTGGGGGCGGCCCTGCTGCTGCTGGCCGGGGCCGGCCTGCTGGCGGCCCGGCTCGGCACCGAGTTCATCCCGCTCCTTGACGAGAAGAGCATCGCGCTCAACGCCAGCCGGATCCCCTCGACCTCTCTGACCCAGTCGCAGGCGATGCAGCTCAAGGTCGAGGAGGTCGTGGCTGGCTTCCCGCAGGTGGCCACCGTGTTCTCGAAGACCGGCACAGCCGAGATCGCCTCCGACCCGATGCCGCCGAGCGCCTCGGACACCTTCGTGATCCTGAAGCCGCAGGCGGAGTGGCCCGATCCCACGCTCACCAAGGCGGCCCTGCAGGCGCAGATCGAGGCGGCCGTGGGCGAACTCGCCGGCAACATCTACGAGTTCTCCCAGCCGATCCAGCTGCGCTTCAACGAGCTGCTGGCCGGGACCCGGGGCGACCTCGCCGTCAAGGTGTTCGGCGACGCGTTCGAGCCGATGCTCAAGACCGCCAACCAGATCGCCGCGATCCTGCGTGGCATCGACGGGGCCGACGACGTGAAGGTCGAGCAGATCGCCGGCCTGCCGGTCTTCGAGATCGGGATCGACCGGACCGAGGCGGCGCGGCTGGGCCTCAGCACCGGAGCGATCCAGGAGGTGATCGGCGCCGCGATCGGCGGCCGGGAGGCCGGTTCCGTGTTCGAGGGCGACCGGCGCGTCCCGATCGTGGTGCGCCTGACCGACGCCGTCCGGGAGGACCGCGAGGCCCTGGAGAACCTGCCCGTCCCCCTCCCCCCGGGACCGAACGGCAAGGTCGCCTCCGTGCTGCTGCGGCAGGTCGCCAGCTTCTCGGTGACCGAGGGGCCGAACCAGATCTCGCGGGAGAACGGCCAGCGGCGTGTCGTCGTCACCGCCAACGTGCGCGGCCGGGACATCGGTTCGCTGGTGGACGAAGCGCAGGCGAAGGTCGCCGAGCAGGTCGCGCTGCCGGCCGGCTCCTACGTGACCTGGGGTGGCCAGTTCGAGAACCTCGCCTCGGCCCGGCGGCGCCTGACCCTGGTGGTGCCGGTCTGCTTCGGCCTGATCTTCCTGCTGCTGACCTCGGCGCTCGGCAGCGCGCGCGACGCGCTCCTGGTGTTCTCCGCGGTGCCGCTGGCGCTCACCGGCGGGATCGCGGCCCTGTGGCTGCGGGGCATGCCGCTGTCGGTGCCGGCCGCGGTCGGGTTCATCGCGCTCTCGGGCGTCGCGGTGCTGAACGGCCTGGTGATGCTGAGCTTCATCAAGCAGCTCGTCGCCGAGGGCCGGCCCCTGCGGGCGGCGATCCTGGAGGGGGCCGTGACCCGCCTGCGGCCCGTGGCGATGACCGCCCTGGTCGCGTCCCTGGGCTTCGTCCCGATGGCGCTCGCCGCCGGAACGGGCGCCGAGGTGCAGCGGCCGCTCGCCACCGTGGTGATCGGCGGCCTGATCAGCGCGACCCTGCTGACCCTGGTGGTCCTGCCGGCCCTCTACGCGCGCTTCGGGAGGGCCGAGCGGGCCGCGGCCCCGGCCGAGCCCGGCAGGTCGGACTCAGCTTGTAGGCCGGACTCAGCTTGTAGGTCGGACTCGGCCGGCAGGCCCCTGCCCTTGACCAGGCCGTAGACCGCCGGGATCACGATCAGGGTCAGGAGCGTCGAGGAGGCCATGCCGCCGATCATCGGCACGGCGATCCGCTGCATCACCTCGGAGCCCGCGCCGGTGCTCCACAGGATCGGCAGGAGGCCGGCCATGATCGCCACGACGGTCATCATCTTCGGGCGGACCCGCTCCACCGCCCCGACCATGATGGCCGCGCGCAGGTCCGCTCGGGTGAGGGGCCGCCCGGCGCGGGCTGCTCCGCCGCGCCGCTCGGCGAGCGCCTGGTCGAGATAGACCAGCATCAGGATCCCGGTCTCGGCGGCGACGCCGGCCAGCGCGATGAAGCCCACCGCCACGGCGACCGACAGGTGGAACCCCATCGCCCACATCAGCCAGACGCCGCCGACCAGCGCGAAGGGCAGCGACAGCAGCACGATCAGCGTCTCGGTCACCCGGCGGAACACGAGGTAGAGCAGCAGCACGATCACCAGCAGGGTCGCCGGGACGACGATCCGCAGCCGGGCCTCGGCCCGCTCCAGGGCCTCGAACTGGCCGCTCCACTGGAGCGTCACGCCCTCGGGCAGCGGTACCGCGCGCGCCACCACGTCCCGCGCCTCCGCGACGTAGCCGCCGAGGTCGCGCCCGGCGACGTCGACGTAGAGGTAGAGCGCGGGCCGCCCGTTCTCGCTCCGGATCGACGTCGGCCCGCGTACGAGCTGGATCGTCGCGACCGCCCCCAGCGGCACGGTCCCCCCGCCCGGGAGCGCCACCTGGACGTCATCGGCGATCGCCTGCGGGTCGGACCGCAGGGCCCGCGGGTAGCGCACGCTGACGCCGTAGCGCTCGCGCCCCTCAACGGTTGTGGTGACGGTCGCGGCGCCGAGCGCGGTGGCAACGACGTCCTGGACGTCGCCGACGGTAAGCCCGTAGCGGCCGAGCGCCTCCCGATCGGGGGTGATGTCGAGGAAGGTGCCGCCCACCACCCGCTCGGCATAGGCGCTCGCGGTGCCCGGGACCGTGCGGATTGCCGCCTCGACCGTCCGGGCGACCGGTTCCAGGGCGGCGAGGTCCGGGCCGAACAGCTTGACGCCCACGGGGGTGCGGATGCCGGTGGCCAGCATGTCGATCCGGGCCCGGATCGGCTGGGTCCAGGCGTTGGACACGCCGGGAAACTGCAGGGCCTTGTCCATCTCGGCCCGCAGGCTCGCCAGCGTCACCCCGGGCCGCCACGCCTCCGGGGCCTTGAGCCGGATGATCGTCTCGAACATCTCCAGCGGCGCCGGGTCGGTCGCGGTGCCGGCGCGTCCCGCCTTGCCGTAGACCGAGGCGACCTCCGGGAACGTCTTGATGATCCGGTCCTGGGTCGCCAGCAGCTCGGCCGCCTTGGTGATGGAGAGGCCCGGCAGGGTCGTGGGCATGTAGAGCAGCGTGCCCTCGTTGAGCTCGGGCATGAATTCCGAGCCGAGCTGGCGCGCCGGCCAGATCGTGGCGGCCAGCATCCCGAGCGCCAGGACGAGCGTCAGGATCCGCGCCCGCAGCACCGCGGCGATCAGCGGCCGGTAAACCCCGATCAGCAGCCGATTCACCGGGTTGCGGTGCTCCGGGACGATCCGGCCGCGCACGAACAGGATCATCAGCGCCGGCACCAGGGTCACCGACAGCAGCGCCGCCGCCGCCATCGCGAAGGTCTTGGTGACGGCGAGCGGCCCGAACAGCCGGCCCTCCTGGCTCTCCAGGCTGAAGATCGGCAGGAACGAGACGGTGATCACCAGGAGCGACAGGAACAGCGACGGCCCGACCTCGGCGGCGGCCCCGACCAGGATCTCGGCGCGCGGCCGGCCCGGCGGCGCGCGCTCCAGGTGCTTGTGGGCGTTCTCGATCATCACGATGGCGGCGTCGATCATCGCCCCGACCGCGATGGCGATGCCGCCCAGGCTCATGATGTCGGCGCCGAGCCCGAGCGCCCGCATCGCCGCGAACGCCATCAGGATCCCCACCGGCAGCATCAGGATCGCCACCAGCGCGCTGCGCAGGTGCAGCAGGAACACGACGCAGACCAGCGCGACGATCGCGCATTCCTCGACCAGGGTGTGGGTCAGCGTCGCGATCGCGGCGTCGATGAGTTGCGACCGGTCGTAGACCGGCACGATCTCGGTGCCCGACGGCAGGCTCCTGGCGATCTCGTCGAGGCGATCCTTGACGCTCGCGATGACGGCGCGGGCGTTGGCGGCGAAGCGCTGCACCACGATGCCGCCCGCGACCTCGCCGGCCCCGTCGAGTTCGGCGATCCCGCGCCGCTCGTCGGGCCCGATCTCGACCCGGGCGACGTCGCGCACCCGCACCGGCGTGCCGTTGTCGGTCTTGAGCACGACGGCGCCGATGTCTGCGGTGCCCTTGAGGTAGCCCCGGCCGCGCACCACCACCTCGAACTCGGACAGCTCGACCGTGCGGCCGCCGACATCGGCGTTGCTCGCCCGGATGGCCTCGCGCAGGCGGTTCAGGCTGATGCCCTGCGCCCGCAGGCGGTTCGGGTCGACCACCACGGTGTACTGCTTGACGAAGCCGCCCACCGGGGCGACCTCCGCCACCCCCTCCCCGCGCGAGGCCGCGAACCGGACCACCCAATCCTGTAGGGAGCGCAGCTCGGCGAGCGTCCGCTGCCGGGCCAGGATCACGTATTGGTAGACCCAGCCGATCCCGGTGGCGTCGGGCCCGAGCGTCGGGATCACCCCGGCGGGCAGGCGGCCGCCGGCGCCGTTGAGGATCTCGAGCACCCGCGAGCGCGCCCAATACGGGTCGGTGCCGTCTGCGGAGATGACGGTGACGAACGAGACCCCGAACATCGAGACCCCGCGCACGACCTTGGCGCGCGGCACGGTCAGCATCGCGGTGGTCAGCGGGTAGGTGACCTGGTCCTCGACCACCTGCGGCGCCTGGCCCGGATACTCGGTGTAGACGATGGTCTGCACGTCCGAGAGATCCGGGATCGCGTCCAGCGGCAGGGTGCGCAGGGCCTGGACTCCCGCCGCTACCGCGAAGACGGTGCCGATCAGCACGAGCACGAGGTTGCGCGCCGACCAGGCGATCAGCCGGGCGATCATCGCCCGGCCTCCCCGTCGGCCGGCGGGGCGGCGAGGCTTGCCAGCGCCGCCTTCAGGTTGCTCTCGGCGTCGATCAGAAAATTCGCCGCGGTGACGACCCGCTCGCCGGCCCGGAGGCCCGCGCGGATCTCGACGTAGCCCTCGCCGCGCCGCCCGATCTCGACCGCGCGGGGCGCGAACCGCCCCTCCCCGGCCTCGATCAGCACCGCCTGGCGCGCGCCGGTCTCGATCACGGCCCCCTCGGGCACCGCCACCACCGGCTCGGTGGAGCCCGTGGCGATCTCCACATCGGCGTACATGTCGGGCAGGAGCAGCCCGTCCGGGTTCGGCAGCGCGATGCGGATGCGGGTCGCGCGGGTCTCGCGGTTCACCTGCGGGTAGATCATCCCGACCTGGCCGGTGGCAGTCCGGCCGGGCACCCGCACGGTCGCGGCCTGGCCCACGCGGATGCCGGCGAGATCGCGCTCCGGCACGTCGGCCAGCACCCAGACCTGCGACAGGTCGGCGATCCGGAACAGGGTGTCGCCGGCCGCGGCCTTCATGCCCTCCACGGCCCGGCGCTCCAGGACCAGCCCGTCCCGGGGCGAGGCCCAGGTGATCGCCCGCGGCACCGTCCGGGTGCGCTCCATCTCGGCGATCACGGCCTCGGAGACGTTCAGGTTGCGGATGCGGCGCCGGGCGCCGTCGAAGCCCGGATTGGCGATGAGCTGCGCGGCGGCGGCGTTGATCTCCGGCGCGTAGACCGAGACCAGATTCTGCCCCTTCCGGACCCGGTCGCCGGTGGTGACGTCCTCGACATGGTCGACATAGGCGTCCGCGCGGGTCGCCACCACGGTGACCCGGCGCTCGTCGAGCGCCACCGTGCCCGGCACCCGCACCGGCCGGGACACGACCCGGCGCTCGACCACGGCGCTGCGCACGCCGGTGCGCTGGATCCGGCCCGGCGAGACCGTGACGGTGTCCGGGTCCGGGTCCGGGTCGCCGCCGGCGTAGACCGGGATGTAGTCCATCCCCATCGAATCCTTCTTGGGTATCGGCGAGGTGTCGGGCAGGCCCATCGGGTTGCGGTAGTAGCGCACCGTCCGGCCGGGATCTTTTTTTGGCCCGTCGCCCTCCCCCGGCCCGGCCCGACCCGGAACGTCCTCCGTGGCGGGCCGGTCGAATCGGAGATCCTCGCTGGCCTGGACGGCCCGGAACAGGCGCCCGTCCTCGGTCATCATCGGCGACAGGGAATAGACCGGCTTGCCGTCCGGATCCTGGTAATAGACCACCGGCCCGGTGGCGGCGGACGGCTCGGCGGCGAAGCCCGCCCAGGCCCGCGCGAACAGCGGGACCGGATCGGGGCCGCCATGCGTCCCGCCCCATAGCCGGCGCCCCCCGCCGCCAGGGCGGCGACGGTTCCGGCCAGCCAAACCGGGCGGCTCACGGCACGGCCTGGAAGACGAGCTTGTCGCTGACGGTGCCGGCCTCGCCCTGGACCTTCGCGCCCAGCGACAGCCGCCAGCCCCCCGCCATGGTGAGCTTGGTCCTGAACCGGTAGAGGCCCGGCTCCGTGGACGGGAGCTGCGCGAGGGTCGAGGTCATCTCGTCCATGCTGTCCGGGGCCATGTCGATGCGCTTGGCGAAGATCACCGCGTCGGTGACCGGCTGGCCGCTGCGCGTGTCGACCAGGCGGACCGTCAGGACCGCCTCGCCGACCTTGGCCTCCCGGGTGACGAGTTCGAACCGGTAATCCGCCGGCGCGGCGCGGGCCGGGGCGCACAGGGCAGTGCCGACGAGCGCGGCCGTGCAGGCGCGCGCCAAGGATAGGGCAACGGATTGGGCAACGGATTGGAAGGTCACACAGAATCTCCTGAACACGATGGCCGGCCGCACGAGCGTGCAGCCTCACGCGGGCGTCATGGCCCGCGGCATCGGGTTCAGGCTCGGGGCGGCTCGGGCGGCGGCGTTCCGGTCACGCTGGCGAACCGTGCCGCCTTCCGGGCGAACAGAGGCGCTCCGGTGGCGAACGGCACCGGCAGGCCGACCCCGGACGGCGGCAAGGAGGCGAGGCCGGCGAGGCACAGGGCCATCAGCGGGCAGCCCTTGAGACAGCCCGTGGACCCGTCCCCGTCCCCGGGCTGCTGGTCCGGCGGCGTCGCGGCCTCGGGCGGGCAGCAGGGCATGGCGTCCATGGCGGCGCCCGCCATGTTGTCCTTTTGCGCCAAGTCCTTTTGCGCCAAGTCCTTCTGCGCCAAGTCCTTCTGCGCCATCGCGTGGCCGTGCTCATGCGGCGCGGCCCGCTCCGCTCGGGCCATCGTCGGCGCATGCATGCCGGCGACCGCCGCAGGGGCGGCGACCGGAAGCAGGGCGAGGCTGAGAACCGCCAGGAGCGGAAGCAGCCGCCGAAGGGCCAGCCAGGGGATCACGGTGTCAGGATGCCAGCTTTCTGGGCGAGGCGGAAGCGCCTCATCGTTCACCGGCGATCCGATGCCGGTTCGCGCGGGTCGCGCGCGCAGTCTGAGCGTCCTCGGCGGGTGATCAGCCGCGCCAGCCGCGGCCGCAGGGGCAGGGACAACCGGTAGGCCGCCTCCGCGACGGGCAGGATGGGCCGCAGCCCGAAGACGCGCAGCTCGACGAGGCGGCCGAGCCAGCGCCAGTTCGGCAGGACGCGCCACAGCCGCGCGAACGCCGCCGCCCCCGACACGAGCCGGCCGTCCGCGCCGCGCACGTGGAAGCGCCGCAGGGCGTCGCCCTGGTCGAGATCCGGCCCCAGGCCGGCCGCCGGCGCATCGCGCCCGACATCGACGAAGGCGATCCGCTCGGCCCCGCGGCAGTCGCGGTAATGGCCGATCTCGGCCCGGCAGAGCGGGCAGCCGCCATCGTAGTAGACGGTCAGGTCGGAGCTCATCGGATCAGCGCTCATGGTTTGCCGGGCGACACCTCACCCCGTGCCCGCAGCGAGAGAGGTGGGCCGGCAGCGATCGGGTTTCGGTGCAGGCCCTGATCCAACGCCGGAGCACTCCGATCGCCCCGCGGGCGGATGTTGTCTCAGGGTCGCAGATGGTCCGGCCCGTGCCTTGGAAACCGTGCCGATGCCGGGCGAGGCTGACACAGCTGGTTGCGCGAGGGGGCCGAAAAGGCTGTCGGGCCGCAAGGTTCCGCGGGACGGATGGTGGGCCCGGCAGGACTCGAACCTGCAACCAGACCGTTATGAGCGGTCGGCTCTAACCATTGAGCTACAGGCCCTGCGCCCACTCGAACGGATAGCCGATCGGGGGGCGCCCGTCACCCGGATTTCGTCGAAGCGCGGGGCGCCGGGGCGGGCGCGGGCAGACTTGCAGTCGGACTTGCGGGCTCCACCGGGGTGGTGTCCTTGATCCGCCACAGGGTGCGGGCCAGGATCGAGCGGTACGGCGCGAAAGCGGCCGCAACGGCGCGCGTGTCGGTGCTGTCGGTGAGCCGGCGCAGGCAGCCCACCGCCGCCACGTCGCCCTCGGGCCAGATGTCCGGGTCGTGGAAGTGGAAGATCCCGACCATGTCGGCGGTCCAGGGGCCGACGCCCCGGATGCCGCACAGGATCGCGGCGCGCTCGGTGTGCTGCAGTCCGGCGAGTTCGGGGCCGAGCAGGCCCGCCGCCTCGGCGGCGACGATCGCCTGAAGGGCGCGGACCTTGTTGCCCGAGATCCCGCAGCCCCGCAGCAGCGCCGGGTCTCCGGCCTCGAACAGCCCGCGCGGGCTCGACCCCGCCGCCGTCGCGGCGGCCTCGACCCGCGACCAGATCGCCGCCGCGGCCCGGGTCGAGAGCTGCTGGTTCACGACCTCGACGAACAGACGGTCGGCCACGCAGGCGTGCGGCGGCGGGTCGATCCGGAGCGGGCCGGCCTGCCGGATGGCGGCCTCCAGGCGTGGATGCGCCCGGGCGGCGTCCAGCAGGTGCGCGTAGGCGGTGGGGTCGAGCATCGCGGCGAAGATTAGAGCGCGCGCCGCCGAAGTGGAGACCGGTTCGGCGCAAGCGAGCGCGTTGAGACAAGGATTGAGAGCCGGTCCCGATTGCAACGCGATCTGGAGCGGCGCCGAGGGACCGGCCGCCGATGCGGCGATCGGTGCGATCCCCCCCGGCGGCGGGCACGATGCCGCGCGCGCCTTGCTGGGCGCCCGCCCCGATCCACTTCGGAGCGGCGTCGGACGCGAAGGCGGGCATGATGGACGGCGCCCTCGGATGCGGTGACAGCTCACGGTATGGCGCTCTTCTTCACCGCGGACACGCATTTCGGCGATCCGCACATCCTCCGCCACCGCCGGGCGCGGTACGACAGCGTCGCGGCGCATGACGCGGCCCTGGTCGCGGCCTGGAACGCCGTGGTCGGCCCCGACGACGCGGTCTGGCATCTCGGCGATTTCGCCGCGGGGGCGAGCCGGGAGCATTGCGCGGCGATGTTCGCCCAGCTCAACGGCACCAAGCGGCTGATCCGGGGCAACCACGATTCTAACCGCGTGCTCGATCTGCCCTGGGCGGACCCGCCCGTGGACAGCGCCCGGATCTCGGCCCTGGATTCCCAGGGCCGGCAGCACCGCCTGTTCCTGTCGCACTACGCGCACCGGGCCTGGCCGGGCCTGTGGCGGGAGACCCGCCACCTCTACGGGCACAGCCACGGCTGGCTGCCCGATACCAGCCGCTCCTGCGATGTCGGCGTCGATGCCTGGGACGACACCCCGGTCGGCCTCGACGCCATCCTGGCGCGCCAGGACGCGGCCGAGCTGGTGCCGGAGGAGATCGCCCGGCACGGGCTGCGCTGACCTCCGCGGAGGGCACCGCGATCTCAATTCCGGGCCGCGTCGTTTCGTGTGGCCGCCCTATGTGCCGGAGCGGATCGCGATCGCCACGGGAGGCCGCTATGACCGAACCCCTTGCTCCGCCCGCCTGGACGGCCGCCGCCGCGCGAGCCGCCGCCGATCTCGGGCTCGGGAGCAGTTTTGCCGAGCTGGATGCGGAATCCTGGGCGCGGCTGCGCGCCCGCGCCGCCGAGATCCTGACCGCGCAGGGCAGCCCCCCGCCGCCGGATTGGGAGCGCGCGCTGGCCCGGGCCCTGGACCGGGCCGATCCGGATGTCCTCGGTCATGACGAGGCCGACGCCGTGCTGGCCGAGCAGGGCGAAGTGTTCGCCCCGGAGGACGACGCTTGAAGCCTCGTCCCGAACCGTAGCCGCCGGCGTTCGGACGAAGACGATGCGCCGGAATCGCGTGCCGCCCGGGACTTCGTAACGGCGTGTGGTTGCCGTCGCGCCGGTCCAGGCCGATGTAGGTGGAATGCCACGTCCCGATCACCAGCACGCCGCCCCGCGATCCGCCCCCACAGCCCTGCGGGTCTTCCCGGTCTCAAGCGAGGCCCCGGTCCTCGATGCGCAGACGCGGACGCGCCTGGGGCGCCAGCTGCGCGCGCTCTATGACCCGGTGATCGATGAGGTGCTGGATCCGAGGCTGGCGGAGCTGCTGCAGCAGCTCGACGCCGATCGCGCGGACGAGACCGGACGCTGAGGGGATCCGGGATGGGGCTCCCGTCGATGGATCGGGGGGATGTCACACCGACGGGAGCTGAGCCGGGACGACGAATCGACCCAACCCGTCCTATGTCGCCCAGGAACGACCCCGGGCGCCTTCACCTAAGTCAAATTTTCTGTCGAATACAGAGGGTGATGTGACGAAGATGGGTATTCGTCGGTGGAGAGCGTGGCTGCGGCGTCAGGCCGACGTCCCGGTCACCGACAGCATCACCCCGTCGTTGCCGATCTCGGCACCGGTGTAGCCCAGCATCCGGGCGAGCTGCTCGCGGGCACGCCACACCCGGCTCTTCACGGTGCCGATCTGACATTGCATGACGGCTGCGGCTTCCTCGTAGCTGAGGTTCTCGATCGCCACGAGGACCAGTGCCTCGCGCATCACCGGGGCGAGCCGGTCGAGGGCGGCGCGCACGTCCTGCAGGTCGAGATGGCCGCCCTGCTCCGGCACGCTGGTCAACCGCTCAGCGTAGCTGCCGTCGGTGTCCGCGACCTCGCGACCCTGCTTGCGGTGCTGGCTGTAGAACACGTTGCGCAGGATCGTGAAAAGCCAAGCCTCCAGGTTGGACCCGGGGGTGAAGCCGGCTCGTCCGCGCCAGCCCCGCAGCAGCGTGTCCTGCACGAGGTCATCAGCCGCGGCGGGGTCTCGGGTCAACGAGACGGCGAAGCGGTGTAGGGCCGGCACCACCTTCAGCAGGCCGGCGCGGAAGTCGGCCTCCCGTTCGACCTCCCCCGAGACCGGCTCTGAGGCCTGGTCCTTGGCGAGCGCGGCGTCCAGGCGCGCCAACAGGTCGGCAAAGCGATCCGAGGCAGCCGCCGGAGTCGGGCCGACCGCGTCGTAGGTCAGGCCGAGCAGCGTCCCGAGGTGGATGCGGATCGCGTCCGGCAGGCCATGCCGGATGTCGCGGGCCGGATCGGGCAGGGTGTGGCCTTCGGTGTCTGGCATCAGGTCCGGGCATCGACGGCGGGCCTATCGCGCCCGTCGCATTCGCTTGTGGCGCGCCCACGCGGCTCTCGCGCCAACATGGGTTTAGACCGTGTTGCCGCGACACTGAGACGAACCAATACAAGCAAGCGTGACGGGCCGAGGTGTCGGGGCCGAAGACGAACGGACCCGCGAACCGGCGGGCTCGCAACGGCGTTCCCTGTCGGATCCGTCTCCTTCCGGAGGCCGACCGGACTTGGTTCCTGAACCCGTAGCGAGGCGTGTCGATGGCTTCCCCCGATCCCGATCGCACCGTGCCCCGCGACACCGGGGGGCACGCCTCGACGGTCTGGACCCTGGCGCTGGCCACCGCGCTCGTCGGCCTGGTTGCGTTCCCGCGGCGGTCTGCCGCCCCGGCTCCTGCCTCCGCCCCGGCCGGCGCGGAGCCGGGCCGCTGGTCCGCCTTCGCGGGCTCCTCGGAACCCGCGCCCGCGCACGAGGGCGGCGAGGCCCGGCGGTCGCGAGCCGCCAGGCCGATCGCGGGCGGGGCGCCAGCCATCCGGCCGAAATTCCCGCCAAGGGCTGGAAGGACATCGCGCTGCGCACCTACCGGGACATCGGCGAGAACCGCCTGTCGCTGATCGCGGCCGGCGTCACCTTCTTCACCCTGCTGGCGATCTTCCCGGCCGTCGCCGCGCTGGTCTCCTGCTACGGCCTCGTGGCCGACGCCTCGACCATCAACGACCAACTCGCCAGCCTTCAGGGCGTCCTGCCCCAGGGCGCCCTTGAGATCATCGGCGACCAAGTCAAGCGCCTGAACGAGAAGGGCAACACCGCGCTGGGCCTGAGCCTGGTCGTCAGCATCGTCCTGTCGGTCTGGAGCGCCAACGGCGGCGTGAAGCACGTCTTCGACGCCCTCAACATCGTCTACAACGAGCGCGAGAAGCGCAATTTCGTCCTGCTCAACGTCGTCTCCCTCGGCTTCACCGCGGGGGCGCTGGCGTTCCTGATCCTGGCTCTGGCCGCGGTCGTGGTGCTGCCGGTGGTGCTGACCTATGTCGGGCTCGGGACCGATGCCTGGTGGCTGACCCTGCTGCGCTGGCCGGCGCTGCTCGTGGCAGTCCTGCTCGGGCTCGCCCTGCTCTACCGCTACGGTCCGAGCCGGGACGCGCCGCGCTGGCGCTGGGTCACCCCCGGGGGCGCCGCGGCGGCCCTGCTGTGGCTCGTCGCGTCGCTGCTGTTCTCCTGGTACGTCGCCCATTTCGGCAGCTACAACAAGACCTACGGCTCCCTCGGCGCGGCCATCGGCTTCATGACCTGGATCTGGATCTCGACCATGATCGTGCTCGCCGGTGCCCAGCTGAACGCCGAGATGGAGCATCAGACCGCCGAGGACACCACCGTGGGTGAGCCGCAGCCCCTGGGCACGCGACGCGCCCAGATGGCCGATTCCGTGGGAGCCGCCGCCGCGTGACGGGGCGGCCAAAGGGCTCAGCGGTGGTTAACACAGGTTAGCGCGGGCACGCCCGGTCGCGGCATAAGCCGTCGCGTGCAACCAGACTTCGACGCTCGGGCCGCAATATACCTGTGACAACAGTCGTCTTCGTGCGGTGGGCATCCATCGGCAGCGTCGTCGCGTGGTTTGGGGCGCGCCGCGACTGCTCGGATCCCTCTTTCCACGCCCGCCCGCCCGCCGCGTGCCGGCCGCGGGCGGGACGATCCAGCTACGGATGGACGGACGGTTCGGAACCGCATCGGCATTGCGGCCTCTGACCGGAGGCCGCCGTGAACAACCCGTTCGTGCGGAAGATGGAGCGGCACGTCCGGCTCGGTCCCGAGGACCGCGCCGCCCTCGACGGCCTCGCCCGACAGCATATCCGCCCCGTCGCGCCGCGTCAGGACATCGTCGGGCAGCACGAAGACCCGCACCACACCCACCTGATCCTCGACGGCTGGGCCTGCCGCTACAAGCAGTTTCCGGACGGTCGGCGAGCGATCGTCTCGCTGCTCCTGCCGGGCGACCTGTGCGACCCCTCCCCGGCCCGCTGGCCTCGCCTTGACCACGCCATCGGGGCGATCACGCCGGTCACGGTCGCCCGGATCGCGCCGGACCAGATCGGCGAGGCGATCCGGACCCGGCCGGCGGTGGAGGAGTGCCTGTGGCGCGAGATGCGCGACACCACGGCGCTCCAGCGCGAGTGGATCGCCAGCGTCGGGCGCCGTTCGGCGATCGAGCGCCTCGCGCACCTGTTCTGCGAGCTGTACCTGCGGCTCGCCCGGGTCGGCCTCGCCGAGGGAAACACGATCCCGATGCCGATCACCCAACCCGACCTCGCCGACGCCCTCGGCCAGACCAGCGTGCATATCAACCGTACCCTGAAGGCGCTGCGCACCGGCGGCCTCATCGCTCTGCGGGGCCGGCGCCTGACGATCCACGACCTTGACGGGTTGATGGAGCGCGGCCTGTTCGACCCAGCCTACCTGCATCTGGCCTGAGACACCTGGCATGAGACCGGCGTACCGGCCCGGACCCCCGCCGGCGGCTGTAACATGCGCTCGGACGCGGCGGCTGCCGGGATCCGCGCCTGAGCCATGGCGGGATACGCTTGCTCAAAGATTGATTTTCAGGATAGTATTTAACCAAATGCCGTCAATCGGCGGATATATATGGGCGATTGAATTGAGTGTGCTCTACTTATTGCGGTTATATAGTTATTTTATACTAATCGTATATAACCGGATTCCGAATTTCTACGGGCTCAACGGCGCGCGGCGAGCGCTGTTGCGCAATATTGGCGTCCGAATCGGAGCAAAATCACATATTTCCAGTCCCATCATTTTTGAACAAAGTCTCAACGACGAGGCTATAAGAGGTCTTACGATTGGGTATCAAACATTCATCAATTCCGATGTCCGATTTGCCTGCCGGAGCGCGCGGATCGAGATCGGTAATCGATGCATGGTCGGTTCCAGGGTAAGCTTCGAAACATCGACGCATGATCTCGTCATCGACGCGTTCCACGATAGAACAAGCATAACGCGTCAGACATTCCACAAAGACATCATCGTGCATGACGGTGTCTGGATCGGAGCCGGGGCAATCATTTTGTGCGGCGTTACGATCGGAGAACAATCTATAGTTGCGGCTGGATCTGTCGTGACCAAGGATGTCGAGGCGGGAGTCTTGGTCGGTGGCGTGCCCGCGAAGACGATAAGGCGGCTGGTCCCGAACTGAGATGGATCGTCAGGCCTCAGCGGCCCGGTTCTACAGGACGCGTCGGCCGGAGCTCACCCTCGGTGGGCCCCTCCAACCGCTCCGCGGCGCGTAATCCGGAGCCGCCGCGCTGACGGACGACGGCTCCGCCCGGACCGACGGCGATACGCCGCGTCGCAGCGATGGGTCCGCGTCCCTTGCCTTCGGCCGGCGGCGGCCGATCTGAACCGCATCAGGCAACCGGTTCGAGCCGACCGACAGACCATGCACATCCATCTCGACGCACTCGGCGGCGTCGCCGGCGACATGTTCGCCGCCGCGTTGCTGGATGCTTTTCCCGAGCATCTCGAGGGCGTGCGCGCCAGCGTGCGGGCCGTCGATCCGCGCATCGCCTGCACCACGTCGCAGCACAACGACGGCATCCTGCGGGGCCTGCGCTTCGCGGTCTCGGCCCCCGAGGCTGAGATGCCTGCGCCGCATCGGCACGGCGGCCACTCGGCCCATCCGGACCGCCACGATCACCATGCCACGCACGATCACGCCCACGACCCGACGCACGGGCACGCGGACCACCTGCCGCATCACGGCCACCGGCCCTGGTCCGAGATCCGCGGGGATCTCGACCGGGCGAACCTTGCGCTGGCCGTCCGGGCGCATGCGCTGGCGATCTTCGGGCACCTCGCCGAGGCCGAAGCCCAGGTCCACGGCATCGCGGTCGACGCGGTGGCGTTCCACGAGGTCGGCGCCTTCGATTCGATCGCCGACATCGTCGCCGCCGCCTACCTGATCGCCGCCCTCGAGGTGCGCAACTGGAGCGTCTCGGCCCTGCCGCTGGGCTCGGGCCGGGTCCGGACCCAGCACGGCCCCCTGCCGGTGCCGGCCCCCGCCACCACGCTCCTGCTCGAAGGCTTTCCGACCCTCGACGATGGGATCCCGGGGGAGCGCGTGACCCCCACCGGCGCGGCGATCCTGCGCCATCTCTGCGGTGAGGCGCCCGGGCGCGGCCGGCCCGCCGGCACGCTCGGGCCCAGCGGGATCGGTTTCGGCACGAGGGTCCTGCCGGGCCTGAGCAATTGCCTGCGCGCCCTCGTGCTGGAGGAGGCGCCCGCCGCTCATCCCGGCCGGGACGACCTGGTGGTGATCGCGTTCGAGATCGACGACCAGTCGGGGGAGGATTTGGCGATGGGCCTCGACCGCCTGCGCGCGGAGCCCGGCATGCGCGACGTCGTGCAGATGCCGGTGCTGGGCAAGAAGGGCCGGATGATGGCCCATATCCAGGCCCTGGTGCAGCCCGAGAACCTGGAGGCGGCGATCGCGGCCTGCTTCCGCGAGACCACCACGATCGGGCTGCGCCACCACCGGGTCGCGCGCGCGGTGCTCGGCCGGGAGGCCGTCACGGTCGCGCCGGAGGGCCGGCCGGTGCGGGTGAAGGTGGTCGACCGGCCGGGCGGGCGCACCGCCAAGGCCGAGGCCGACGATACGCTGGGCCAGGGAGATCACACTGCCCGGGCGCATGTGCGCCGCGAGGCCGAACGCCTCGCCCTGCGAGAGACCACGAAGGAGGAGCGGTGACGCGCGCGCATCTCGAAGCCGTGCTGGCGGGGCTCGGTCCCGTCGCGGTGGCGGTGAGCGGCGGGGTCGACAGCCTGACGCTGGCCACCCTCGCTCACCGGCTGGCACCGGCCGCGACCCTCGTGGTCCACGCGGTCTCCCCGGCCGTGCCCGGGGAGGCGACCGCGCGGGTCCGGGCCGAGGCCGCCCGGGAGGGCTGGGACCTGCAGGTGATCGAAGCCGGCGAGTTCGCCGACCCGGCCTACCGGGCCAATCCCGTGAACCGCTGCTTCTTCTGCAAGACCAATCTGTACGGCGCGGTCCGGCACGTCACCGACCGGCAGATCCTGTCGGGTGCCAATCGCGACGACCTCGGCGAGTACCGACCCGGCCTCGACGCCGCCCGGGAGCATGCGGTGCGCCACCCCTATGTCGAGGCCGGGTTCGACAAGGCGGCCGTGCGGGCGCTGGCCCGCGACCTCGGTCTCGGCGCGGTGGCCGAGTTGCCGGCCGCGCCTTGCCTGTCGAGCCGGGTCGAGACCGGCATCCCGATCGAGCCGGAGACCTTGGCCTTCATCCACGCGGTCGAGCGTCTGGTCGGCGGCGCCCTCGATGCCGGGGCGGGCCCCAAGCGGGCGGTTCGCTGCCGGGTGCGTGCCGAGGGCGTGGTCGTGGAGCTCGACCCCGGCAGCCTCGCCGCCCTCGACGCGGAGCGCCGCGCCGCCCTGGGATCCGGCATCCGGGAGATCGCGCCGCCGCGCCTCTCAGGCGCCGTCCGGTTCGCACCCTACCGGGTCGGCAGCGCCTTCCTGACCGGAGCATTCCCCGCATGAGCGTGGCGGACGAATTCACCCTCGACTTCGCCCGGCCCGAGCGGATCGGCCTGGAGGAGGCCATCTTCTGCGCCGGCAAGAGCCCCGAGCAGATCGACGCGATCCTGGCGGCCGCACGCGAGCGGGGTGCCTCGCTGCTCCTGACCCGGCTCGACCCGGAGAAGTTCTCCCGGCTCGGGCACGCGGCGCGGCTCGATTACTGTCCGGTCTCGCGCACGGCGGTGTTCGGGCAGGGCCCGCCGGTTGCCGGTCCGGCCCGGGTGGCCGTGGTCGCGGCCGGCACCTCGGACGTCCCGGTCGCCCGGGAAGCCTTACGGACGCTCGGCTATGCCGGACGATCCGCGACGCTGTTCGCCGATGTCGGTGTCGCCGGCCTGTGGCGGCTGACCACGCGTCTGGAGGAGATCCGGGCGCATCCGGTGGTGATCGTCGCGGCCGGCATGGATGCGGCGCTGCCGAGCGTGGTCGGCGGCCTCGTCGCCGGGGCGGTGATCGCGGTCCCGACCTCCGTGGGCTACGGCGTCGCCGCAGGGGGGCGCACAGCCCTGGACGCGGTGCTGGCGAGCTGCGCCCCCGGGATCGTGGTGGTCAATATCGACAACGGCTACGGGGCCGCCTGCGCGGCCCTGCGCCTGCTCAACGCGGCGAGCCGCCTCGCCCAGGAGGCCGAACGATGATGTCCCGCCACCCGTTACCGTTCGAACCAGACACCTTCCCGAACGGAGATATCCGATGGAACGCCGCAGCTTCATCCAGGGCGCCGTGCTCGGCGCGGGGCTTACGGGCACCGGTCTCGCCGGCGCCGGCAGCGCGGGTGCGGCCGTGAGCGTCCCGCCGCTGCCGAACACCCGGCCGCAGGACCCGGCCGACCTGCCGCTGGTCACCGATCCCGGCGAACTCCGGGGCGAGATGCTCTACCGCCCGTTCGGGCGGACGTCCGAAAAGATCTCCGCGATCGGGATGGGCGGGTTCCACCTCGGCAAGAGCGCGGTGACGGATGCCGAGGCGACGCGGCTGATCCACGAAGGCGTCGATCGCGGCATCACCTTCATGGACAATTGCTGGGACTACAACGACGGCCGCTCCGAACTGCGCATGGGCGCGGCCCTGGCCGAGGGCGGCTACCGCGACAAGGTCTTCCTGATGTCCAAGATGGACGGGCGGACCAAGGAGGAGGCGCTCAAGCAGATCGACCAGTCGCTCCTGCGTCTGCGCACCGACCGGATCGACCTCGTCCAGCACCACGAGATCCTGCGCTACGACGATCCCGACCGCGTCTTCGCCGAAGGCGGGGCCATGGAGGGATTCCTGGAGGCCAAGAAGCAGGGCAAGCTGCGCTACATCGGCTTCACCGGCCACAAGGACCCGCGCATCCACCTGCAGATGCTGGCGGTGGCGCAGGAGCGCGGCTTCCACTTCGATTCCTGCCAGATGCCGCTCAACGTGATGGATGCGCATTTCCGCTCGTTCGGCCATCTCGTGCTGCCGCACCTCGTGGCCGAGGGCATCGCGCCGCTCGCCATGAAGACCTTCGGCGACGGGGTGATCCTGAAGGCCGACGCGCCGATCAAGCCGCTGGAATACCTGCACTTCTCGCTGAACCTGCCGGTCTCGGTGGTGATCACCGGCATCCAGAATCAGCGCGACCTCGATCAGGCGATCGAGGCGGTGAAGACGTTCAAGCCGATGGACAAGGCCACGGTCGCAGAATTGCTGTCGCGCTCCAAGCCCTACGCGCTGGAGGGCAAGTACGAGCTGTTCAAGACGAGCGCGACCTTCGACGGCACCGCCAAGAACGCTGCCTGGCTGGGCGAGGACGTGCAGAGCGTGAAGAAGCTGGCGCCGACGATGGAGTAGCCGCTCCCCGAGGGACACGCCGTGCGTCGCCTCACGCCACATCCTCCAGCCGGATCGGCAGCTTGCGGATCCGGCGCCCGGTGGCGTGGTGGACGGCGTTGGCGATGGCTGCGTTGACCCCGATGATGCCGAGTTCGCCAAGCCCCTTCAGCCCGAGGGCGTCGACCTGATCGTCGGGGTCCGGCACCAGCACCGCCTCGACCGCAGGGGCGTCGGCCGAGGTCGGGACGAGGTACTCGGCGAGATCCGGGTTGCGGTAGGCGGCGCCGTCCAGAACCGTCTCCTCCAGGAGCGCCGAGCCGAGGCCCCAGATCATCCCGCCGATGAGCTGGCTCCGGGCGGTCAGCGGGTTGAGGATCCGCCCCGCCGCGAAGGCGCCGGTGAGGCGGGGCACCCGGATCTCGCCGGTCTCGGCGTGGACGTGGACCTCCGCGAACTGCGCGCCGAAACCCCAGGACACGGCGTGCCCGCCCCCGCCGAGGGTCAGCCCGATATGACCCTGCCGCAGGGCCGCCAGCGCCTTCTCCCGGTCGGCCCCCGCGGGTACGAACGCGGCGAGCGTCTCGACGCCCTCGGGGCCGACCGCCTCGGCCAGCGCGATTCCGCTCCCGTCCGGGGCCGCGAGCCGCCCGCTCGCGAGGCGCAAGGTGCCCGGATCCCGGCCGGCTAGGCGACCGCCCTGCCCCGTCGCAGCCTGCGCCAGGGCCTCGCGGATCTGACCGCAGCCGAGCGCGAGGGCGTTCATCAGGCTGGTCGTCGTGCTCGATCCGCCGGAGATGCCGGCCGCCGGCAGCGCCGTGTCGCCGAGCCGGACCGCGACCCGCTCCACCGGAATGCCGAGGCCCTCGGCCGCGCCCATGGCGAGCAGCGTGGTGATGCCGTTGCCGATCTCGTGATGCGCGCAGGCGACCTCCGCGCTGCCGTCCGGAGCGAGCCGCACCCGCAGGGTCGCGGCGGCGATCTTCACCGGCCGCACCGAGGCCGCGCAGCCCAGGCCCACCCGCCAGGGGCCGTCGCGCATTGCCCCGGGGCGCGGATCCCGGCGCGACCAGCCGAAGGCCCGCGCCCCGGCATCGAAGCAGGCCATCAGCGGCCGCGTCGAGAACGGCTTGCCGGAGACGGGATCCACCGCGGTGTCGTTGATCCGACGCAGGGCGATCGGATCCATTCCGAGGGCCACCGCCACCTCGTCGACGGCGCTTTCCAGGGCGAACAGGAACGGCACCTCCGGGGGCGCCCGCATCGGCCCGGGGGTGTTGCGGTCGACCCGCACGGCCCGCTCCTCGGTCCGGATGTTCGGGCAGGCGTAGAGGCCCGCGGTCACCTCGGCCCCCTCCATGACGAACGGATCGAACCGCGAGGTCACGGTCTCGGCCTCGTGCACCAGGGCGGTGAACCGCCCCGTCCGGTCGGCGCCGAGCCGGATGGCATGGCGCGATTCCGGCCGGTAATTGGCGATGGTGAAGCATTGCCGCCGGGTCGGCACCAGCGACACCGGCCGGCCGATGCGGCGGGCCGCCAGGGCGACCAGGGCCGTGTGCTGCGACAGCGCGAACTTCGAGCCGAAATGGCCGCCGATCAGCCCCGACACCACCCGCACCTGTGCGGGATCGAGGCCGAGCTGCGCGGCGAGCCCGTGCTGCACGGCGCCGACGTAGCGGGTCGGCTCGTGCACCGTGAGGCGGTCGCCGTCCCAGGCCGCCCGGGTGGTGAACAGCTCGATCGGGTTGTGGTGCTGGATCGGGGTCTCGTAGCGCGCCTCGACCCGGATCGTGGCCTCCCGCATCCCGGCCTCGGCGTCGCCCCGGGCGATGTCGGCGTGCTGGGCCTTGAGGTCCGCAAGCCGGACCGTCTCGGCCCCGGGGGCGTCGAAGCCGCCGGAGGCCGGCTCCTCCGCGTAGGAGACCCGAACCGCGCCGGCCGCCTCCTCGGCCGCCTCCTGGGTCTCGGCCACTACCAACGCGACGATCTGGCCGGCATACGCCACCGCATCGGAGTCGAGGGGCCGGTGCGAACTGTTGGCGTAGCCGCCGGCCATCAGGTGCTTCACCGGCGCCACCGCCCCGGCAAACGTTTGGTGGGTGAAGATCGCCAGCACCCCCGGCACCCGCTCGGCTGCGGCGAGATCGAACCCGATGATCCGACCCCGGGCGATGGTGCTGGTGACCAGGGCGGCGTGGGCGGTCGCCTCCGGGCCGGGCCGGTCGGAAGCGTAGAGCGCCCGGCCGGTGACCTTGTCGGCCCCCTCGACCCGGGTATGGGCCGTTCCGAGGATTTTTCGGGAGTCTTGCGTGCCTGATTTCATGTTCGCGCTCCCGGTCCGCAGTCTCACCCGGAAGCAATCGCCGAAGCGGCCGCCCGGCTCCGCGACCGGGCGGCGGGGCGACACCGTGCAGCGGCGGGGCGGTCTTGGAGCGGCCCCGCCGCTTCGGATGGCACCCCTACGGGATCAGTCGACCACCTTGCCGTCCGGGCCGACCTTCACCGTCTGCTCCTTGTCGGCGCCAGCCACCTTGATCTCGTACTGGACCGTCGAGCCGTCCTTCTCGACCTCGGCCTCGTAGGCCTTGCCGCCGCCGGCCTTCTGCTCGGCGATGGAGAGCGCGTCCTTCAACGGGGTCTTGGCGTTCTGGAAGTCGGCGGGCTTCAGCCGGGTGAAGTAGCGCTCGATCGGCTGGTTCTCGGTCTTGTACAGGGCGCCGGTATCGGCGTTGATGCCGTATTCCACCAGCTTGCCGCTCGGGTAGACGACCTTGATGGCGTAGTGCGCCGGGTTCTTGCTGTCGGCCTTCTCGAAATCGGCGTCGATGGCGCGGCCGCCCTTCTCGTCGCCCTGCGCCTGGGCGGTCGTCAGGGCCTGGGCGAGGCCGACCTTGGCGACCTTGGCGACTTGCCACTCCTTCATGCTGCTGTCGGTCTGGGTCGCCGGCTGAGCCGGCGCGGGCGTTGCGGTCTGGGCCAGGGCGAAGCTCGTCGAGAGCGCGAGCAGGCCGGCCGCGGTGGCGAGGCGGTTGATCATGGCGTGTTTCCCTTTGCGGGTTCTGTCTCGGGACCGTGAAACGCCGCGGCCCGGATGGGGTTTCCGGCCCTGAGGAAAAACGCTTGGCTTGATCGAAGCGCCGCGGGTCCCTAGCACCACTCTCGACCGCTGCAGGGTCGGAGGCGACAGGGCGGAGGCGGCTGGCCGAAGGATTGCGTCGGCCCGCCCGGAATGCGCGACAGCGAAGGAAGCCAGCCCGTGCTTGAGCAGATCGGCGAGATCGACCCGCCCCAGCGGCTCCTGATGGGGCCGGGCCCCGTCAATGCCCATCCGCGCGTACTGCGCGCCATGTCGGCCGACCTGCTCGGGCAGTTCGACCCCGAGATGACCGCCTACATGAACGAGGTGATGGCGCTCTATCGCCCGGTCTTCGGCACCGAGAACCGTTGGACCTTCCTGGTCGACGGCACGGCGCGGGCCGGGATCGAGGCCGCCCTGGTGAGCCTGGTCGCCCCCGGCGAGCGGGTGCTGGTGGTCAATTTCGGCCGGTTCGGCCTGCTGCTCACCGAGATCCTGGAGCGGGTCGGCGCCGTGGTCGAGACCGTGGATGCGCCCTGGGGCGAGGTCGTGCCCCTGGAGGCGATCGCCGCCGCGGTTGAGCGCTTCGGCCCGAAGGTCGTGGCCACTGTGCATGGCGACACCTCGACCACCATGGCCCAGCCCCTCGACGGGCTCGGCGACCTCTGCCGCCGGGCCGGCGCCCTCTCGTACGTCGACGCCACCGCGACCATCGGGGGCATGGAGATCGCCGCCGACCGTTGGGGCATCGACGTGGTGACCGGCGGCCTGCAGAAATGCCTCGGCGGCCCGTCGGGCTCGTCGCCCATCACCGTCTCGCCGGCGGCGGCCGAGCGGATCTTCTCCCGGCGCCACGTCGAGCACGGCATCCGCCGGGACGACATCGACGACGGCTTAGGCGTGCGGATCGGCTCGAACTACTTCGACCTCGCCATGATCATGGATTACTGGTCCGAGAAGCGCCTCAACCACCACACCGAGGCGACCACCATGCTGTACGGCGCGCGCGAATGCGCCCGGGTCCTGCTCGGCGAGGGTCTGGCGGCCTGCTATCGCCGGCACGCGGCCGCCGGTCGCGCGGTCGCGGCCGGCATCCGGGCGATGGGGCTCACCGTGTTCGGCGACGACCGGTACCGGATGACCAACGTCACCGCGCTGTACATCCCGGACGGGATCGACGGCGAGGCGGTGCGGCGCCGGATGCGGGAGGATTTCGAGATCGAGATCGGCACCGCCTTCGGGCCCCTGGCCGGCAAGGTCTGGCGGATCGGCGCGATGGGCTACAACGCCCGCAAGCACAAGGTGCTGATCACCCTGGGTGCCCTGGAGGCTGTCCTGCGGGCGGAAGGCTTCACCGTTCCGCCGGGCGCCGGCGTCGCGGCGGCCCTGGCCGCCTGGAACGAGAGCCCGGCCGCCTGATCGCGGCGCGTCCCGGGATCGACCCGGCGGGCCGCGGGAGCGTATGGCTGGCCCGAGGCGTCGCCCGCCATCCGGACGGTGCGGTGCCTCGACACCGGGAGCACCTCATGAACGCGAACGAGCCGGAACCGCTGGACGACTTCACCCGCGTGCACGCGAAGCTCTCCGCGCTGGAGATCGTCCTGGGCGTCCTGATCGGGCGCCTGTCCGAGGAGAACCCGGAGATCCGCGAGGACGTGAAGCGCGACGTCGCCGCGATCCTGTCCGACATGCCGATCGAGGGGCCGAGCGAGGAACTGATCGTCACCGAGGTGCGCCGGGCCGCCGAACTCCTGACCAGCGTCTCGATCGGTTAGAGTCGCGCTCCGGATGGGGGTTGCCGGCGTCCGGGATGAGGCGATGCGAAGTCCAAGGCCTTTTGCATCGCCCCGGGATCCATTTCCAGGGTGAGGCGATGGGGTCGTCCTCGACCCCCATTTCCAGGGTGAGGCGATGGGGTCGTCCTCGACCCCGTTGTGATTGGCCTCACCCGCAAATCCTCGATCCGACGCGGCCGGACGGTTCACGGTGCGTCTGGCGCCTCGGTTTAGATGCTGTGCGCATCCGCGAGGAGGTCTTCCCAGCCGTCGGGCGGATCCCCGGCGTTCAGGCGCTGCGCGAACACCGCATAGGGGTCGCTGCGCGAGCCCGCTTTCCGCAAGGTGTTTTCGTCGTTGACCCAGGCATAGACGATGATGCGGCTCGCACTGTCGAAGCGAAAGAAGAGCCGGAATCGCTGCAGGAACTTTGCCCGTCGCCAGTGTCTATGCTGCGGCCCGAGCGTGTTGCCGAGCGCGTAGGCATGTGCGTTCGGATCGCGCGGAATCTCGTCGGCGATGAGTTGACGAATGCGGGTCAGGAGCTTGGCTTTCGGATGCGCCGCGTAGCCGCCCGGGTCCGCCTCTGCCAGGCGCTCGACCTCCGCGGCGAGGGGAGCAAGGCTCGCTACGAAGGCGCGTGCCTGGTAGAGCCTCCATCCGTTGCGCTCGGAGAAATGGCGTCCGGGCGGCGTCACAGCGTGACGTCATCCGGGATGACGTCATCATCGGATACCGTCACGTCCCGGGTCAGGGCCTCCAGTTGCGCGAGCGCATCCTCGGTGAACGGCCGCAGCCGCTCGGGATGCGCCGTCATGTCCCGCTCCAGGAAGGCGAGGTAGGCCGACACGACGGGGTCGCGGTCCACCGTCTCGGCCTCCTCCGGCGTCTGCGCGTCGGGGTCGAGGGTGACGAGCATCGTTCCCGGACCGATGACGTGTGCCCGGATCTTCGCCCTCTGCCGAAACTCCGGATGTGCCTTGAACAACGCCTTATCGAGCCGCAGCGCCTCGGAGCGTCCGGTCGTCGTGATCGACCCTTTGAACTCGACTCGCCTCATCTCCGCCTCCGGTCTCGTGATACGTGAAAATATACGTGCGTCACGTCCGAGCGACAAGGACCGACTCGGCGGACGGACTTGAGCTGCGCTCAGCGGGGCGGCATCCGCAGCGCCCCGTCCAGGCGGATCGTCTCGCCGTTGAGCATCGGGTTCTCGCAGATGTGCCGGACGAGGTCGGCATATTCCGACGGGCGGCCGAGCCGGGGCGGGAACGGCACGCTCTGGCCGAGCGCGTCCTGCACCTCCTGCGGCATCCCCGCCATCATGGGCGTCTCGAAGATCCCCGGCGCGATGGTGACGACCCGGATGCCGTGCCGGGCCAACTCCCGGGCGATCGGCAG
The DNA here is from genome assembly GCF_008000895.1 of Methylobacterium sp. WL1. NCBI lineage: Bacteria > Pseudomonadati > Pseudomonadota > Alphaproteobacteria > Hyphomicrobiales > Methylobacteriaceae > Methylobacterium > Methylobacterium sp. WL1. Next base: position 1,260,013 of record NZ_CP042823.1, on the reverse strand, counting down.
GGTCATCGCGACGACGCCGCCCTTCGAGGCCGCATAGGCCGCCTGTCCGATCTGGCCGTCGAACGCCGCGACCGAGGCGGTGTTGACGATGACGCCGCGGGCGCCTTCCGCGTCGGGCGCCTCCTGGGCGATCGCCGCAGAGGCCAGCCGGATCATGTTGAATGTGCCGACCAGGTTGACCGTCACCGCCCGGGCGAAGCTGTCCAGCCGGTGCGGGCCGTCGCGGCCGACCACCTTCTCGCCCGGTGCGATCCCCGCGCAGTTGATGAGCCCGTGCAGGTGCCCGAACGCGTCCAGCGCCGCCTGGACCGCCGCCTGCCCGTCCGCCTCGCTGGTGACGTCGGTGGCCGCGAAGCGCGCCCGCGCGCCTAGCTCCGCCGCCACCCCGGCCCCGGCCTCCCGGGCGATGTCCGCCACCACGACGCTGGCGCCGGCCGCGACGAGGCTGCGCGCCACGGCGGCGCCGAGCCCTGAGCCGGCACCGGTGACGATGTAGACGCGATCCTTGATCATCCTGGCTCCCCCGGGTGTGTCGGAGGCCCGGCGTAGCGCGGGATCGTGAAGTCCGGAAGGCCGGCCCGACGACGTCGCCCCGGACCAGCTTCACCATTGACGTGTGAATAATTCCCACATATTTAGATGAAGGTCATCGGGTGTCAGAGCGCGGTTCTCTACTCTGTTTTTGCGCGCATGATCGAAAGTAACGAAGTGTTTCTGCGGCCTTAAGACGAAAAATTTGGCCGAAGACTAGGTCTCGATACGATCCAATATGTCCCCCGTGCCCGGGCCCTCCCGCGGGCGGCCGATCCCTCATGCCTGCTCAGGACCACCATGTACGCGCCACGGATCGGGACACGGATCGAGTCATGGATCGAGACCTCCGCCCGGCAGTGGCGGCACGGGCGAATCGTCCGCAATCGTCTGGCCGAGCGCGGCCCGGCCCTGCAGGCGGCACTCCGCAAAGCCACTCCCGAGAGCGTGCTGCTGGTCGGGAACTCGCATGCCGAGTTCCTCGGGCATCCGGATTTCGGTGGCCGGCCCAGCATCAATCTCGGCCTCGGCGGCAGCACCGCGGCCGATTGCGCGACGTACCTCGCGGGCCTCCGGGCCCCGGCCCGCTGCGCGGCCGCAATCCTGATCATCGGCACCAATGACATCATGCGCTGGCGGCATCCGGAGCGGGTGGGTACGGAGCGCCGGTTCGAGGCTGCGGTCCGGCGCATCCTGCGGGTTCTGGACGCCTGGGCGGCCCAGGTCTTCGTCGCGTCCGTCCCGCCGATCGGCGCCTGGACGACCGGCCGGGACCCCGCCGCAGTCGCAGCCTTCTCGGACCGCCTCGAAGGCCTCTGCCGGGCCGGCGGCCACAGCTTCTTCGACCCGTTCGCGGGCTTGCGCGACGGCGGTCCGGGATGCGCCTGCACGGGTCTCGCCTGCACGGGTCTCGCCCGCACGGGCCTCGACCCGGACGGCGTACACCTGGCGGACTACATCCGGCTGGCCGCCGAGGTGATCCGCCTGGTCGCGCTCGACCCGGCCCCGCCCGCGCCCCGGAAGCGCGCCGCGGTCCCGGCGGGCAGCCTGCGCGGGCTCCACGCCGCGGCCTGGGGCCTGCGCCCATGACGCTGCGCGCCGATCCTCGACCGGATCACCCCCGCTCGGCTACGGCGAGACCGCGTTCTCAGGCGCGGCGGCGCGACCCGGATCCGCCGGTGCGGCAATCGGGCATCCCAGGCCGATCACCCGAGCCAGAAAATCCAGCGCCGCGCGGATCACGGGCGAGCGCGTGAGGTCGGGATAGGTCGCAAGCCAGACATCCCGGTTCGGCGGTTCCGGCTGGGCCGGCAGGCGGGCCAGGACCCCGTCGGCATCGCCCAGGAAACGGGGCAGGACGACGGCGCCCAGGCCGGCCCGGGCCGCCTCCTGCTGGCCGAACAGGTCGCTGGCCTGGAATACGATCGGACGGCTCCCCAGCAGGGTCCGCAGCCAGATCTGCTGGGGAACGTGGTCCAGCGCGGAATCGTAGCCGATGAAGGTCCAATCCGCCGGCGGCCGCGCGGCCTGGTCCGGGCTTGCGTAGAGGGCGAACCGCATCACCCCGATGCGGCGGATCAGGAGATCCGGGTCGTCGGGGCGGGTCAGACGCACGGCGATCTCCGCCTCTCCGCGGTCGAGGGCGGCGATCCGGGCGGCACCGGACAGGACCAGGGTGATGCCGGGATGCGCCCGGTGGAAACGCGCGACCTGCGGGGCGATGAGGCGGGCTGCCACGGCCGGCGGAGCGCTGATCCGGACCGTGGCGACCGGTGCCGCCGCGTAGCCAAGGGCGCGGCGCTCGATCGCCTGTACGGTTCGGACGATCTCCGCCGCCAGGGCCGCGATGGCGGTCCCCTCCGGAGTCAGCGCGACCCGGCGCGGCAGGCGCTCCACCAGCCGCAGCGCCAGGGCGTCCTCCAGGGACGCGACCCGCCGGCCGATCGTCGCGTGATCGACCCCGAGGTCCCGCGCCGCAGCCGAGAGCGAGCCGGTCCGGGCGAGCACCGCGAAGTGGTGGAGATCCTGCCAATCGATCATCGGTGAAGTTTCGCACGAGGCCCGTGAAGAGACACCGAATTCTCCCACAGACTAAAACGCGGTTCTCTGTCGGGACAGGAGGTTGATCATGACGACAGTGATGACGATGACCCGGCCCGGCGCGCCGGATGTCCTGACGGCGGCCGAGATCGACATCGGTGAACCCGGTGCAGGCGAAGTCCGCATCCGGCAATCCGTGATCGGCGTGAACTTCGTCGACATCTACTTCCGGACCGGCCTCTATCCGGTCGCCGCCTATCCGGCGGTGCTCGGTTTCGAGGCGGCCGGGACGGTGGAGGCCGTCGGCCCGGGGGTCGTGTCGGCGAGCCCTGGCGACCGGGTCGCCTATCACGGCGCCCCGATGGGCGCCTATGCCGAGGCGCGTATCCTACCGGCGGAACGCCTCGTGCTGCTGCCCGCCACCCTCCCCGACCGTCTGATGGGCGGCACGATGCTGCGCGGCCTGACCGCCCACATGCTGCTGCACAAGGTCCGGGCGGTCGGGCCCGGCGACTGGATCCTGGTCCACGCCGCCGCGGGCGGGCTCGGCCAGATCGTCACCCGCTGGGCGAAGCGCCTCGGCGCGCATGTCATCGGCACGGTCGGTTCCGAGGGCAAGCGCGCGCCGGCCCTGGAGGCCGGTGCGGACGCGGTGCTCCTGCACGGCGCGGATAACTGGGCCGAGCGGGCGCGGTCCCTGGCGGATGGGCAGGGCGTGCATCTGGCGATCGACGGCATCGGCGGCGGCATGCTGGCACGGACCTTCGCGGCGGTCCGGCCGTTCGGGACCGTGGCGAGCCTCGGCCAGCCGGCCGGGCCGATCCCGCCTGTCCGCGTCGAGACGCTGGGAGGCGGGCGGTCGGTCGCGTTGATGCGACCGAGCGTGATGGCCTACGCCAACGATCCGGACCTGTATCGCCGCGGCGCCGCGGACCTGATCGCCGCCCTGGAGGTCGGCCTGATCAACCCGATCGGAGCCGCCTACGACCTCCGGGACGCCGCCCGCGCGCATGCCGCCCTGGAGGGCGGCCTGACCACGGGCAGCGTCATCCTTACGGTTTAGAGCCTTCCGCCCCGCTTCGACCGAGGGCTGCGGATCCGTCGGAAACCCGGTTTTCCGCGTGTCGATCGACAGCCCGCGTGCGGCGTCGCGCTGCCCGAATCGCGGGACGGGTGTATGGGACGGTGCACGATTCGACGCTCGGAGCGGATCGTCCCGCGCGGTCGCGCCAGGGGCGCGCCAGGAGTGACAGGGCCGGAATGCCGTCCGTCGACACGCCCGTTCCTGTGGGCACCTTCGCGCTCCTGCTTGTCGCCTTCGCGGTGAAGCACCTCGCGGCGGATTTCTTCCTCCAGACCAACTGGATGGCCCATGGCAAGGACCGGGCCTCGGCTTGGGCTTGGCCGCTCTGCGCCCATACCGGCCTGCACGGTTTCGGGACGCTGCTGATCGCCCTGGCGGTCGAGCCGGGCCTGTGGTGGCTGGCGCTCGTGGATTTCGCGATCCACACGGGGATCGACCGGGGCAAGGCGCTGATCGGCCAGCGGACCCGCTTCCCGGCTTCGGACGCACGGTTCTGGTGGCTGATCGGGGTCGATCAGTTCCTCCACCAGGTCACCCATATCGGTCTCGCCGCCGTGTTGGCCGCGGCCTAGCGCATCGTGCCGGATATCGGCACCGGCACGATGCGCGAGGTCTTCGCTTCGCATCGTCTCTTTCCGAAAGGCGGCGGCCACCTTTCGGGACGATGCTCCAATCCTCAGGTCAGCTCGGCCTCGAGCAGCAGGTTGGTGTCGGCGACCTTGCCGGCGAGCTCCAGGATCAGGAAGCGCTGGAGCGCGAGGGCGAGGTCGGGGCGCTCGCGCTCCATCCGAGCCAGCGCGGCCCGGTCGACGCCGATCACCCGGCAGGGGCTCTCGGCGAGGGCGGTGGCGGTGCGCCGCCCGCCCTTCACCAGTCCGATCTCGCCGATCACCGTGCCGGCCGTCGTGGTGCGCAGGCGGAGGTTGGGCCGGCCGGACACCTCCATCTCGATGGACACGACGCCCTGCTCGAGGAAGTACAGGGTGTCGGCCGCCTCGCCCTGGCGGAGCAGCGCCTCGCCGGCCGCCAGGGTGCGGACGCTGAGATACGGCGCGAAATCGGCCTGCGCGAGACTGCAACCGAGACGGTCGGCCATGTGCTCGGCAAAGAGCGCGACGGCCCCCTCCCCGGCTGAGCCGGTCTCGGTGAGCAGCAGCGTCTCGGCCTCGCGCAGGGCCTCGTCCAGGGTGTGGCGCGTCCGCAGCCGCAGACCGGCGAGACCGCCGCGCTCGATCTGCCTGAGCGCCGCGGCCCCCAGATGGACCAGCAGCACGTCGAAGCCGCGCTGCTCGGCGAGCTGCCCGATCTTGCGGAACGCGATCAGGGCCGAGCTGTCGAGCCCGACGCAATCGCGGAAGTCCAGGATCAGGGTGCGCAGGGTGCCGGGCTCCGCGGCGGCCCGGCGATAGATCGTCTGGGCGTTGAGGAAGAACAGGTAGCCCTGCAGCGCGTAGATCCGCGTCCGGTCCCCGGATTCGCGCAGCAGCTCGGCGGTGTCGGGCGCGCGGATGATGCTGCTGCGCCGCTCCGAACCGGACAGCGACCGGCGTACCGCCGGGATCTGGCCGTACTGGACCGCGAAGATCAGGATCGCCAGCACGACGCCGACCAAAAAGCCCGTGGTGGCGCCGAACAGGGCCGCCGCCGCGCACACCGCCAGGGCGATGCCGGTCTCCCACACCGGGAAGGTCCGGCAGGCCAGCGCGAGGTTGATAAGCAGCCCGAGGCCGATGGCGATCAGGGCGCCGCCGGCCAGCGGGCGGGGCAGCAGCGCCAGCGGGCTCGCGCCGAACACCAGCAGCGCTGCCATCACGGCGAGCGTGAGCCACCAGCCGAGCCAGTGGCTGCCGCCGATATTGTGCAGCAGCAGCGTCGAGGTCCGGCCGAAACCCATGGCGGGGCTGCCGAACAGGCTGCCGACCAGGTTGGCCGCCCCCGACGCGACGAACATCCGGTCGATGTTGAGATCGCGCCGCATCTCCAATTCGACGCTGATGACGTAGAGGATCTGGATGATGATCGCGACGATGATCTCGGTGGCGATCCGGGGCAGGATCGGCAGGAGCAGGGCGGGGTCGAGGGCCTGGAGCGCCATCGCGGCCGGGGCCTGCAGCATCGATCCCGTCGGCAGCGCCTCGATCAGCCATCCGGCCGCCTGCGCGGCGGCCGTGTCGATGCCCTGCACGGCAAGGCCGAGATGCACGCCGACGAGGCTGACCAGGATGACCGTCGGGTAGGTGCCCCAATGCCTGATGCGCCGGGGCAGGTAGAAGGCGCAGAAGCCGATGACGAAGGTCAGGACGATGCGTCCGAGCACCCCGGGATCGAGGAGGCTCGGGTCGAGGGCCGCCGGCTCGAGCAGGTTCAGCATCGCCGCGGCGGGATCGTCGAGATGCGCGCCGATCTGCAGGCCGCTCTTCAGGAACAGCAGGCCGACGCCGCCGAGGAAGCCGGTCAGGACCGGGTAGGGCAGGAGCTGCGCCAGCAGCGAGGCGCGCAGCGTGCCGAGCAGGGCGAAGACGAGGCCGGTGGCGAAGGTCGAGACGCCGCAGGCGACCAGCACGATCCGGCCGACCGTGGCGGGATCGGTGATGCCGCTGTCGCGGAGTTCCCCGGCCACCGCGGCGGCGATCGCCGCCTGCACGATCGCGGCCGCCCCGATGAAGGACAGCGACACCACCACGGTTCGCCGCAGCGCGACGAAGACGAGGCTGCCCAGCACGTAGGCCGCCAGCATCGCCGACATCCCGGCGACGCGGCTCTCCGCGAGCGGGCCGGAAAAGATCAGCTGCGAGAAGCTGATCAGGTCGAGCAGCAGGACCATGGTGGCGACTGCGGCGGCCGCGATCGTGCGCGCCGTGCGCACCAGCGCCTCGCGTCCCTCGGTCGGCCGCCCACTGCCGGCGGAGGCCATATCGGTGGTTGTCATCGGTACGGTTTCCACATTCCGAAGATGTGTTCCCGGCCGGAGCAGCAGATCCCCGGCCGCCGCATGCACAGGCAGCGCGGACGTGCGGGAATCAGGCTTGGCCGCAGCTTTCTAACCCGATGGCAGCCCGGGGCTTAAATTATCGTACCGGCAGCAAGGGGCGGGCGACGGTGTTGTTCAAGTTTCAACCGAATCCGCTGCGGCTCGAACCCTGCGGGAATGCGGTTTCGGCTGGGCATCCGGAGCTATCCCTCTGCCGGGCCTGGCGATTCGGGAGACGGATTCCTCTCCCCGGCGTCATGCTCTAAGCCGGCTGCAAACAGGAACCGCCGATGCCCGCCTCGACCCGCCTGCCCCGTCCCGTGCGCGCCGCGCTCCTGCTTGCCGGCCTCGCGGGGGCCGCGCAGGCCGAGGATGCGCCGTCGATCGCCTGGCCCGAGCCCGGCGGCCGGGCGACGATCAGCCGGGCCTTCAACGGATCCCCGATCACGGTCGGGGTCTCGTCCCGCACCGGCGGCGCGATCGACAGCCTGACCTGGGGCGGCACGCAGTTCATCAACGCCCACGATCACGGCCGCGAACTGCAATCGGCCTCGTCCTACGACGGCTACGGCGAGTGCCTGAACCCCACCGAGGCCGGCAGCGACTCCGATGGTACGGGTCCGCGCAGCACGACCCTGCTGACGGAGCTGAAACGCGGACCGGACACGCTCCAGACGCGATCGCAGATGGCCTACTGGATCGAGCCGGGCCGCGTCACCGGCAGCTGCCCGAAGGGACCCGGCCCCCATGCCGGACCCCGGTCCGACGACGTCCTGGCCAAGACCGTCACCCTGGGCGCCGCGGGCGTGGCCAACGCCATCGCGTACCGCGCCACCTACATCACCGCGCAACCCCACGAATCGGCGACCTTCGAGGCGGCGACCGCCTACATGCCGCCGGACTTCACGGCCTTCTGGAACCTCGACTCGGCGACCGGTCAGTCCGCGCCGCTCTCGGCCGGGCCGGGCGAGCAGGGCGTGCCGGTGATCCTGGCCACCCCCGACGGCTCCCGGGCGATGGGCGTCTACAGCCCCGCCCTCCCCCCAGCCGACCGTTCCGAATGCCGGTTATGGCCGGTTCAACTTCGCGACCCTGCCGGGCCCGGGCAACGCCACCGTGAAGTGGAACTGCGTCTTCCGGGAGAACAACGTCCCCGCGGGGGCGCACAGCTACACCTGCTACGTGGTGGTCGGCACCCTGCAGGACGTCCGCGCGGGCCTCGTCGCCCTGCGGGCGGCCCTGACCGGCGGGCAGGCGGCTCCCTCCCCGCCAACCCGGCCCCGGCACCCTGGCAGCCGCTGCTCCGCCGGCGGCGCGGGCGCCGGGCGTGGCGCTCTATGTCGGGACGCAGCCGGGCTGCAATGCCGGCGAAGTGACGATCGACCCCGGTTACAAGGGGTGCACCACGGCTCCGATCGGCGCGACCCTGACGCAGCCATCCTCGGCCGCCGACGCGCCGGTCTACGCCGGCACCACGGCCGGGCTCGATTCCGGCCTGGTCACCAACAACCCGCGCCATCTCGACGCCGGCACGCGGCCGATCGGATACCTGGCGGCCACCGGTGCGAGCGGGACGCCGCTCTATGTCGGGCTGCAGGGCGGCTGCAACGCAGGCGTGGTCTCCACAAACCCGGCCCATCTCAATTGCCGCGGCGCTCCGCTGGGGATCGCCGTGCGGTGAGGCCGGCCGAACGCGCCGCTCCGGATTCGGGACGGTGCTGGGGTATCGTCCTGAAGGCGAACCCGCGCCTGTCGGGACGCGGTGCTCAGCCCTTCTTGATCAGCGGCACCGGCTCAGCCGGCGGCTTGGTCGCGCAGGCGGCGACGCTGGCAGCCAGCACGGCCAGGACCAGAACGCGCGTGAGAGGATTCTTTGCGAAACAACGTGCAGTGGACACGAGGCAATCTCCGATTTGCGGCATGGCGGAGGCTAATGCCGCGCCCGGCTTCGGAAAGTGCAGGAATGTCACGCCTGCGATGTTTCGCGATATCTTGTAATACCTAAAAAGTAAAACGCAGGCAATATAGCTGATAAGTAAAACGTATTTCACTAATCGTAGGCGTATGAACTGCTTTATTGTGAGCTGATCTGAAATAAACGCAGCATATGTCCCGGTTTTCATCACACGCTGCGGGCACCGCAGCGCGCTCAAAAAACGTCACCCGCACCGTCATCACCAGAGGAGCGCAGTGACCCGGGCCAGCACGACACGGCCAACCGCCGCGCCACGCTGTGTTGCTTCGCGACGCGCGCGATGACGGGATGGCTACCGGACAGGCGCCTCGGAGTCGGTCTCAGCGCACCTCGCTGACGCGCTTGGTCGCCTTCTTCTCCTGCTTGTAGGCGGTGATCGCCGCCGAGCAGCCGGGCGACAGGTTCTTCATGTTCGCCTTGAAGCAGGCCTCGACCTCCGGGCCGCCGGGCGCGTAGGCGCTGCAATAATCCATGTAGTCGCCGGTGCAGTGCTGCTTGAGCGCCTCGCGGGCCGGGGATTGCTCGGCCAGCGCCGCGGCCGGGCCGAGGCAGAGACCGAGGGTCAGGAGGACCGCCTTGGTCGAAGTCATGGATGTCCTTGTCGCTGTGCGATGATCGCGCGATCGAGCCGCGCGGTGATAGCCGCGGCACCTGAGCGTCAAGGATGGCGTGACTTTGGCGCGGATGTGCCGAACCTGCGCCATCCCCCGTTCTTTCCATCGTCATTGTGCGACGATGTCGGGGAAAATCCTGTCTTCTGAAGGTGATGGGCCCTCTTCCGGTGCCGGCACGGCCATGCGGCAGGGCGTCGCCGGGCCTGCCGGGCTGCGCGTCCCGAACGCTGCCGGAGGGCGACAGGCCCTCCGGAAACCCTGATGTCTTGCCCGCCATCCGGCCGATGGCGCGGGCATCCCGGGTGCGGCGAGCCGGGCCGGAATACCGTCTCAGTGCGCGCCGACCCGGCGGGCGGGCACGAGGTCGTTGGCGATGATCTCGCCGAACGGTCCGTCGTTGCGGGCATTGCCCGCCGGCCGGCCCGTGGTGGCGCGCAGCGGCAGCTTCGGGAAGACCAGCTCGGCGAAGCGGTAGGCCTCCTCAAGATGCGGGTAGCCCGAGAGGATGAAGCGGTCGATCCCGAGATCGATGTATTCCTTCATCCGGTCGGCGACCTGATCGGCCGAGCCGACCAGCGCCGTTCCGGCGCCGCCGCGCACCAGCCCGACCCCGGCCCAGAGGTTGGGCGAGACCACGAGCTTTTCGCGGGAGCCGCCGTGGAGCGCCATCATGCGGCTCTGGCCGACCGAATCCTGCCGCTTGAGGGTCTCCTGCGCCTTGGCGATGGTGGCGTCGTCGAGCTTCGAGATCAGCTTCTCCGCGGCGTCCCAGGCCTCGGCCTCGGTCTCCCGGGCAATCACGTGCAGGCGGATGCCGTAGGAGAATTCCTTGCCCTTGGCCTCCGCGGCCTGCCGGGCGGCGGCGATCTTCTCCGCGACCTGGGCCGGGGGCTCGCCCCAGGTGAGGTACACGTCGCAATGCTCGGCCGCGACCTCCATGCCGGCGGGGGAGGAGCCGCCGAAATAGAGCGGTGGGTAGGGCTTCTGCACGGGCGGGAAGATTACTCGTCCGTTCTCGGTGCGCAGGTGCTGGCCCTGGAAGGTCACGGTCTCGCCCGAGAGCAGGCCGCGCCAGATCGTCAGGAACTCGTCGGTGACGGCGTAGCGCGCGTCGTGGGACAGGAACACGCCGTCGCCGGCCAGCTCCACCGGATCGCCGCCGGTGACGACGTTGATCAGGAGGCGCCCGTCCGAGATCCGGTCGAGGGTCGCGGTCATGCGGGCGGCCGCGGACGGCTCCATCAGGCCCGGCCGCACCGCCACCAGGAAGCGCAGACGCTTGGTCAGCGGCGCCAGCGCCGAGGCGATGATCCAGGAATCCTCGCAGGAGCGTCCGGTGGGCAGCAGCACGCCGTAATAGCCGAGTTCGTCGGCGCCCTGGGCGATCTGCCGAAGGTAGCTGATCGAGACGTCGCGAGCCCCTTCCTGGGCGCCGAGATAGCGCCCGTCGCCGTGGGTCGGCAGGAACCAGAGGACGTCGGCGCGCCCGTCATTCGTCGCGGTCATCGGGGTCTCCATTGCGGCTATGGGCCGGATGCGGAAAAGCCGGATCCGACTTTTCGCATCCGGCGATCACCAAGAGCTAGGGCAGGCCGCCGCTTCAAGGAAACGGCGACCCGGCGTCAGACGTTCGGCTCGGCGCCGAGCAGATGATCGAGAATACGCCCTTCGAGACGCGCCAGATCCGGATCCCCACGCCGACGCGGGCGCGGCACGTCGACCCGCAGGTCGAGGGCGATGCGGCCGGCCTCGACCACCAGGATGCGGTCGGCCAGCGCCACCGCCTCGGAGACGTCGTGGGTGACCAGCAGGGCGGTGAAGCCCTGGGCCAGCCAGATCCGCTCGATCAGGTCCTGCATGCCGATGCGGGTGAGCGCGTCGAGGGCGCCGAGCGGCTCGTCCAGGGCCAGCAGGCCCGGCCGGCCGACCAGTGCCCGGGCCAGCGCGACGCGCTGGCGCTGGCCGCCCGACAGGGTCGCGGGCCAGTGCCCCGCCTTCTCGGCGAGGCCAACCTCGGCCAGGGCCGCGAGCGCCTTGTCCCGGCGCTCGGCCCGGGAGCCCTGGCCCGACAGGCCGACCGTGACGTTGTCGACCACGCGGGCCCAGGGCAGCAGCCGCGGCTCCTGGAACATGATGCGCTTGGGCGGATCGCTCCGGCGCGGGCCGGTCTCGGGGCCCTCCAGCACGATCCGGCCGCCCGTTGGCGCCTCGAGCCCCAGGATCAGCCGCAGCAGGGTGCTCTTGCCGCAGCCGGAGCGCCCGACCACGGCGGTGAACCCGCCGGCCGGCAGGTAGAGGTCGAGCCCCTCGATGACGGCATGGCCGTCGAAACTCTTTCTGAGATCGCGGGCGGTTACGGCGATGCCGCGGCCGGCGGCCGGCGCCGGCTGATGGGGCGGCGGCAGCGAGCCCGCGTCGGCGCTCCGGGTCTCGGGGACGGGATCGGCCGGAGCCTCTCGGCGAAGGGCGTCGAGCAGCATCAGGCGCTCCTGTAGGCGGGGTTCCAGGCGAGGCAGGCACGCTCGAGCTGGCGCGTCAGCGCGTCCGCGAGCTTGCCCAGGGCGGCGTAGATCAGGATCGCCAGCACCACGACGTCGACCAGCATGAACTCACGCGCCTGCATGGCCATGTAGCCAAGCCCCGAGGAGGCGGAGATCGTCTCGGCGACGATCAACGTCAACCACATGATGCCGAGCGCGTAGCGCAGGCCGACGAAGATCGACGGCAGGGCGCCGGGTAGCACCACCTTGGTGAACAGCTCCGTGCGCGACATGCCGTAGACGCGGCCCATCTCCACCAGCGCCGGGTCCACCGAGCGGATCCCGTGCAGGGTGTTGGCGTAGATCGGGAAGAACACGCCGAGCGCCACCAGGAACAGCTTGGCCTCCTCGCCGATGCCGAACCACAGGATCACCAGCGGGATCAGCGACAGGTGGGGCACGTTGCGCACCATCTGGACGGAGGTGTCGGTCAGCTGCTCCGACACGCGGGAGAGGCCGTTGGCCAACCCGAGGGCGAAGCCGATGCCGCCGCCCACAACGAAGCCCGAGAGGGCCCGCAGGGTGCTGACCCAAAGGTTGGTCCAAAGTTCGCCGGTGCGCCCGGCCTCCCAGCCGGCCCGGACCACGTCCAGGGGGGCCGGCATGAACCGGTTCGAGACGAGGCCGGCCGACACCGCAGCCTGCCAGCCCAGCAGGATCGCGATCGGCAGGAGCCACGGCAGCGCCGTGTCGCGCAGGCGTGCGAGGGGGGTGGGGCGCATCATCGGCTCTCCGCCCGGCGTTCGGGCTGTGTCCAGACCGCGTCGGCCACGCGGATCGGCTTCGGCAGCAGGCCGAGGCCGTGGAAGGCGTCCGCCACCCGCTGCTGGTCGGCGATCGCAGCGGCGTCCAGGGGGGCGGCCCCGTAGGATTGGCGTTCGAGGGCGATCTTGAGGACCGGCGCCGGGATGCCGACGGAGGGCGCGAGTTCCGCCGCCACGGTCTCGGCGTGGCCCGCCGCCCAGGTGTCGATCGCCCCGATCGCCGTCAGCACGGCCGCGATGATCTCCGGGCTGGCTTCCGTGAAGCCGCGACGCGAGAGATAGAACTCGCGGTTGGGTGCGATCCCCCGCCCGTCCGCTAGCACGCGGGCGCCGGTGGCGCGCTCGGCGGCGGCGAGATAGGGATCCCAGATCGCCCAGGCATCCACGGCGCCGCGCACGAAGGCGGCGTTGGCATCCGCTGGCGCCAGGAAGGCGAACTTCACCGCGTCGTAGGGCAGGCCGGCCTGCTCCAGCGCCCGCACCACCAGGAAGTGAACGTTCGAGCCCTTGTTGAGCGCCAGCGTCCGGCCGCGCAGGTCGGCGACGCTGCGCACCGGGCTGTCCCTGGGCACGAGGATCGCCTCGCCCCGCGGGGCCGGCGGCTCGGTCGCCACGTAGCGGAAGTCCGGGCTTGCCGCCTGCGCGAAGATCGGCGGCGCCTCGCCGGCCGTGCCGAAATCGATCGCCCCGGCATTCAGGGCCTCCATCAGGGGCGGGCCGGACGGGAATTCCGACCACGTCACCGCGTAGCCCAGCGGCTTCAGCGCCGTCTCGAGGGTGCCGCGGGCCTTCAGCAGCACGAGCGACCCGTATTTCTGGTAGCCGACCCGGACGGTGCCGCCTGCGGCCCGGGCAGGCCGCAGGACGCCGGTCGCCGCCAGGCCGAGGCCCACGGACAGGAGCTTTCGGCGGTGCGGGGCAAGCCCGGACCCGGCTATGCGGAAGGTTCGGTCGGTCATGAGATCTCAGCCGTTGCGGGCGGGCGGTGTCCAGACCGCGTCGGTGATGCGGATCGGTTGGGGAATCAGCTTGAGGGCGTGGAAACGGTCGGCGACGGCCTGCTGCTCGGCAGTGACGCGCGCCGTCATCGGGCCGATCACGTAATCGTTGCGATCCACCGCCCGGCGGGTGGCCGGCAGCGGCACGCCGGTGCCCTGCGACAGGAGCGCCGCGACCGCGCCGCGGTTCTCCCGGCACCAGGCGGCGACCTCGCTCAGCGCGTCGATCGCCGCGACCAGCACCGGGCCGTGTGCTTCCGCAAAGGCACGGCTCGCCAGGAAGAAATTGTTCTGTGGCGTGATCTCGGTGGCGAAGGCCAGCACGCGCACGCCCTCCCCCGCCTCGGCGATGGCGAGATAAGGATCCCAGATCACCCAGGCGTCGACGCTGCCGCGGGCGAAGGCTGCCGCCGCGTCGGCTGGTGCCAGCAGCACCGGCTCGATATCGGCGTAGCTGAGACCCGCTTTCTCCAGAGCCGCCACCGTAAGGTTGTGTGCGCTCGTTGCCTTGCCGAAGGCGACGCGCCTTCCCTTGAGATCCGCGAGGCTCCGCAAGGTCGAACCCTTGGGCAGCAGGATCCCGGCCCCGGAGCCGCCGGCTTCCTGGGCGGCTACGTAGACGAGGCTGGAGCGCGCCGCCTGGGCGAAGATTGGCGGTGCGTCGCCGGTTTGGCCGAAATCGATCCCGTCGAGGGACAGAGCCTCGACCAAGGGCGGCCCGAGCGAGAACTCCACCCAGCGCACCGTATGACCCAGGGCCGCAAGGCGTCGCTCGATGATCCCTTGCTGCTTGGCCACCACCAGGATGCCGTTCTTCTGGTAGCCGATGCGCAGCACGCCGGGCTCGGCCGCCCGCGCGCCGCGCAGGGCCGGGACGGCCGCAAGGGATGCGGCCAGGAAGGTGCGTCGGTCGAGCATCGCGCGGCTCATTCGGCGGCGGCGAGTTCGGCGGGCCGGTCGCCGCCGCAGCCCGGTGCAGCAGAAGGGCGGCGAGCTGGGCGCCAGCCTCGGCGGCGCGGGCCCGCACGCCAGCGTCGGTCAGGACACCGTCGCTGAAATCCGCATCGGACGCGTAGACCGCAGTCGGGATCTGCAGCGCGCCGAAGAAGCCGAAGAGCGGCCGGAAAGCGTGCTCGACCACCAGGGCGTGGCGCGTCCCGCCACCTGTGGCCACGATGGCCACAGGCTTGCCGGCCAGCGCGGTCGGATCGACCAGGTCGAACAGGTGCTTGAACAGGCCGGTATAGGCACCCTTGTAGACCGGCGAGCCGACGACGAGCCCATCAGCCTCCTCGATCGCATCGAGCACGCGGCGGGCCGGCAGCGGCAGCTGGTCGCGCGTCCAGGCCGCTCCCAACCCGGAGCCGGCATCGACGAAGTCGAAGATCCGCCCGTCGAAGGCTGCCTGGGCGCAGGCCTCGTGCAGCACGGCGTCAACCAGCGTGCGGGTCTTGGACGGACGCTGAACATTCGCGCTCAGCCCGACGAGTCTCGGTCGTGTCATTGCAGTAGCCTTGCGATAAGACCGGGCCGCCCTGCGCGATGGCGAATGGCGGCGGCGCAACCGGATATCCGAATAGAGCAGTAGAATTGCTGACTGCGCTGTGCGACGTCAATGAAACGGGTTTTCTAATTCATCTGGAATAGAAAAACGTTCTGCTCGAAAAAGGCGGTTCAGAGCGCGATTTCATCTCGCGATCCGGGTGCGGTACAGGCCCCCGCTCGGCAGGAGAAAAAATTTGATTTTGGCGCGCAATCAGTCTCGCCGTTCTGACGGATGGAGAGGAAAAGCGTTCGGATCGACGTATCGGGAGAAGGATCGTCTTGCGGGGATGATTGTGTCGCCGGGCGGTGGCCACAACCCTTCGCAAGGGCATCGGTTCGTACAATTCGGGCCGGCCGGGTGAAGCCGCGTGGATACACAGGCTCCGAAACAGGCGTCCCGGTTCGGATCCGGGGGCGAACGAAAAAGGGCCAGCCGTGGCGGCTGACCCTGCATCGTTCGACGATCCTCATGCGTCGCGCGCGTCGCCGGTTAGGCGGTGCGCGCGCTCGGGATTACTCCGCTGCGGTCATCTCGGCGGTGAAGTGACCGCACCAGTCGTTGGTGGCCACGACCGGCCACAGGCCCTTGGACTCGGGTGCGGGCTGGCTCACCGGCGGGTTGAAGCGGCACAGGCCGGCATCGCCCTGGGCGCTCGCACCGTTGCCCTTGTGCTCATCGAAGAACTTGCAGCTCTCGCAGTTCGCGCTGGCCATGTCTCGATTCTCCCGTGTCGGTTCGGCTGCCTGCCGTTCTCTCTTGCGAATTAGAACAGCTACAATCTGCTGGTCAACCGATCGCCGGACGGGCGGTTCCCGCGAGGGCCGCAGCTTTCTGAATTCATGGAAGCTTCAGCGTCGGCCGCAGGACGACCCGGCCGCTGAAATGCGATCGGCGCGCGCGGAGATTCCGCGCGCGCCGATTCTGGCGATTCTTCCGCCCGCGCACCCACCAAGGTGGGCGCGCGGGACGTGCAGTCAGAGGCTTCCCGGGCCCTTGGCCAAGCCGCCCAGCGTGAACAGGTCGACCGAGAGCTTCGCGCCGATGACGAAGGCATTGGGGATCGGCTTCGGGCGGAGCGGGAAGCGGGTCTGGTCCGGGCCGATCACGTATTGCAGGTTCGGCATCAGCCGGACCGCCGGGGTGAGCTGGATCCCGTAGCTGAGTTCCAGGATGGTCTGCAGGGTGTCGACGTTGCGGCTGCTGAGCCCGTACGAGGCCCGCGCGGCCCGGATGTTGGCCGTGCCCAGGGGCGACAGCTTCTCCATGGCGAACACGAACCCGAGCGTGTCGTAGGGCCGGCCCGGGAAGGTGCCGGTCAGCACGGCGCCGCCCTCAAGGAAGAAGTCCTGGAACTGCCGTCCGCCGGTGCCGCCGAGCGCGACCCCGAACACCGACAGGCCCTGGACGCCGTTCGGGTCCGGACGCCACACCATCTGGTCGAAGCGGGCATAGACCGCCGACCGGCCGAACCGGGTCAGCGGATCGAGATCGCTGAAGGCCCGAAGCCGTCCGCGCACGTCGTAGACCGGATCCTTGTAGTCGGACTGATCGAAGACCACGCCGATGCTGTAGTTGCGCGGCAGTGGATCGTTGCCGAAGTTGGTCGAGTAGCCGGCCTCCACCGGGATCAGGACGCCGGTGGCGCCCCGGGTCGACCAGTCGATGCCGTTCTGGTTGGCCTGCTGATCGCGGGGATTCACCTCGTAGACGCCGGCATGGATGAACACCTTATCGGTGACCCAGGCCTTGGCATGGGCGCCCCAGGTGGCGATCGGCCAATACGTGAAGTTCGTCAGCTTGAAGATCGATTTCGGCGCGCCGCAGGTTGCGTTATTCTGGAAGTTGCAATACAACGGAGAACCGAGGAAGTTTGGATTGGCCAGAAGACGGCCGACCTCGATATCGAGACGGTTGTCGAACAGCTTCTGCTCGTAGGAGATCGACGAGAGGTGTGCCGTCTGGCCGCCACCGTAGATTTCCTGCACGCTTCCGTCGAAGCCGATACGATCCTGCGCGAGGCTGCGCCCGTGGCGCTGCGTCACGATCGTATGGAACGAGCCGCCGTCGATCCCGGCGAGTCGGCTGAGGTCCGCGTCAAGGCCGAACACGACCTGGCCGGCATAGGCCGATCCCTGGCGGATGCCGCCGGACGGGTTCGCGGCGAACTCGCCTGTATAGTTCAGGACCATGCTGATCCCGTGGCCGAGATAGAGGGTCCCCGGCGGCAGGCCAGGCGGTGGCGCTGCTGCCCTGCACGTCGATCGAGGCCGCCGCGCTGCTCGGGCCGGCCGCACTTCGTGACTCGCGGATCGTCCGACGCCGCGCGCGATTCGCCCGGTACTTGGCCTTGGCCGACGGAGTTGCCCTCGGGCCAGGATTGACCAGGGACGGCCCCCCGTCCGGGGCGTCTGCCATTTGAGCTTCAGCTGAGCTGATGCCCGCAGAGAATGTGGTGGCGCAAAGTGCGAGCGCCGCCCATCGCGTGTGCTTTCCCATGAGATAACTCCCCCTAAGACGCGCGGCCCTGATTGGCTCTGTCGCGTTGGTGTTCCGCCGGGATCCCTCCGGTCAGTCCGTGAAGGTCTCCACGGAGCGGCGCTCGCCGCGCAGGAATGCGTCGGCGACGTGGATCAGCGGGTTCAGGTCGACGTCGCTCGTGCCGGATCGGACGAGGGCGGCGAATCGGTCGTAGAGGCCGCGATACTCGGCCTCCGGTGGCAGCGGCTGCGGACTGCCGTCGATCGTGAGGACGCCGCCGCCCTGAGACAGCACCAGCAGGCCGTCCTCGGTGTCGACGCGGATGTCCCAGGTCTGCGGGCCGGTCTGGCGCCAGTCGAACACCGCCTGGATCGGGGTGCCGGCGGCGTCGGTGAAGTGCAGGTCGGCGGCGATCGGCGCCTGCCGGTTCTCCGGGACCGAGAGGGTCGCGCCGGTGAGGAAGAAAGGCGGCAGGATGTGGGTCGCGATCGACAGGGCGTTGATGCCCGGATCGAATACGCCCATGCCGCCGGCTTGCCAGATCCAGGCCTGGTTCGGATGCCAGTGCCGGACATCCTCCATCCAGGCGATCGCCACCGACCGGATCCGGCGGCCGGACAGCCATTGGCGCGCGGGCTCGACCCCGGGGGCGTAGCGGGAGTGCCAGCTGGCGAACAGGGTGACGCCCCGCGACCGCGCGGCCTCGACCAGGATCCCGACCTCCGCGAGCGTCGCCCCCGGGGGCTTTTCCAGGAACACGTGCCGGCCGGCCTCGATCGCCGCAAGGGCGGCGGCGAACCGGACCTGCGGCGGCTGGCAGAGGGCGACCGCGTCGAGGTCGCCCTCTGCCGCCAGCATCTCCGCGAGCGTGCGGTAGTTCGGCACCCCCTCGAAGCGGCCTTCGCGGCTCGCCACGGCCGACAGGGTGTAGTCCGGCGAGGCGCCGATGACCGGCAGATGCTGGTCGCGGGCGATCTTGCCGACGCCGACCAGACCGATGCGGATGGTCCCGTTCGAAGCCGACATCTCACAGGACCTTCACGGACAGATCGCGGGTGGGCGCGACCGCCAGGGGGTTGCGCAGCGGTAGGGTGAACGGGGCGGCTTCGATCTCGAACACGTCCCCGGGCCGCGCCGTGACGCCGTCGCTGAACGACAGGGTCGCGGTGCCGAAGAAGTGGACGTGCAGGTCGCCGGGGCGGAGGAACGGCGCGTATTTGAAGTGGTGCCGCTCCAGGTTCTCGATTGAGTGGGACATGTTCGCCTCACCCGAGAGAAACGGCTTCTCCCACAGCACGGCGCCGTCGCGCAGGATACGGCTGGAGCCGCGCACGTCCGCGGGCAGCGCCCCCAGCCACAGCTCCGGGCCGAGCGCCGCCGGACGGAGCTTCGAGTGGGCGAGCCACAGGTAGTTGCCGCGCTCGGTGACGTGATCGGAGAACTCGTTCGCCAGCGCGAAGCCGAGGCGCACGGGCGTGCCGTCCGCGTCGATCAGGTAGATGCCGGCGATCTCGGGCTCCTCGCCGCCGTCGAGGGCGAAGGCCGGCGACACGAGCGGCTCGCCGGTGCCGACGATCGCGGCGCCATCGCCCTTGTAGAACCACTCGGGCTGGACCCCGGTCTCGCCCGGGGCGGGCTTGCCGCCTTCGACGCCCATCCGGAACATCCGCATCGAATCGGTCGGGGCCGGATCGGCCGCGGCGGCCCGGTGCATCTTGTCCCGCCCCTCCGCCGAGCCGAGATGCGTCAGCCCGGTGCCGCTCAGGAGCAGGTGCGCGGGGTCCGTGTGGTTGATCGGCGGCAGCAGCCGCACGGCGTCGAGATCCACCGCGTCGCCGAACCCGAGTCGGGTCGCCGTCTCGACCAGGCTGTCCCCCGCCGCGAGCGCGCGCCGGGCCAGCTCCAGGACGCTGTCCACGCCGACCACGGACCGCGCCTGGCCGTCCTGCAGCACCGCCACACCCCGTCGCCCGTCCGAGACGCGGAATTGTAGGAGTGATTGCCCCATCTCGTGCTCTCCCAAGGCCAGTCTTGACCGCGCCGGCTCGAAATCGAAGTGTGCCGCTGTCAGCGCTCGAAGGCCGAGCTGATGGTGCCGTCGACCCTCCGGGTCAGATGCCAGGGATTGTCCGGACGCAGGGGCTGCGGCAGCAGCGCGTCGGGCAGGTCCTGGTAGCAGACCGGTCGCAGGAAGCGCTCGATGGCCAGGGTGCCGACCGAGGTGGTCCGCCCGTCGGAGGTGGCCGGGAACGGGCCGCCATGGACCATCGCGGGGGCGACCTCGACCCCGGTGGGCCAGCCGTTCGCCAGGATGCGGCCGACCTTGCGGGCCAGCGCCGGGACCAGGCCGGCGGCGATGTGCTCGTCCGCGCGATCGAGATGCAGCGTCGCGGTGAGCTGGCCCGGCAGCGCGGCGATGATGCGATGGACCTCTTCGAGATCCGCGGCCGCCACCAGGATCGCCGCGGGGCCGAACATCTCGTCGGCAAGGCTGGGATCCGCCAGGAACCGCGCCCCATCGGTGCGCAGCAGGGCGGCGGGTGCGCCGCCCGGCCCGGCGCTCGCGCCGCGCGCCGCCACCGTGACCCTGGGCGGCCCGCCATCTCGGCGACGCCGTGCTCGAAGCGAGCGCGGATGTCGGCGGTCAGCATCGCGTGCGGCGCGCTCTCGCGAATCGCTGTCGCGGCGGCCTCCGCGAAGGCCTCCAGGTCGGAGCCCGCGATCCCGATCAGGAGGCCCGGATTGGTGCAGAACTGCCCGGCCCCCATGGTCACCGACTGGACGAAGCCGGCCGCCAGGGCCGCGCCCCGTGCCCGCAGGGCGCCGGGCAGCAGCAGGACCGGGTTGACCGCGCTCATCTCGGCATAGACCGGGATCGGCTCGGGGCGTCCCGCCGCCACCCGCATCAGAGCGAGCCCGCCGCCACGCGAACCGGTGAAGCCGACCGCCTTGATGCGCGCATCGGCGACCAGCGCCGTCCCCAGGGCGTTCGAGGGCCCCGGCAGATAGGAGAACACGCCCGGATGCAGGTCGCTGGCGGCCACTGCCGCACGCACCGCACGGGCGACCAGCTCGCCGGTTCCGGGATGGGCCGGGTGGCCCTTGACCACCACCGGGCAGCCGGCCGCCAGGGCGGAGGCCGTGTCGCCCCCTGCGACCGAGAACGCGAGCGGGAAGTTGCTGGCGCCGAACACCGCCACCGGTCCCAGGGCGACGTGACGGCGGCGCAGGTCGGGCCGCGGCAAGGGCAGGCGCTTCGGCTGGGCCGGATCGATCGTGGCCTGGACCCAGTCGCCCGCGCGGACGACATTCGCGAACAGGCGCAGCTGGCCGATGGTGCGGGCACGCTCGCCCTCGAGCCGCGCCCGCGGCAGACCGGTCTCGGCCATGGCCCGCGCGATCAGGGCTTCGCCGAGATCGCCCACGGCCTCAGCCACGGCGTCCAGGAAGCCGGCACGCACCGCGGGGGTCGATTCGGAAAAGCTCGGGAACGCCGCATCCGCCAGCGCGCAGGCTGCCTCGACCTCGGCCGTGCCGGCGGCCGAAAAGGCGGGCTCCAGAGCCGCGCCGCTTGCAGCGTCGGCAGCCCGGAACGTATCGGTGGTGGTCGCATCCTCGGCGCCGATCAGGATCGTGCCGCGAAGTTCCGCGTTCATCGTCAGCTCTTTACTCATACAAATAACTTAGAGCAGTTGTGCAGTGGCTGCAAGTGTCGCAGCACTATGGTGCTTGTGGGTGCGGGCGCTTGCACTCCTACAACTTCCGGGTACGATCACGGCGATCCTGCCCCGTCCTGGCGGCTTCGGACTGGAGGTGGCAGTTGAGGGGGGATCCAGGCTACGAGGACATCAAGCTGCCGCTGGCCTCGGGCTCGCGCAGGATCCACGGTTCGGTGGCGCGCGATCTGGGCATCGCGATCCTGGCCGGCCGGTACGCGCCCGGGGACGTGCTGCCCGGCGAGATCGAGTTCTCGGAGCAGCTGAAGGTCTCGCGCACCGCCTATCGCGAGGCGATTCGCATCCTGAGCGCCAAGGGGCTGGTGGAGAGCCGGCCGCGCACCGGTACCCGCGTGACCCAGCGCAGCCGCTGGAACCTCCTCGACCCGGACATCCTTGCCTGGGCGTTCGAGGCCGAGCCGAGCGAAACGTTCATCCGGGACCTGTTCGAGCTGCGCATGATCGTCGAGCCGGCGGCGGCGGCCCTGGCAGCCGAGCGGCGTTCAGCCCTCGACATCTCCCGGATGGGGCACGCCCTGGAGGAGATGGGACGCTACGGCCTCGCCACCGAGCTCGGGCGGGCCGCCGACCAGGCGTTCCACAACACGATCTTGGAGGCAGCCCGCAACGGACCCTTGATGGCGCTGTCGAGTTCGATAGCCGCTGCAGTAACTTGGACGACGATCTTCAAGCAGCGTCGCAGCGCCCTGCCCCGGGACCCCATGCCGGATCACCGGATCCTGTACGAGGCGATCGTGGCCGGCGACGTCGAGGCGGCGCGGGCGGCGATGACCGAACTGGTCCGCCTCGCCCTGACCGACACCGAGTTGTCCCTGACGGCGTGAACCCCGCGGCCGCCGTCGCGGCGGCCGCGGGGTTCCGTGTCAGTGGTTGTCGCGCGGCAGGCCGCTGGTCTGGGCGATGCGCTGGAAGTGCTCGGCCCCCTCCAGGATCGCGCCGGTGTGCATCTGCCCCACGGCGGCCCGCTGGATTGCCTGCCACGGGGTCTGGGATGCCGGATACGCGTATCCCCCGGCCTCCTCCAGGGCCTTGCGCCGCCGCTCGATCTCGTCGGCGTCGAGCAGCATGTCGGCGGTGCCGCGCTTCAGGTCGATCCGCACCCGGTCGCCGGTGCGCAGCAGGGCGAGCCCGCCGCCGACCGCCGCCTCGGGCGAGGCGTTGAGGATCGAGGGCGAAGCCGAGGTGCCGGATTGGCGCCCGTCGCCGAGGCAGGGCAGCGCGTGCACCCCCGAGCGGATCAGGTAGGCGGGCGGGCGCATGTTCACCACCTCGGCGGCGCCCGGATAACCGACCGGGCCGGCGCCCCGCATGATGAGGATGCTGTTGTCGTCGATCGCCAGAGCCGGGTCGTCGATGCGGTGGTGGTAATCCTCCGGTCCGTCGAACACGACGGCGCGGCCCTCGAAGGCCTCCGGATCGTCGGGGTTCGAGAGGTAGCGGTCCCGGAACTCCTCGCCGATCACGCTGGTCTTCATGATCGCCGCGTCGAACAGGTTGCCGCGCAGCACCAGGAAGCCGGCGGCCTCCTTCAGCGGCCGGTCGATCGGTCGGATCACGTCCTCGTCCTCGATCACCGCGCCGCGGCAATTGTCGCCGATGGTGCGCCCGTTCACCGTCAGGGCATCCTCATGGAGCAGCCCGCGCTGCATCAGCTGCGCGGCCACCGCCGGGAGACCGCCCGCACGGTAGTAATCCTCGCCGAGATACTCGCCGGCCGGTTGCAGGTTGACCAGGAGCGGCACCTCGAGGCCGTGGGTCTGCCAGTCGGCGATGTCGAGCTCGACGCCGGCGTGGCGGGCGAGCGCGGCCAGGTGGATCGGGGCGTTGGTCGAGCCGCCGATCGCGGAATTGAGCACGATCGCGTTGAGGAAGGCCTCCCGGGTCAGGATGTCGGTCGGCTTGAGGTCCTCGGCGACCATCTCGACCACGCGCTTGCCCGTGAGGTAGGCGACCTCCTGCCGGTCCCGGTAGGGCGCCGGGATCGCCGCGGAGCCCGGCAGCATCATGCCGAGCGCCTCCGCGAGCGCGTTCATCGTCGTCGCCGTGCCCATGGTGTTGCAGTAGCCCGTGGAGGGCGCGGACGAGGTCACCAGCTTGATGAAGCCGTCGTGGTCGATCTCGCCCGCCGCCAGCATCTGGCGCGCGCGCCACACGATCGTGCCCGAGCCGGTGCGCTGGCCCTTGTACCATCCGTTGAGCATCGGGCCCACCGACAGGGCGATGGCCGGGATGTTCACGGTGGCGGCCGCCATCAGGCAGGCCGGCGTGGTCTTGTCGCAGCCCGTGGTCAGCACGACCCCGTCGAGGGGGTAGCCGTACAAGAGCTCGACCAGCCCGAGATAGGCGAGGTTGCGGTCGAGGCCGGCGGTGGGCCGCTTGCCGGTCTCCTGGATCGGATGGACCGGGAATTCGAGCGCGATGCCGCCGGCCTCGCGGATGCCCTCACGCACGCGCTCCGCCAGCACGAGGTGGTGCCGGTTGCACGGCGACAGGTCGGAGCCGGTCTGGGCGATGCCGATGATCGGCTTGCCCGAGCGCAACTCGTCGAGGCTCAGGCCGAAGTTCAGGTAGCGCTCCAGGTAGAGCGCGGTCATGTCGATGTTGTCGGGGTTGTCGAACCACGCGCGCGAGCGCAGGGGCCGTGTGTTCGGGCGATCGGTCATTTCTTATGGGTCCGGTGTGCGGAACTGTTTGAGAAGCGATAGGTGATCACGTTCCGGTAGGTCGAACCAGGATCGAGGCGGGCCGAGCCGAAGGCCGGTTGGTTCGGGGTGTCGGGAAAGAGTTCGGGCTCGAGCGCCAGGGCGTCCGACTGCCGGTAGGCCAGGCCGGACTTGCCCACCGCGGTCGCGTCGAGGAAGTTGCCCGCGTAGAATTGGACGCCCGGCTGGTTGCTGGCGACGTCCAGAACCCGGCCGGATTCGGGGTCCTCGACCCGGGCCACGAGATGCGGCTCGGTCGTGGGGGCGTCGGTCACGACCCAGTTGTGGTCGTAGCCGCGCCCACGGAGGATCTGGATGTCGCGTCCGTCGCGGATGCGATCGCCGATCACCGTCGGCGTGCGGAAGTCGAACGGCGTACCCGCTACCGGGACATGCGCGCCCGTGGGGATCAGCGTCGCGTCCACGGGCGTGTAGCGCTCGGCCGGGATCGTCAGGACGTTGCCTAGGATCGAGCGGCCGGACCCCTCCCCGGCGAGGTTGAAGAAGCTGTGGTTGGTCAGGTTGACGATCGTCGGCTTGTCGGTGGTGGCCTGGTAGGTCACGGACAGCGTGTCGGTGTCGTCGAGCGCGTAGGTTGCGGTGACGGTGAGCGTACCGGGATAGCCTTCCTCGCCGTCCGGGCTGACGTAGCGCAGGCTGACCGACGGCGCTGCCCCGCCCTTGACCTCGGTGATGGTCCAGAGCTGCTTGTTGAACCCGGCCGTGCCGCCGTGGAGGGCGTTGGGCCCGTTATTGGTCGCCAGCGCGTAGGTCCGGCCGTCGAGGGTGAAGCGGCCTCCGCGGATCCGGTTGGCGTAGCGCCCGACGCTCGCTCCGAAATAGTTGGGCTTGGCCAGGTAGCCGGCGAGATCGTTGTAGCCGAGGACGATGTCGGCGGACTTTCCGGCGCGGTCCGGGACTTCGAGGGTCCGCAGCAGGGCCCCCCACGAGATCACGCGGGCGGTGACGCCCCTGCCGTTGGTCAGTGTCACCTCTTCGACCGTCCGGCCGTCCGGCAGGGTGCCGAACACTGTCCGGACCGGCTCGGCAGCCTGGGCCGCCACAGGGAGCGCCGCGCAAGCGCCCAGCGCCACAGCCCCGACTCCACGCATGTGATCTCCCCGCAAGATGCCCGCCTCCCGCTTGCCGATCGTACGCCGGCGCTCCACGCGTGCCGCGGTTGACGTCTTAAACTCCGCTATATACTCATACAAATGAAATTCACAACATGGGGCCACGGCAAAGCGGCTCCCGGGAGAGGAAACGTTTGATGGCAGGACCGATCGCGAGCATCGGAGCGCCCGCGGCGGGAACGGCGTCGGCCGACCGCGGCAGCTACCGCCCGGCCCTCTCGCTGCTCGCGAGCCTCTTCTTCATGTGGGGCTTCATTACGGTCATCAACAACACCCTGCTACCTCATCTCAGGAGCGTCTTCGACCTCGATGACACGCAGACCACGCTGATCGAGTCGGTGTGGTTCATCGCGTATTTCGTGGCCTCGATCCCGGCCGCGAAGCTGATCGCGCGCATCGGCTACCAGCGTGCCCTGGTGGTGGGCCTTTGCATCATGGCGCTGGGTACGCTGGGCATGGTCCTGGCCTCCCATCAGGTCTCGTATGCGATCACGCTCACCGCCCTGTTCGTCATCGCGAGCGGCATCACCCTGCTCCAGGTCGCGGCCAACCCCTACGTGGCGGTGGTCGGGCCGCCGGAGGCCGCCCCGGCGCGCCTCAACCTCGTCCAGGCCTTCAACTCGCTCGGCACGACCCTGGCGCCGCTCTTCGGCGGTTACCTGATCCTCGGACGCTCGGCCTCGGGCAACCTCGCCGCCGGCACCACCCTGACCGCGGCCGAGCGGCTGGCCGACGCACAGTCGGTGCAACTCCCCTACCTGATCGTGGCGGCGATCCTCGTCGTGCTCGCCATGGTGATCGCGCGCTTTCCGCTGCCCGCCATGGGCGGCGGCGCAGGCGACTCCGCGAAGCGGGCCGCCAAGGCCGAACGCGCCGGCCTCTCGCTCTGGCGCCACCGCAACCTCGTGTTCGGCGTGCCGGCGATCTTCATCTACCTGATCGCCGAGATCGGGGTGTCGAACCTGTTCATCAACTTCGTCTCGCAGCCCGAGATCGGCGACCTCACGCACACGCAGGCCTCGCATTACCTCTTCCTGCTCTGGGGTGGGATGATGATCGGCCGCTTCCTCGGCAGCTACCTGATGCAGGTGCGGTCCGCCGAGACCATCCTGGCCGGAGCCGCCCTGGCGGCCTTCACCGTGATGCTGGTGGCGACCTTTGCGACGGGGTCGCTGGCGATGTGGGCGCTGATCTCCGTGGGGCTGTTCCACGCGGTCATGTTCCCGACGATCTTCACCCTCGGCATCCGCGGCCTCGGCCCGCTGACCGAGGAGGGGGCGGGCCTGCTGATCATGGCGATCGCCGGGGGCTCCCTGGTGGTGGTGCAGGGCTGGGCCGCCGACCGGTTCGGCCTGCAGCACTCCTTCCTCATCACGGCCGCCTGCGAGCTCTACGTCCTGTTCTTCGCGCTTTGGGGCAGCCGGCCGGGCCTGGGCGCCTCCGACCGCGCCTGAGATATCGGTCACCACCGACGGTGCAGCGTAACGCGGTGGGCTGCGGTCCTCCGCCGGACTCGAGAAGGCGATCCCATGGAGGCACAGGTCCGCATCGTCACCCGCCCCGAGCGCGACCGGCTCGGCGAAGGACCCGTCTGGGTGCCGGAGCGGGGGCGGCTGTTCTGGGTGGACATCGAGGCGCCGGCCCTGCGCTGGCTCGACCTCGCCAGCGACGAGACGGGCACGCGCCCGTTTCCCGAGCCGATCGGCTGGATCATCCCCCGCGCCGGCCGGCGCGACTTCGTGATCGGCCTGAAGAGCGGATTTGCGCTGTTCGACCTGGAGGCCGACCACGTCACGCCGATCGGCAATCCGGAGCCGGACTGTCCGGACAACCGCCTGAACGACGCCAAGGTCGACTCGGCCGGCCGGATCTGGGCCGGGAGCATGCACCAGCCTGAGACCGCGGTCTCGGGCGCCCTGCACCGGCTCGACCCGGACCTGACTTGGCGTCGGATGGACGGTGCCTACGGCGTCGCCAACGGCCCGACCTTCAGCCGTGACGGCCGGATCCTCTATCACAGCGACAGCGCAGCCCGGACCGTCTTCGCCTTCGACCTCTCCGCCGACGGGACCTTGACGGGGAAGCGGGAATTCCTGCGCTTCCCCGAGGCCTGGGGCTGGCCCGACGGGATGACCACGGATGCGGACGGCTGCATCTGGATCGCCCACTGGGGGGCTGGCCGCATCAGCCGGCTGGATCCGGAGGGGTGCCTCCTGCGGGCCATCGCGCTTCCGGCCACGAACATCACGAGTTGCGCCTTCGCGGGACCCGGGCTCGACCGGCTGTTCGTCACGTCGGCGTCGCGGGGCGTCGAGCACGAGCCGTCCGCAGGCGCGCTGTTCGAACTCGATGTTGGCGTAACCGGCCTGCCGCCCCGGGCGTTCGGGGGCTGACCGCCCGATCCCTCGGCCGGGCGAAAGCGATCGACGGGTCGCTAAATCGTGTGGCTCCTTCCCCCGGATGGGGGATGCGGCGCCGGGGTGGCGCGTCTACGGTCCGGCATTCTCCGAGACGAGACCACCTCCAAACCCGCCCGGCCCGTGCCGCGGCGGGTTCTTTGATTGCGGCAGCCTCACGCACGGATCGGTAGGCGGCCGACCACCGAGCCCGACGCATCCCGTACGACGAGGGTCCAGGACGCGCCGGACGCGCCCGTGCCGATGGATCCCGCCATCTCTCCGATCACGCTGCGCGCCTCGTCCAGGGCCTCCTCCAGGCTCTCGGCCTCGACGCCCACCTCGTCCCGGATCCGCTCCCGGTCGTTCTCGACATCGAAGTAGAAGCGCTCGGGCACCGACATCCCCCTGCTCAAACCCTGTGGCGGACGCCAGGACTATCTCGACGTCGTTTAATGGGCCACCGTGACCAACGCCGGCTGCGATAAACCTTAATCTGTCTAAAACGTGAATTGGACCGGTTTACCACAATGCGTACGGTATTTGAGCGCATCGATCTACTATAGAGCTGAGAGATAGCCCGCCCACCCACACCGGTGGCTCGAAGCGGCGGGGCTTCTGACCTTGGGGCTTAGCCATGTCGACCGCCGATGAGCCGCCTGCCGTGAAGGGAGCGGGCGACGGCTCAAACAGGAAAGAGAGGGTGCGGGTGCATATCCGAAGCGTTCTCTCAAAGATCAGTGCTTCATCAATACCCAAGGATTAGACGCGCTGATGGCGGCTTGACCATACGCCCTTGGGTGATGGGTGCAGCGACGGCCTCCGCGCACGACCGCCTTTTTACGTAGCAACGCCCTTCGAAATGGCGGGTTTCTGAAACCTCCAGCCCCGTAGCGCCGTAACCGACCCATGGCGGAAAACACCCCCCTTCGCGCCCATATCCGCGCGGTACTGCTCAGGCTGGTGCGGACGTTGACGGATCGGACCGGTCCGCGCGGACCGACGCCGACCTAGAGCGCGCGCCGCCGACGTGGATACCGGATCGGCGCAAGCGAGCGCGTCGCATAGGCTCACCGTCCGCGCGCGATCGTCGCGACGGCATCGCCGCTCCGGGGCGTTAACCCTTCGTCAACCATGCGCCGACAGAGTTTCAGACGGAGGGCTCAGCCATGGTTCGACGCCGGGATTTCGATGCACTGAGCGAGGCGCAGATCGCCGCGCGGCGCACGCAGAAGCGCTGGGTCGAGCCCAAGGCGCAGTTCCGTCCCGCTGCCCCGCAGGCGGTGACCGATTTGCTCGACACGATCCAGCACGTGGCCGAGGCGGCCACCGGCGAGCGCAGCTTCCTGCACCTGCGCCCCGTGGCCGGCGGCGGCCGCAGCCGCGAGCATTAACGCCGCGCACCTCTCAAGTCCGGGCCGGCCGATGGGCTGGCGAGCGCCAGCCGGTTCTGCAACAAGGCCGAGATGAGCCGGCGTACAGCCTTCGATCTCATCCCTACCGGTGCGCCGTCCGTGTCCGGCCGATGCCGCGCGGTCCGCGCGCCGTGAGCGGTGCCTTGAGCGCGGACGAGGCGGACGTTCTCCGGCGCCGCACCCGTGACCTCGAGGACGAAGTCACCCGCCTGCGCACCGCCGTCGCCGCGAGCCGGGCGGAGACCCGGGCCGAGGTGCCGCAGCATGAAGAGGCGCCGCGGGACGAGACCGCCTTCGATCGCGCGTACTGGCACAGGTCAGCCCATGTCGACGCGTTCCTGCCCGATCCCGATCCCGAGCGGATCGACGATGCCGAGTTCCGCCGGCTCGCCGACCACCTGCCGATCCTGTGCTGGCTCGCCCGCGGCGACGGCCATCTCTGCTGGTACAACAGGCGCTGGCTCGATTACTGCGGCACCACGCAGGCGGCCATGGCCGGCTGGGGCTGGCAGAGCGTCCACGACCCGGAGGCGCTGCCCCGGGTGACGGCGGTCTGGGCCGCCTCGATCGCCACCGGCGAGCCGTTCGAGATGGTGTTTCCCCTGCGCGGGGCCGACGGCGTGTTCCGGTCGTTCCTGACGCGGATCGTGCCGCTGCGGGACGCCACCGGCCGGGTGGTGCGCTGGTTCGGCGTCAACGCCGAGATCGGTGCCCAGGTCCGGGCCGAGGCGGCGCTCCGCACCTCCGAGACGCGCCTGCGCCGGGCCCAGGAGGCCGGCGGCGTCGGGGTGTTCTCCATCGACCTCGACCGGAACGTCATCCACGCCACGCCGCACTTCTTCCGCCTGTACGGCCTGGCCGAGCAGGAGACGTTGCCGATCGACGCGGTCGTCCGTCTCGTCATCCCGGAGGATGCCGGACGCGTCGCGCAATGGGCGGACCGGGGCGCCGGCCTGACCGATGCCGACGTGGCCTATCGGATCCGTCGGGCGGATGACGGCGCGGAACGCTGGATCGCCCGCCGCGGCGCGCTCGAGCGCGACCCCGATGGGCGCCCGATCCGGTTCGTCGGGGCGGTGCGCGACATCACCGACCACAAGTCCGCCGAGCAGCGGGCGGAGGCCAACCAGCGCGAGCTGCGCCTCATCACCGACGCGTTGCCGGTGCTCATCGCCTTCATCGACTGGGACTACGTCTACCGCTTCGCCAATGCGGCGTATCAGGACTGGTTCTTCCGCCCGGCCGCGGAGATCGTGGGGCGGGACGTGCGGGTGCTGCTCGGGCCGACCGCCTTCGAGCTGCGGCGCGCCTATGTCGAGCGCGCCCGCGCCGGCGAGGCCGTCCGGTTCGAGATCGCCTGGCCCCACCAGGACGGGCGCCACCGTGACGCCGAGATCCGCTACCTGCCCCGGCGCGGCGCCGACGGTGCGGTCGACGGCTTCCACGTGTTCGTGCAGGACATCACCGACCGCAAGCGGGTCGAGGCCACCCTCCTCTCCGAGGTCACCCAGCGGACCCGCGAACGCGACCGGTTGTGGGAGACCACCAACGACCTGATGGGCACGGCGGGCCTCGACGGCTTCCTCAAGACCGTCAATCCGGCCTGGACGCACATGCTCGGCTGGAGCGAGGCGGAACTGCTCGGCCGGCCGTTCCTGGACGTCGTCGATCCGGGCGACCACGCCGAGACCGCCGAGGTGGTGGGCCGCCTGTCGGCCGGCGAGACGGTGGCGGGCTTCGTCGACCGCGTCCTGACCCGCGCGGGCGAGCGCCGGGTGGTGATGTGGACGGCGGTGCCCGATCCGGGAACCGGGCTGTTCTACATCGTCGGGCGGGACCTCACCGAGCAGCGCCGGGTCGAGGAGCAGTTGCTCCAGGCGCAGAAGATGGAGGCGATCGGCCAGCTCACCGGCGGCATCGCCCACGACTTCAACAACCTGCTGACCGGCATCGTCGGCTCCCTCGACCTGATGCAGACCCGCATCCAGCAGGGCCGCACCGACGCGATCGAGCGCTACGCCCGCGCGGCCTTGTCGTCGGCCAACCGCGCCGCGGCGCTGACCCACCGCCTCCTCGCCTTCGCCCGGCGCCAGCCGCTGGAGCCGCGGCCGACCGCCGCCAACCCGCTGGTCACCGGCATGGAGGACCTGCTGCGGCGGACCCTGGGCGAGCGGATCCACCTCGAACTCGTCACCGCCGGTGGCCTGTGGCTGACCCTCTGCGACCCGCACCAGCTCGAGAACGCGCTGCTCAACCTCGCCATCAACGCCCGGGACGCGATGCCCGAGGGCGGCCGCCTCGTGATCGAGACCGCCAACGCCCATCTCGACCACGCCTACACCCGCCGGCACGCCGGCGTGAACGCGGGCGCGTATGTCTGCCTCAGCGTCAGCGATACCGGGACCGGCATGAGCCCGGAGGTCGCCGCCCGGGCCTTCGACCCGTTCTTCACCACCAAGCCCCTCGGCCAGGGCACCGGCCTCGGCCTCTCGATGATCTACGGCTTCGCCAAGCAGTCCGAGGGACATGTCCGGATCTACTCGGAGCCGGGTCGCGGCACGACGGTCAAGCTCTATCTCCCGCGTCACCGCGGCGCCGCGCCGCCCGAGGAGGCGGAGTCCGGTCTCATCGAGGTGCACCGGGCCGAGCGCGGCGATACGGTGCTCGTAGTGGAGGACGACCCGGTGGTGCGCGACCTGATCGCCGAGGTTCTTGGCGACCTCGGCTACACCGCACTCCAGGCCGCGGACGCCGAGGCGGGCCTCGCGCTGCTGCGCGCGCCGGGGCGGATCGACCTGCTGATCAGCGACGTCGGATTGCCCGGTGGCCTCAATGGCCGCCAGATGGTCGACGCCATCCGCCCGGACCGGCCGGACCTGAAGGTGCTGTTCATCACCGGCTACGCCGAGAACGCGACCTTCGGCAACGGCCACCTCGAACCCGGCATGCGGATGATGACCAAGCCGTTCCCGGTCGAGGCCCTGGCCGCCCGGGTGCGCGCGATGATCGCGGGTCTCGACTGACCGCCCATGTCGCTCACCACCCGCATCCTGCTGCTGGTGCTGCTGGCGCTCACGCCGGCTCTGGCGATCCAGGGCTACAACGAGGTTGCCCTGCGCACGAGCCGCGACGCGGCGGTGCGTGCCGACGCGCTCGCCACCGTCCGGGGCGCCGCGGAGGATTTCTCCCAGCTGTCGGAGCGGATGCGCCAGGCGCTCGACCTCATCTCCGGGGATCCATCCGTGCGGGCGCGCGACCCCGCTGCCTGCGCGGCCTACCTGAAGCGCTCCGCCGCCCGGCTCCCGCACGTGATCCTGATCGCGCTCACGGATCCCGCCGGCGCGGTGATCTGCGACAGCGCTGGCTCGGCACCGGGATCCTACTCGACCGGCGCACGCGCCTATCATCACCGCGCCCTGGAAGCCGGCGGATTCGCGGTCGGCGGCTACGCGCTGGGGACCGTCTCGAACCGGCCCTCGATCCACTTCGCCCGGGTCGTGGCCGGGGGGGACGCGACCGATGGCTCCGCGACGGACGTCCTTCTGGCCGCCGTCGATCTCGACTGGCTGTCCGACCATCTGGAGCAGACCCTGCACCAGGCCGAGACGGCCATCACGGTGACGGACCGCGACGGCCTGATCATCGCGCGGCGCCCGGACGGGGCGGACTGGATCGGCAAGCCGATCCCGCAGGAGCGCGTCGTGATGCGGACGGCCCGGGACGGCGAGGTGCGCATCGCCGAGGGCCTTGACGGCCGCACGCGGGTCATCGCCACGGCCATGCCGGAGGGGCCGCTCTCCGGGGTGCGCCTCGTGGCCGGGCGCGACAGCGCGGCGGCGTTCGCGGATATCGATGCCGCCAGCCGCCGCGGGCTGGTGCTGATCGTCCTGGGCGCGGTCCTGGCGCTGGCGGCGGCGCTCCTGGCCGGACGGATGTTCATCCGCCACCCGATCGATCGCCTGCTCCGGGTCGCGGCCGCCTGGCAGGACGGCGAACTCTCCGCCCGCACGGGCCTGCGCGGCCTGGCGGAGTTCGGCCGCCTCGGGCGCAAGCTCGACGCCATGGCGTCGGCGCTCCAGAGCAACACCGACGCGCTGCACGCCGAGATCCGCCACGGCCGCGCCCTGCAGGAACAGCAGGTGACGATGCTGCACGAGCTGAACCACCGGGTGAAGAACACCCTGGCCACGGTGCAGGCCCTGGCCCGCCAGTCCCGCGGCGCCGAGGGCGTCCTCGAGGCGCGGATCCTGGCGCTGTCGAAGACCCACGACCTCCTGACCCGCGAAGATTGGAGCGGCGCCTCCCTGCGTGAGGTGCTGGAGAGCGAGCTGAACCCCTACCGCACCGGCGCCGATCAGATCGGCCTCGACGGGCCCGACGTCGCGCTCTCACCCCGGCACGTGCTGGCCCTGGGGATGACGATCCATGAGCTGACCACCAACGCCGCCAAGTATGGCGCCCTCGCGGTGCCGGGGGGACGGGTGCGGGTCTCGTGGTCGCTGGCCGCGCCGGAGGGCGGGATACGGCGCCTGCGCCTCGACTGGCAGGAGAGCGGCGGCCCGCCGGTGCAGCCGCCGGCCCGGGCCGGCTTCGGGACCCGCCTGATCTCCGGCGGTGTCCGGCGCGAGCTCGACGGCATGGTCGACCTCGCCTTCGAGGCCGGGGGCCTGCGCTGCCATCTGGATGTGCCGATCGAGTCGGGGCCGAGCACGATCCTGGTGCCGACGCGGTAGGGCGCCCCCTCCTGCCGCAGGCGGCGGGTACCTCGGATTACCCCCGGGGCCGCGCCAACTCCCGGGCATCCTGCTTGACCTGCCGCCACGTCCGCCACGGCTCCAGGTTCGACAGCGCCATCCGGCGCAGGCCGAGCCAGCCGAGCGCGAACGCCGCGACCAGGAACGGCGCCGCCACGATCAGCGCCGCCGGCGCCTCGGAGCCGAACGGCACGGCGAGCAGCTTCACGAGTCCGTCGAGCCCGAGAAAGAACGTGACGATCAGCAGCACGGGAATCGTGCCGACGATCGCGACCAGCGAGACGATGGCCCGGACGTTGCCGTC
This sequence comes from Methylobacterium sp. WL1, assembly GCF_008000895.1. Taxonomy (NCBI): domain Bacteria; kingdom Pseudomonadati; phylum Pseudomonadota; class Alphaproteobacteria; order Hyphomicrobiales; family Methylobacteriaceae; genus Methylobacterium; species Methylobacterium sp. WL1. Next base: position 1,226,031 of record NZ_CP042823.1, on the reverse strand, counting down.
GATCTCGGTCCGCGCCAGGCTCAGGAGCGATTCCAGATGCGTCGCGCTCTCGCGCAGGGCCGCGACCAGCAGGGCCAGGGTGCCGTCGGCTCGTTGACGCATGGTTCGGGTCTATCCTCTCGATCCATCAGGGCCTGGGCCAACGGAGCCGCCCGCGCAAGCGTTCCGGCCCGCCGCTCACAGCATCAGCAGCACGGCGCCGAGGATGAGGAACGTCGCGAGGGCCGCCAACGCGACGGCCCGGGTGGCGTCGCGGCTGTCGTCGGGATCCAGGCCCGGCGCGGCGGCGGATCGAATCGGCCGGGGCTCCGCCGCCGCGGCCGGAGCCCTGGTCCCGCCGGCCGGCAGGACCGGCGGCGGCGTCCCGGGCTGCTGCTCCGGGAGGATGACCGATCCCGGGATCGCCCGATCCAGGGGCGGTCCGAAGGCCTCCGGCTCGACGCTCACCCCCGCGGCGTCGAGCTCCAGCATCACCAGCACCAGGGCGTCGACATCCATGCGGTCGACCGGGAGGACGGCCTGCAGGTCGATTGCCGTGAGTGCGCCCCGCGCCCGGCCGAGGGCGATCAGCCGGTCCAGCGTTCCGCGATCGATCGTCTGCGTCATCGCCTGCTCCGGCCTCCGCCCGACCCGCAGGGCCGGTGCTCTCCCGACGAGAACCCGCGAGGCCCCCCGCGGTTACCGCGCGGTCACGGGCCGAGCGCGGGGGCGGCCGTCAGGGCGTCGCCGGAACCCCGGATCGCAGACCGGTGCGTACCGGGCCGGTGTCGGAGCATCGGCTTCTCGACCAAGTACCAGCTCAGGAACCCCAGTGGGGCCGCCGCCGCGAGGGTCAGGATCGCGGCCGTCCAGGGTGGCAGGTCCGGCCGATGGGCGACCAGCAGGTTCTGCACAGGCCAGGCATAGAGATAGAGCCCGTACGAGGCATCGACGCGCGCGGTGGCGCGGCTGAGGGCGTTGGGGCGCACCGCCAGGGCGAACCAGAAGATCAGGTAGCCGCCGAGAATCGCGAAGGCCGGCTCGGCGAGCGGCGGGCTGAACATCAGCGGCAGGAGCAGCGACGCGGCGGCGGCTGCGCCCCGGCCGGTATAGGCGATCCGGTCGCCGAACAGCTGGAAGGCGCCGCCGCAGCAGAACACGAAGCTCAGGCGGATCATCTCCGACAGAACGCCGAGCCCATGCCCGGGCTGGCCGATCGGCAGGACGAGCCAGCGCAGGGCCAGCACTCCCCCCAGGCCGGCGAGCAGGACGAGGTAGCGCCGCCGCCGCCGCCGCCGCAGGGCGCGCGCGCCGCCGACCAGACCGAGCAGCAGGTAGCAGCCGAACTCGCACGGAATCGTCCAGAGCGATCCGTTGAGGATCGGATAGGGCAGCGCCTCGAACGCGCCCGGAACCACCGGCATCAGCAGCAGGGACAGGCGCAGCACGGTCTCGGCGGGCGAGATCGCGGCCAGGTCACCGCCGCTCAGGGGCGCGACGACGGCGATGCAGACGAGGGACGCCACCACGAAGCCCGGATAGATCCGCAGCGCCCGCCGCTTCAGGTAGTCGGAGAACGAACGCTTGGCGCGGTAGCTCGCGGTAATCAGGTAGCCGCTCACCAGGAAGAATCCGTCCACCGCGACCTCGCCCAGCGACAGCGTGCCGAACACCTGCGTGAGCCATTCGCGCGACCGATTGCCATCCGCCAGCTCCGGCGCGTGCGAGAGCACGACCAGGATCGCGAACAGCACGCGCAGCGTGCCGAAATTGTTCGCCGCTCGGTCTTCCCCGCCGACCCGCTGCGACACCCGCCTCGCCCCATAATTCCCTAGCGACCACCAAGGACCGGGAAACCGCACGCGAAGACAAGACCGCCAGGGCAACACCCTGCAGCCATCGCGCCGCCGACGGCCGGAACCGGTTCGGTATCCGGTCCCAGTCCGGACACGGACGCAGGCAAAGGCAGCCTCACCCAGACCGTTGCACTGGCGCCGCGGTTGGGTTAGGAAATCGACGCGGCTAGCACCCGTAGCTCAGCTGGATAGAGCGTTGCCCTCCGAAGGCAAAGGTCACACGTTCGAATCGTGTCGGGTGCGCCAATCTCCTCAATGCTTTAGGGCGTCAGCGTAACGTGTCGGTTTGCCTGGGGTTAAAGCCCGGCTGCCGTACGTCCGCGTACTGGTGACGTGCCAATTAGCGCAGTTGGCCGGCCAGAGGCCGGTGAGCTGAACGCTTGGCCTTTCCGATCAATCTCCGCCGTGGCGATCTCATCGCGGGTTGGCCTCGGCGCCCGGATGCCAGTCCCGGCGCTGGTTCAGTTCAGGCCGCCCACACCGCGGGGAGTGTGCCCTTCCCTGCGCGCGCAGCCTGCGGGAGATCCCGTCCGTCAGCGCCGGGCCGGCGACCGTGCCCGTTCGACGGCGCGCCGCAGGATGCGCGACAGGTCGGTGACCGAGTACGGCTTGCGCAGCAGCTCGAAGCCGTGGGTGCCGTGCGCTGCAAGCACGTCGCTGTAGCCCGACGCCAGGACGACCGGGAGGTCGGATTGCCGGCGGCGGATCTCGTGGGCCAGCTCGACCCCGTTCATGCCGGGCATCACCACGTCCGAGAACACGACCTCGAAGCGGAACGGGACACGCTCGAACTCGCGTAGCGCCTTTTCCGCGTCCGTCGCCCAGACCGTGCTGTAGCCCAGTTCCTGCAGGGCCTGCGCGGCGAACGCGCCGACCTCGAGGTTGTCCTCGACCAGGAGGACGCAGGTGCCGTGGCCGTCGGCCAGGGCCGCGGGCTCGGGCGCCTCGGCCTCCGGGACAGCCGCAGCCACCGCCCGCGGGAGATACAGGGTGAAGGTGCTGCCCGCGCCCAGGCGGCTCTCGGCGACGACCTCGCCACCGGACTGTTTGGCGAAGCCGAACACCTGGCTGAGGCCCAGACCGGTGCCCTGCCCCACCCCCTTGGTCGTGAAGAACGGCTCGAAGATCCGCTCCAGGTCACCGGGGGCGATGCCGGTGCCGGTATCGGTCACCGAGACCGCGACGAAATCCCCCTGTATCGCCGGGTGGGCCCGCACGGCCGGGACGCGATTCACGGGCTGCACCCGGATGGTGATCCGGCCCTCGCCCGCCATGGCGTCGCGCGCGTTGACCACCATGTTCACCAGAGCCGTATCGAACTGGCTCGGATCGGCGTCGATCAGGCACGGGCTCTCCAGCCCCGCCGCGTCCCGCAGGGGCACGACCTGCATGTCGACGTGGATGCGCGCCCCCGTCAGGGTCCGTACCATGTCGGAGACCGAAGCCACGCCGCGGCCGACGTCGAACACCTCGGGCTGGAGCGCCTGGCGCCGGGCGAAGGCCAGCAATTGGCCCGTCAGCTTGGCGGCGCGGGCGACGGTGTCCGAGATGGCGTCGACGTACCGGGTGCGGCGCTCCTCGGGGAGGTTCGGGCGCTTGAGCAGGTCGGTCGACGACTTGATCACGGTGAGCAGGTTGTTGAAGTCGTGTGCCACCCCGCCGGTGAGCTGGCCCACCGCCTCCAGCTTCTGGGATTGGCGGAGCTGCTCCTCGAGGGCTTTGCGCTCGGTGACGTCCCGACCCGCCGCGTAGAAGTGGTCGCCGCGCGGGACCACGTTCCACGAGATCCAGCGATAGGCGCCGTCGCGCGTCCTGAACCGGACATCGACGTCGTCGACGTCGCCGACGGCAATCACCCGCTCCAGCGCCTGTTCCGCGAGCGTCCGGTCGTCCGGGTGTACGAACGCGTCGAACCGGGCGCCGACCAGATCCTCGGAGGTCCAGCCGAGGGTCGCGGTCCAGGCCGGGTTCACCGCCCGGTACACGCCGTCGAAGCCGCAGACCACGAACAGGTCGCGGCTCGCCCGCCACAGGGTGTCGCGCTCGTCGGTCCGCTCGCGGGCGGCGGTCTCCAGGTGATCCTCGAGGCGGCGCCGGTCGGTGATGTCGTTGAACAGGATCGCGACACGCCGCCGCGCCGGCTCGCCGACGCGCAGGGCATGGACGTCGAACCAGCGCCCCATCGACACGGCGGCGCTCTCGAAGCGCACCGAGCGCCCGGTCATGGCGACCGCACCGTAGGTCTCGAACCAGGACGGTTCGAGATCGGGAACGAGTTCGCTGACCCAGCGCCCCGCCGCGTTTCGCAGGCCGGTATGGCGCTCGAAGGCCGGGTTGACCTCGATCAGGCGGTAATCGACCGCGCGGCCCTCGGCGTCGAACCGCATCTCCACCACGCAGAAGCCGGCATCGATGGCCTCGAACAGGGTCTGGTAGCGCGCCTCGCTCTCGGCCAGGCGCTCCTCCTCGGTGCGGAAGCGGGTAACGTCCAGCTGGCTGGCGAAGAAGTAGCGCAGCTGCCCGTCCGCATCGAAGACCGGGCTGACGTAGAGTTCGTTGCGGAACGGCCTGCCGTCGCGGTGATAGTTCAGGATCTCGACGACCACGTCGCGGCGGGCCGCAATGGCGTCGCGGACCTTGGCGACGTCGGCGGGATCCGTCCCGGGCCCCTGGAGGAACCGGCAGTTGCGGCCGATCAGGTCCTCCGCGCCGTAGCCGCACAGCTCCTGGAAGGCGCGGTTGGCGAAGACGATGGGATTGTCGGGCAGGTTGGGATCGGTGACGATCTGCGGCATGCGGGTCTTCTCCGCCGCCGTGAACAGGAGGTCGATCCCGGCCGCCGACGTGCGCTCGTTGCCGCTCGGCGCATGCACGGCGCTCGCGTTGTACGCCCGCAAACGCTCGATTTCGGCCTCGGCCTCCTGAAGGCGCCGACGCAGCGCGTCGTGTTCGACATCCATGCAGCGAAATCCCGCCCCCGCGTCGCCAGACCTGGCCGTCGGTCTCCCAACGGTCAGGCCGTCCGGCGGCTCCATACCGTATCTGCCGGGTCGGTCGCCATGAAGACCGGGGCCGGAAGACCCGGAACCGCGACGATTCAAATCAGCGCGGCGCGGACAGTCGGCGGCGGACGGGTCCGGGACCTCATGCTGTCAGGACCGCGGGAATCACCGAGCGCAGGCGGGAATAGCCGCGCGTGGATCGCGGCCAGGCGGTCTCGTCCCATGCACGGCGAACCCGGATGCAATCCTCCGGCAGGGCATCGGCCGACGGGCCCACCGGAGCCCAGGCGGTGACGACCGGACGATCCCCGGACCAGCCTGCCTCGACCGGGCCCGCTTCGCAGCCGAACTGCGCCGCGGAGCGTTGCAGCGCATCGGCCATCGCCTCGGCGTCGGCTGCCCGGACCCGCTCGGAGGCCCCGGGGGCATGGACCAGCAGGCCGCCGACGCGAACCACCCGGGAGTCCCTCAGCGGCAGGCTCTCCGGGTGCAGGTCGTCGAGATGCAGCAGCAGCGCGATGTCGCCTGCCGGCACGGTCTCGGCCCGGGGCAGCGGGACCTCGCGGGGCGGCATCGCCTCGTCGAGGGCGTCCGGCTCCTCGTCGAGGCCGACGGGGTCGAAGCGGCCCTCGGTGTAGCGCCGGATGTTCTCGGCACGGGCGACATAGTGCTTCCCCCGGGTGTGCAGCCCCGCCACCCAGCGCCAGGACAGGGTGTTGCTCGCCGGATCGCCATCGACCAGGTGGTCCATGAAGAACGCGGCTCCGAGCGCCCAGGGCAGGCGCAGCGTGAAGATCCAGATCGAGGCGAACCACATCCGAGCGTGGTTGTGCAGCCAGCCGGTCTCGACGAGGTCGCGGGCCCAGTCGTCGAACCCGTCGATCCCGGTCCGGCCCTCGACCGCCATCGCGTAGGTGCGGCGCAGTCCGGGCTCGGCGGCGAGCCGCTCCCGGTCGCAAGCAACCCGGGCGTGGTGGTCCGTCCAGGCGGACGGGTGGGTCTCCAGATGGCCCTTGAAGTAGGTCCGCCAGAACACCTCGGACACGAACTTCTCGGCGCCGCCATCGCCGAACGCGTTCTCGGCGGCGGCCGCGACTTCGGCCTCCGTGATCAGGCGCCGGCGCAGGTAAGGTGAGAGGGCCGAGGTGGTCGGCGCGCGGCCGGGACCGCGGTCGGTGTTGCGGCAGGCGGCGTAATCGGCCCCGGCTCCGGCCAGGAAGGCGGCGAGCCGGTCGAGCCCGGCGGCTCGGGTCATGGGGCGATTGATGGGAGAGGTGCGATCCATGCGCCGGAGTTAGCGCGCGGCCCGCGCCGTGCGGATGCGACCCATTCCCCGGACCGCCCGGGCGGGGGACGTGTTCGAAACGCGACCGCAAACGTTGCATCTCGGCGCCAGAACCATCAAACACACCCCAGATTTTCGGACCGTTCGGTGTGCCGCCCCAGGGCGAGGCGCGCCGAAGAGTCGGCCGTTCGACGCCGTCCGTGATCGTCCAAACAACAGGAACACGTGATGAAGACGCGCGCCGCGGTCGCGTGGGAAGCCAAGAAGCCTCTCACCATCGAGACCATCGACATCGAAGGGCCCAAGGCCGGCGAGGTTCTCGTCGAGCTGATGGCCACCGGCATCTGCCACACCGACGCCTACACCCTCTCGGGACTCGATTCCGAGGGCAAGTTCCCGGCGATCCTCGGCCACGAGGGCGCGGGCATCGTTCGCGAGGTCGGCGCCGGCGTGACCACGCTGAAGCCCGGCGACCACGTCATCCCGCTCTACACGCCGGAATGCCGCAACTGTAAGTCCTGCCTCTCGCAGCGCACCAACCTGTGCACCGCGATCCGGGCGACCCAGGGCCAGGGCGTCATGCCGGACGGCACCAGCCGCTTCTCCTGCGTCTCCACCGGCGGCAATCCCGACGGGTCGAACACCGTGTTCCACTACATGGGCTGCTCGACCTTCTCGAACTTCACGGTCCTGCCGGCCATCGCGCTCGCCAAGATCCGCGAAGACGCCCCCTTCGACAAGATCTGCTACATCGGCTGCGGCGTGACCACGGGCATCGGCGCGGTGATCTACACCGCCAAGGTCTGGCCCGGCGCCAACGTGGTGGTGTTCGGCCTCGGCGGCATCGGCCTCAACGTGCTGCAGGCCGCCCGGATGGTCGGTGCCGACAAGATCATCGGCGTCGACATCAACCCGGAGAAGCAGGCCATGGCCCGCAAGTTCGGGATGACCCACTTCATCAACCCGAACGAGGTCGGCACCGACAAGGTGGTCCAGGCCATCGTCGATCTCACGGGCGGCGGCGCCGACTTCTCCTTCGATTGCACCGGCAACGTCCACGTGATGCGCCAGGCCCTCGAATGCTGCCATCGCGGCTGGGGCGAGTCGATCGTCATCGGCGTGGCGGAGGCCGGCCGCGAGATCTCGACCCGCCCGTTCCAGCTCGTCACCGGCCGGGTCTGGCGGGGCTCGGCGTTCGGCGGCGCCCGCGGTCGCACCGACGTGCCGAAGATCGTCGACTGGTACATGGAGGGTAAGATCAACATCGACGATCTGATCACCCACACCATGCCGTTGGACGAGATCAACCACGGCTTCGACCTCATGCACGAAGGCAAGTCGATCCGCTCCGTCGTCGTCTACTGAGGAAGACCGATCCGGGGCTCCCCGCCTGCAAGGCCGGGGAGCCCCGCGCACGTCCTCGCATTCTCGAAGACCCGGGCCCGCGATCCAGCCCCCGAGCGGGGCTCCCGCCTCCCGAGCAGGAGATCACAGCTGATGGAAACCGTCTCGAAGGCCCGCGCCCACGGCGGCACGCAGGGCGTCTACAAGCACGACGCGCAGACCACGGAATGCCCGATGACCTTCGCGGTGTTCGTGCCGCCCCAGGCCGAAAAGGGCCCGGTCCCGGTGCTGTGGTACCTGTCCGGGCTCACCTGCACGCACGCCAACGTCATGGACAAGGGCGAGTACCGCGCCGCTGCCGCGGAGCACGGCGTGATCATCGTGGCCCCCGACACCAGTCCGCGCGGCCCCGGCATCCCGGACGAGGAGGGCAACTGGCAGTTCGGCTCCGGCGCCGGGTTCTATCTGGACGCCACGCAGGCGCCCTATGACAAGAACTACAGGATGTGGAGCTACGTGACGGAGGAGCTGCCGGCCCTCATCGCGAAGGAGTTCCCCGCCGACATGACCCGCCAGGGCATCTTCGGCCATTCCATGGGCGGCCACGGCGCGCTCACCATCGCGTTGACCTACCCGGAGCGCTTCAAGTCCTGCTCCGCCTTCGCGCCGATCGCCCAGCCCGCGACGGCCGGTTGGTCGAAGCCGGCCTTCGAGAAGTATCTCGGGTCCGACACGGCCGCCTGGCGTGCCCACGACGCCACCGCGCTGATCGAGGACGGCAAGCGCTTCCCCGAGTTCCTGGTCGATCAGGGCACCGCCGACAGCTTCCTCCAGGACGGCCTGCGCCCCTGGCTGCTGGAGGAGGCCTGCAAGAAGGCCGGGATCGCACTGACCCTCAACATGCGCGAGGGCTACGACCACTCCTACTTCTTCATCTCGACCTTCATGGCCGACCACATCGCCTGGGCCGCCGCGCGCCTGAAGTAACATCGCGTCGGCGCCCCGCGCCGAGCACGACCACGCCGCCGGGCGCGTCCCGGCGGCGTGAAACCTCGGCTCCGCGCGGATGCGCGCAGCCCCTAATCGATGACCTCGACGATGCGCCGCGTCCGCGGCTCGACCAGCACGGGGTGATCGTTGACGATGGTGTAGTTGTAGTTCGGCAGCGCGAATTCGGCCGGCACGTCGTAATAGACCACACCGTCCTCCGGCAGGACGGTTCCGACCCGCACCGGCCCCGCGTAGGCGAAGGAGGGCCGCTGCTCGCCGATCGCGTAGATGCGGAAGCGGTCCCGCCGGTCGATCCCGAGGATGCTGTTGGCCGTGCCGACGGCGGCACCGATCGCGCCGCCGACCACGGCGCCGAGCGGGCCCGCGATGGCCTCGCCGCGCTCCCGACCGTCCTGCGCGCCGCGCGCCAGGCCTTGCGCGTGAGCCGGCGTCACGAAGCCGAGCATCAGCACGATCGGCAGGGAGATCCAGTGTCGCATGAGATCCTCGTCAAGCAGTGGAAACGGTAGCGACGGTCAGCGGCACCACGGGGCAGCCCCGCACCATCGGATCGGAGCCCGGTCGATGGATCCCGTCGTGACGGGATCGGAGGATGACGGCGCCGCGACCGACCGCTCCGCGGGGCGGTTGGCCTTCACCAGCATCACGGCCGAAAAACAGCAGAGTGCGAGGGCCGCGATCCAGAGGACGCCCCTCGCCGTTCGGATCGTTCGCTTGGACATGCGCGCGAGGGTGGGCGGCTTCGGTTAGCGAACCGTTTCACGCCCCGGCGCGCCCCTGATGCGCGCCGTCGAGATCCTGCCCAAGGGGGGGGTGTTCGCCCCGCTCGGGCGACCGGGCCCCCTCAGGCGCAGTAGGATTGCCCGTCGAGGCCGTGCGGCCGGCCGGCGGCGAGCAGCGTCTCCCAGACGGGCTCGGGAAGCGGCACGCCCTCGGCGAGGCGTTCCGCCTTCATGCGGCGCTCGGGCTCCCCGGGCAGCAGCACCGCGCCACCCGGCGCCGGCTGGGCGGAGGCGAAGAAATCGAGATAGCTGCGCGCCTCGGCCGCGATCGCGTCGTCCGAGCCGAAAGCGCTCGGCGTCATGTAGAGCGAGAGCATGCCGTTGCAGACCCGGCGCTTGCCCGGCCCCGCCGTACCGGAGCCGGTGAGCGCGCCGGCCAGGAGCTCGCACATCAGCGACAGGCCCGAGCCCTTGTGCTCGCCGAAGGCCCGAATCGCGCCCGTGCCCTTCTGATTGTCGCGGTCCGGCCCGTCGAGCGGGCCGAACAAGGTGGTCGGGTCGGCGCTGAGGCGGCCATCCGGCTCGATCAGCACGCCCTCGGGCAGGGGCTTGCCCCCCTGCGAGGCCACCAGGACCTTGCCCTCGGCGACCGCCGAGGTCGCGAAGTCGAGGACGATCGGGTCGCGCCCCGGAAGCGGAAAGGCGGCCGCGACGGGGTTTGTGGAGAAGCGTCGCTCCACCGAGCCGAACGGCGCGACGAGCAGGCTGCCGGCGACGTTGACGAAATGCACCGAGATCAGGCCCGCGGCGGCGGCACGCTCGGCCCATTCGCCGATCCGCCCGAGATGCCCGGCATGCCGCAGGGCGATGACCGAGACGCCGTGCTCACCGGCCTTGGCGATGCCGAGATCGGTGGCGAACGGGCCGGCGGTCTGGCCGAAGCCGTAATGGGCGTCCACCAGCGCGAAGGCACCCCCGTCGATCAGCACATCGGGGCTGCGGTCGGCCACGAGTTCGCCGTCGCGCAGCCACGCGACGTAGCGCGGCACCCGGATGACCCCGTGGCTGTCGTGGCCGGTGAGGTTGGCGGCCACGAGGAACTGGCCGATCCGCCCCGCTTCCGCCTCCGAGCAGCCCTCCCGAACGAAGATGTCCCGCACGAAGGCGGTCAGTCCGGCGGCGTCGATCCGCATGATGGTCTATCTCCCGTCGTCGCGCCTCGTCGGGCGCGTTCGGGTAACGATCCTAGGCTTTCTTAACCCGTAAGGCGACCGGTTCGGGTGACGCGGGATAGACAATGAAGCGTTCCGCATTGCCCAATACAATCAACGTCGGGCACAAGAACCGGCGGCGGGACGGGAATGCCGATGAAGACGACGCGTCGCGTTTTCTTGACGGGTGCCGCTTGCGCGGCTGCGAGCGGCCTCGCCCCGGGGGTGATCCGATCGAGTCACGCGCAGGGCGCCGGCGCGACGATCCGGATCGGCATGGTGCTGCCGGTCACGGGCCCCGGCGCGGATGCGGGGCGCTTCGCTCTCAACGGCGCCAAGATCGCCCTGGAGGCGGTCAACAAGGCCGGCGGCGTGCTCGGCAAGCCGCTGGAGATCGTCACCGAGGACGACCAGACCACCAATCCCGGCGCCGTGCTGGCCTTCTCCAAGCTGGCCTCGCAGCCCGATCTCGTCGGCTTCCTGGGCTCGGTCCGCTCCACGCAGAACCACGCGATGGCGCCGGACATCCTCAAGACCGGCAAGCCGATGTGCTTCGGCGGCACCGACCCGGTGCTGACGCAGCTCGGCAACCCGTGGATGTTCCGCTTCCGGCCCAACGACAGCTTCTCGGCCCGGGTGATCGCCGAGCACGGCGTCAACGGCCTCGGCAAGAAGAAGTGGGCGATCATCCACTCCACCGACGCCTTCGGCACGAGCGGCGCCAAGGCGCTGACCGAGAGCCTGGGTAAGGTCGGCGCCACGGTCGTGCTCGACCAGGGCTACGCCAACCAGGGCCAGGACTTCACCCCCGTGGTGCTGGCGATCCGGCAGGCCGGGGCCGACGTGATCGGCTCGTACTTCACCTTCGAGAACGACCTCGGCATCTTCGCCCGCCAGCTCCGCCAGCTCGGCGTCACCGCCCCCTGGGTCGGCTCGCCCTCGATCACCAACGTCACGGCGCTGAAGCTCGCCGGGCCCTCGCTCTACGGGACCTACGGCGTGGCCGACTACGCGGAGGAATCGAGCGACGCGGCCCGGGCCTACGGCAAGGCCTACCGCGCCGCGACCAAGATCGCCCCCGACAACCAATCCTCCTGGACCTTCGACGCGGTGACGGTCCTGGCGCTGGCGATCAACAAGGCGGGCAAGACCGACCCGCAGGCGATCCGCGAGGCGCTGCTGGCGGTGCGGGGCCACGCGGGCGCCGAGGGCACCTACAACTTCGACAAGAACGGCGACGGCCTGCACGGCTACAACGTCGTGCGCAACGACAAGGGCACGATCACGTTCGACCGGCGCATCGACTTCTATCAGGGCTGAACACGTCGTCGCGGACGGGGCACGGGCGCGCACATGGACCTGATCCTCCAGCTCCTCTTCACCGGAATCGGCATCGGCTCGGTCTACGCCCTCGTGGCCCTGGGCTTCGTGCTGATCTTCCGCGCCACGAACGTCGTGAACTTCGCGCAGGGCGAGTTCTCGATGGTCGCGGCCTTCCTGATGGTGGTGTTCGCCGTCGATCTCGAGTGGCCGTACTGGCTCTCGGTGCTGCTCACCATCGGCGGGATGGCTCTGCTCGGCGCCCTGTTCAACCTCGGCGTCTACTATCCCCTGCGCCACCGCACCTACCTGCCGGTGATCATCTCGACCATCGGCGCCTCGATCTTCCTGGCCAACACCACGCTCGCCCTCTACGGACCGCAGCCGCAGGTCCTGCCGCCGGTGTTCGAGACGCAGGGCTTCCTGCTCGGCCCGGTCTTCCTCGACAGCCAGTACCTGCTGATCATCGCGGTGACCGCGGCGCTCGTGGCGTTCCAGTACTGGTTCTTCGAGCACACCCTGGTCGGCAAGAAGCTCCAGGCGACCTCCCAGGACAAGGAGATGGCGGCGCTCCTCGGCATCCCGGTCGCCGGCATGATCATGCTCACCTTCGTCTACAGCGCCGTGCTCGGCGGCATCGCCGGCATCCTCGTGGCACCGGTTCTGTTCGTGTCGATCCAGATGGGCGCGACCATCGCGCTGAAGGCCTTCGCCGCGACGATCATCGGCGGGTTCGGCGACGTGACCGGCGCGATCATCGGCGGGCTGGCGCTCGGCATCATCGAGACCTTCGGAGCGGCCTACGTCTCGGTGCCGTACAAGGACGCCTTCGCCTTCATCGTCCTCGTGGCCTTCCTGGTCGTGCGCCCGCAGGGGCTGTTCGGCGAGCGTGTGGCGGAGAAAGCATGAGCGCCGATCCGACGACGGCCAACCCGACCCTCTCGGGGACCGCCCCCCGGCCCTCCCGGCCGATGCCGCTCGGCAGCCTCGCCTATGCGGGTTTCGCCGCAGCCGCCGTGGCGCTCGCCGCGACCACGCCGCTCAGCGGCTACGTCCTCAACATCCTGATGCAGGCCGCGACCTACGCGATCGCGGTGATCGGGCTCACCGTCGTGCTCGGGCTGTGCGGCCAGATCAACCTGGCCCAGGCCGCCTTCTTCGGGATCGGCGCCTACGCGGTCGGCCTCGGCACGGTCGATCACGGCCTGAATTTCTGGCTGTGCCTGCCGATCGGGCTCGCGCTGGCGGTCGTGCTCGGGGCGGTGCTCGGCGCCTCGACGCTGCGGCTCGGTGGCCACTACCTCGCCATGGTGACGATCTCGTTCCAGCAGATCCTCACCCTGGTCCTGACCAACTGGATCCCGGTCACCCACGGCCCGGACGGGGTGCCGAACATCCGCCGCCCGGCCCTGTTCGCGGATGGACAGAGCTACCTCGCGCTGTGCGTCCTGGTCCTGGCGGTGGTCGGCTGGCTGGTCTGGCACCTGCCGCGGACCCGGCTCGGGCGCGCCATGCGGGCGGTGCGCGACAACGAACTGGCCGCGGGCGTCAGCGGGATCGACGTCTACCGCACCAAGGTCGCGGCCTTCGCCATCGGGGCGTTGCTGGCGGGCCTGGGCGGCGGCCTGTTTGCCGGCAGCTTCACGTATATCAGCCCGGACCAGTTCTCCTTCGCCGAGTCCATCGTCTTCCTGACCATGGCGCTGCTGGGCGGCGTCGGTTCGCCGGTGGGCGCGGTGATCGGCACGGGCCTGCTGATTCTGATCCCGGAATGGCTGCGCTTCCTCAAGGAGATCCCGGGCCTGTACCTGGCGATCTACGGGCTCGCGGTGATCCTGATCGTCGTGTTCATGCCCGACGGCATCTGGGGATTTCTGGGCGATCAGGTCCGGCGGCTGCGGCCTGCCAAGCCTGCGCCTGCGCCCGCCCCGGAGCTGACCCTGAGCCAGGAGCGCGACGCCTCGGCGACGCTGCTGACCGTGTCAGGCCTGTCCAAGCATTTCGGTGGCCTCAAGGCCGTGGACGCGATCGATTTCACCGTCACCCGCGGCGGCATCCACGCGCTGATCGGCCCGAACGGCTCGGGCAAGACCACGACGCTCAACGTCCTGTCCGGTCTCTACACGCCGACCGGCGGCAGCATGCGCCTCCAGGACCGGGACATCACCCGGTTTCCCCCGCACCGGCGCGCCGCGGTCGGGATCGGGCGCACGTTCCAGAACATCCGCCTGTTCCGTTCGATGAGCGCCCTGGAGAATGTGGTGATCGGCGCCGAGCGCCCGAACAACCCCCTTGGCGCAAGCGACCGGCCGGCGCTGGAGGCCCGGGCGCGCGCGGCCCTGGCCTTCGTCGGGCTGGAGGCGCGGGCGCAGGAGCCGATCTCGGGCTTCTCCTACGGGCACCAGCGCCTGATCGAGATCGCCCGGGCGCTCGCCGGCAACCCGACGCTGCTGCTCCTCGACGAGCCGGCCGCCGGGCTCAATTCCAGCGAGAAGAACGCCCTGACGGTGCTGCTGCGCCGGATGGCGGCCAAGGGCCTGACCATCCTGATCATCGACCACGACATGACCCTGGTCAGCGACGTGGCGAGCCACGTCACCGTCCTGAACTTCGGTCGGCGCATCGCGGACGGGGTCACCGCCTCCGTGCTGCGCGAACCCGCCGTGATCGAGGCCTATCTCGGGGAGGACGCCGCGACCGGGCCGGGCGCGGGGCTCCAGACCGCGTTGAAGACCGATCTCTCGCCGGCCTGAGCAGGATGAGCACCGCCGTGTCGAACCCGGTCCTGGAGATCCGCGACCTCACCGTCCGCTACGGCGAGATCGAGGCCGTGCGCGGGCTCTCGTTCGTGGTCGGCACGGGCGAGGTCGTGACCCTGCTCGGCTCCAACGGGGCCGGCAAGTCGACCACCCTCAAGGCGATCTCCGGCTTGGTGAAGCCGGCGGGCGGCAGCATCCTGCTCGACGGGCAGCCGCTCCACGGCCTGAAGCCCGAAGCGATCGTGCGCCTCGGCGTCGCCCACGTGCCCGAGGGGCGCCGGGTCTTCCCGGGGCTCACGGTGCGCGAGAACATCATGCTCGGCGCCTCGAACCAGTCCGGCGTCCCGAAACGCGCCTTGCGCGACGAGGTCGAGGCGATGTTCGAGCTGTTCCCCGACATCCGGCGCTTCGGCGACGCGCTCGGCTGGACCCTCTCGGGCGGCCAGCTCCAGATGGTGGCGCTCGCCCGCGGCCTGATGGCCAAGCCGCGCCTCCTGCTGCTGGACGAGCCCTCGCTCGGCCTCGCCCCGGTGATCGTCCAGGCGGTGTTCGCGATCATCGCGGAGGTGCGGCGCCGCGGCACGACGGTGCTGCTGGTCGAGCAGAACGCCCGCATGGGCCTGTCGGTGGCCGACCGCGGCTACGTGCTGGAGACGGGCCGCCTCGTCCTCGAAGGCGATCCGCAGGCGCTCTGGGCCAACGACGACATCCGCGCCGCGTATCTCGGCGGCCGCGCCGCGGCGGGCAGCGCCGCCTGACGCCGCAGCCCGGAACCGCCCGGACCGCGCCCGGTTTCACCGTCACAATCCCGAAGGCGCGGTGAGGCCTCTCGTGCGTGATCGCAAATCGGCCTCCCGGCGCCGCCTGCTGCAAGCCGGAGGCGCAGCCGTGACGAGCGCGATGCTCGGGATGCAAAGTGCCTCGGGCGCCGAGGCCGACCCCACGCGGCCGGCCGAGACTTCGGCGGGCCGCCGCGCGAAGAGTCTCGATACCGATTACTTCAAGGGCATGTACGCCACGGAGTCGGATCCGTGGCGCTTCGCCACGAGCCCTTACGAGCGCGACAAGTATGCGGCGACGCTCGCGGCCCTGCCGCGGGCCCGCTACGCATCCGGCCTCGAAGTCGGCTGCTCGATCGGCGTGTTCACGCATCAGCTCTGCCCCCGGTGCGACGCGCTGATCGGGCTCGACGTGGTCCCCTCCGTCCTGGACGACGCACGGGCGCGCTGCGCCGATTGCCCGAACGTGCGCTTCCAGCTCGCGGCCGTTCCGGGCGCATGGCCGGACGGGCGGTTCGACCTGATCCTGATCTCCGAGGTCGCCTATTATCTCGACCGCGCAGACCTCGCCCGGCTGGTCGCGCGGGTGGAGGGCTCGGTGCTCCCCGAAGCGGACATCGTGCTGGTCCACTGGCTCGGCGTCACCCATTACCCGCTCTCCGGCGACGAGGCGGCGGAAGGCTTCATCGCGGGCGCCCAAGGTTTTGCGCGGGTCCTGAAGCAGTCGCGAACCGCCGAGTATCGGCTCGACGTGCTGCGGGCGTTCAAGCCCGCTCCCTGAAGACCGTGATCGCGCGCGGCCCCGGGCCGGGTGCCGTCCGGGCAGGCGGCGCCGGCCTCACCGCGGCGGCGCCATGCGCGCCGTCTTCCGCTCCCGCGCCGTCGCGATGCCGTACAGGAGGAAGCCGGCCAGCATCAGCGCGAGGCCCGCGAGGGACTGGAGCGGCCGGACGGTCACGAGGTGGACCAGCATGAACAGCGTGACCGACAGGAAGATCATCGGGGTGACCGGGTAGCCCCAGGCCCGGAACGGCCGCGGCAGGTCGGGCCGGGCGATCCGGAGCTTGATCAGCCCGATCACGGTCAGGAACGAACACAGGATCAGGCTGAACTGGATGAAGTCGAGCACCGCCTCGAAGCTCTGGGTGAACAGCAGGATGGTGGCGACGCAGGCCTGAAGGAGAAGCGCGGCGCCCGGCACCCCGCGCCGCGTGCGCCGGGCGAACAGGCGCAGCAGCGTCACGTCCTCGCCCATCGCGACGGTGACGCGCGGGCCGATCCACATCATCGCGCCGATCGTCGGGATCAGCCCGGCGCAGATCAGCCCACCCACGACGCGGCCGCCCACATCGCCGAAGACGTGACGGCCGGCGATCACCGCGACCTCGACCTGGCCGGCGAGTTCGGCGGCGGGCGTCGTGTAGAGGAACACCGCGTTCAGCGCGATGGAGAGCGCGACGACGAGGCCGGTCCCGAGGAACAGCGCCCGCGGCAGGCTGCGCGGCGGGTCGGCGAGCTCGCCGACGATGTAGGTCGCGGCGTTCCAGCCCGAATAGGCGTACATCACGAAGACGAGGCTGATCGCGAAGCTGGCGCTGACGACCTGCGCCGGATCGAACGAAGCGGGCGAGAAGCCGATCGCCGCACCGCCCCCTCGCGCGAAACCCGCCCCGATGAAGGCGATGATCAGCGCCAGCTTCAGCAGCGTGAACCCGATCTGGAACGCGCTGCTGTGGCGCGTGCCCCGCAGGTGGACGAGCGAGACGATCCAGATCGCCGCGAGGCCGAGCAGGAGCGGCGGCGCCCCGGGCAGCACCGCCTTGCCGTACTGGCCGAGCGCCATGGCGGCGAGCGCCACCGGCGCGGCGAAGCCGACGGTGCCCGAGAGCCACCCGGCCATGAACCCGACCGCCGGGCTATATATCTGCGTGAGGAGGTTGTACTCGCCGCTGGAGCGGGGAAACATCGTGGCGAGTTCGGCGTAGCAGAGCGCCCCGCACAGCGCGACCACGCCGCCGACGAACCACAGCAGCAGCAGCGTGAAGCCGGACGGGATGTCGGCGACCTGGAAGCCGAGGCTGGTGAAGACGCCGATGCCGATCATGTCGGCCACGACGATGGCCGTCGCCGCCAGCGTGGAGACGGTCGGGGCAGCTGCTGCAGCGCCGGATCGGTCGGTCATGACGTCGGCCCGTCGTGGCCAGCCGCCGGGACGGGATTCCTCGGCGGGTGCCCGGACCGCGTCGGCACGGCTGCGCCATCACCGTGCTAGCCGCGTTGCACATCGCGGTCACGCGGATGCAGGCCCCGAAGGTGCCGAGGCGTCCGTTTGCCGCGCGCAGGCTTCGCGTTCAGCGCAGCCGGTCCTGATGTTCGGTGCAGCGCTGCCGACGGAAGGACTGGAAATTCAAGTCTCGCATCGTATGGACTTGCGGAAGCGGTCTCGGTCGGTGCTGCCGGCGCACATCATGAGCAAGGCCGGCCGCTGCCGGAACGATCCCCCGCCGCCGACGCGCGGCCCTCGCCCACGGATATGACGCTATGAGCGACACCCAGGACCGGACCGCGCTGGTGACGGGGGCGGCCCGCGGCATCAGGCTCGCCGCCGCGAGCCGGTTCCTCGCGGACGGGTGGCGTGTCGCCCTCCTCGACATCGACGGCCCGGCCGTGGCCGCCGCCGCCGCCGGGCTCGACCGGCCCGAGGCGGTGCTGGCGGTCACCGCGGACGTCTCCGATCCGCAGGCGGTCGCCGGCGCGATGCGGCAGGTTGCCGACCGGTTCGGGCGGCTCGACGCGCTGGTCAACAACGCCGGCATCGCGATCTTTAAGCCGCTGATGGAGACCACGTTCGACGATTGGTCGCGGGTGCTCGCCGTGAACCTGTCGGGGCCGTTCCTGTGCACGCAGGCGGCCGTCCCGCTGCTTTCCGAGCGCGGCGGCGCGATCGTGAACATCACCTCGATCTCGGGCCTGCGCGCCTCGACGCTGCGGACCGCCTACGGCACCAGCAAGGCGGCGTTGGCCCAGCTCACCAAGCAGCAGGCCGTCGAGCTGGCGCAGTTCGGGATCCGGGTGAACGCGGTCGCCCCCGGGCCGGTGGACACCGCGATGGCCAAGGCGGTTCACAGCCCGGAGATCCGCGCCGACTATCACGATGCCGTCCCGTTGGGGCGCTACGGCCTCGAGTCGGAACTCGCGGAGGCGATCGTGTTCCTCTGCTCCGAACGGGCCTCCTTCGTCACGGGCCAGCAGCTCGCCGTCGATGGCGGCTTCGAGGCGACCGGCATCGGCCTGAAGACCCTGCGCGGCGAACGGGGGGACTGAGTGGCACCCCCAGCCCTCGCGTCGCGGCGGCGATGGCGGCCGCGACGCGAGGGTCGGGCCGGCTTGGTGACCCACGGGACGTTCATCGGCCTGCGCCCGGCAACGCCCCGGCCCGCGTGAGGACCCCGTCTGTCGCAACGCATCGACTTCGGATAAAATCTACACGCATTCCGAGGTGCCGATGCCTGATCCCAATCCCAATCCTCCGTCACGTCCCACCGATCGCCTGCGCCACAAGACCGTTTCGGCCGCGGTCACGGAATCGCTTCGTCAGCGCATCCTGAACGGTGAGTTCGCGCCCGGGATCCAGCTGCGCCAGGATGCGCTGGCGGAGGAGTTCGGCATCAGCCGCATCCCGGTTCGGGAGGCGCTGCTGCAGCTGGAGGCTCAAGGGCTGGTCAGGATCGTGCCGCATCGCGGGGCGCTCGTGACCGGCCTGACCGTCGAGGAAGTGGAAGACATCTTCCGCCTGCGCGAGCAGCTCGAACCGCCGCTGCTGGCGCTCTCCGCACGCCGCTTCGGGGCGGCGGATTATCGGAGGCTGCGCGGCCTCACCGACGAGTACGGCGCGGCGCTCGAGGCTGGCCAGGTCGACCGATGGGGCGAGCTGAACCGAAGCTTCCACCTCGATCTGCTCCGTTACGCCGATCGCCCCCGCTCGCTCAGCATCGTCTCCGCCCTGCTGCAGGATTGCGATCGCCCGACGCGGCTGCAGCTGTCCGCCTCCGGGGACACCGCGCGTGCCGATCACGAGCACACGCAGATCGTGGCGCTCTGCGAGGTGGGCCGCATCTCCGAGGCGGCCGAACTCTTGCAAGCGCACATCGCGCACGCCGCCGTATCGCTGGTGGCGATCTACCGGAACGCCCCGGCCGGGTAAGCCCGCTGATTGTGCAGCTGTCGTCGCAGAGGACGCTTGACGCATCTGAAGATTTTATACAATCTACAGAAACGGAGCCGGTGGGGGTGTCGTGGCTGAGCACGCGTTGGTGACAGAGGGGCTGACCAAGGCGTTCGGCGGTTTCACGGCCGTCCGGGACGTCGACTTTTCGGTCCGCCGTCACGCCATCCACGCGCTCATCGGCCCCAACGGCGCCGGCAAGACCACGTTCTTCAACCTGCTGACCAAGGTCCACACGCCGACCGGCGGACGCATCCTCTACGAAGGGGCCGACATCACGCACGAGAGTTCGGCGGCGATCGCCCGGCGGGGAATCGTGCGCTCGTTCCAGATCTCGGCGACTTTCCCGCACATGAGCGTGCGTGACAATGTCCGTGTCGCGCTCCAGCGGCGATTGGGGACGCAATATTGGTTCTGGCGCTCGATCCGATCGTTGTCCGTGCTCGACGACGAGGCCATGGTGCTTCTGTCCGAGGTCGGCCTTGCGGATTACGCCGACACGAACGCCGCCGATCTTTCCTACGGGCGCAAGCGCACCCTCGAGATCGCCACGACGCTTGCCCTCGATCCGCCCCTCCTTCTCCTCGACGAGCCGACCCAGGGCATGGCCCTCGACGATGTCGACCGGATCAAGCGGCTGATCCGGCGGATCGCCGTGGGTCGCACCATTCTGATGGTCGAGCACAACATGTCGGTGGTGGCGGACCTCTGCGACGCGATCACCGTGCTCCAGCGCGGCGAGATCCTCGCCCAGGGCAGCTACGCCGAGGTCTCCAACGATCCCGGCGTTAAGGCGGCCTATCTCGGAGGCGGACATGCCTGAGACGGACTTGCCCGAGACGGACTCGCCCGAGACGGACTTGCCCAAAAAGGACTTGCCCAAAAAGGACTTGCCTGAGCCCGCCATCGCCCTGCAGATCCGCGGGCTCGAAGCCTGGTACGGCGAGAGCCACGTCCTGCACGGGATCGACCTCACGGTGCGCGAGGGCGAGTGCGTGACCCTGCTCGGCCGCAACGGTGCCGGGCGCAGCACCACGCTCAAGGCCATCCTGGGCCTGACCGACCGGCGCGCCGGCTCGGTGCGGGTGCGCGGGCAGGAGACGATCCGGCTCAGCACGCACCGGATCGCCCGGCTCGGCCTCGGCTACTGCCCGGAGGAGCGCGGCATCTATCGCTCGCTCACGACCCAGGAGAACCTGACCCTCCTGCCCCGCCTCGGCCCCGACGGGATGTCGGTGGCCGAAGTGCTGACGCTGTTTCCGAACCTGGCCGAGCGGGCCGACAGCGGCGGCGGCCGCCTCTCGGGCGGCGAGCAGCAGATGCTGGCGCTCGGCCGCATCCTGACCACGGGCGCCCGCATCCTGCTGCTGGACGAGATCACCGAGGGCCTCGCCCCGGTCATCGTCGAGGCGCTCGGCCGGGCGGTGGCCCTGCTCAAGAGCCGCGGCTTCACCATCGTGCTGGTCGAGCAGAACTTCCACTTCGCCCGGCACCTCGCCGACCGCCACTACGTGATCGAGCACGGACGGGTCGCGGCCGAGATCCCGGCCGACGCGGTGGCGGCACGGGAGGCCGAGGTCGGGCGCCTGCTCGGCCTCTGAGTCTCATCCCGAAAGGCGGCTGCCGGCTTTCGGGACACGACGATGCACAGACAACGCTCCGGCAGGGGCAAGTATTCGGGACGAACAGGAGGCGGGAACATGCGGTCACGGTTCATCGGTTACGTGCTCGGCGCGTCGCTCGCGTCGGCCCCCCTGTCGATCCCCCTGCCGGCGCTCGCCGCCGAGGCGATCAGCGACGGCGTCGTCAAGATCGGCATCCTCAACGACCTGTCGGGCATCTATTCCGACTTCACCGGGCGCGGCTCGGCCGTGGCGGCGCAGATCGCCATCGACGAGATGGGCGGCAAAGTGCTGAACGCCCCCATCGAACTCATCGCGGCCGACCACCAGAACAAGCCCGACATCGCCGCCAACCTCGCCCGGGAATGGTTCGACCAGGGCAAGGTCGACATGATCGCCGACTTCCCGACCTCCTCGACGGCGCTTGCCGTGATGGAGATCGCCAAGCAGAAGAACCGGGTGACGATGCTCTCGGCCGGGGTCGCCATGGCGGCGATCAACGAGAAATGCTCGCCGCTCAACGCGCAGTGGATGGTGAACACCTACGCGCTCGCGGCCGGCACCGCCAAGGCGCTGCTGAAGACCGGCCGCAAGACCTGGTACTTCGTCACCGCCGACTACACCTTCGGCCATTCCCTCGAGAAGGACGCCTCCGCGGTGGTCGAGGCCGAGGGCGGCAAGGTGCTGGGCGTGTCGCGCCATCCCTTCCCGGGCGGCGACTTCTCCTCCTTCATGCTGAAGGCGCAAGGCAGTGGCGCCCAGGTGATCGCGCTGGCCAATGCCGGCAGCGACACGATCAACGCCGTCAAGCAGGCCGCCGAGTACGGCATCGGGCGCGGCGACAAGCAGGTGATCGCCCCGCTGCTCACCTACATTACCGACGTTAAGAGCCTCGGCCTGGCCAAGGCCCAGGACATGTACCTTACCGAAGCCTTCTACTGGGACTACGACGACCGCTCGCGCGCCTTCGCGGAGAAGTACTTCGCCAAGATGAAGCGCATGCCGAGCGCGTCGCAGGCGGCGGTCTACTCGGCCGCGCTCAGCTACCTGAAGGCGATCGAGGCGGCGGGCACCGACGAGGCCGGCGCCGTGATGGCCAAGCTGCGCACCATGACCATCGACGACGCGGTGATCCGCAACGGCACGCTGCGCGCCGACGGCGCCCTCGTTCACGACATGCTGCTCCTGCAGGTGAAGAAGCCGGCGGAATCCAAGCGCGACTGGGACTTCTACAACGTCCGGGCGGTCCTGAAGGGCGACGACGTGTTCCCGAAGCCCTCGGATGCCTGCCCGCTCAACGCCAAGGGCTGAGGCCGTCCCCACGCTCCGCGCGGACGGTCTCCGTGCGGTCCCCGCCCCTCGCAGCCGCCGGTGACCCCCCGATGGACATCACCCTCCAGGCCTTCATGGCCCAGCTCACCATCGGCCTCATCGGCGGTTGCTTCTACGCCCTCCTGAGCATGGGGCTGGCGATCATCTTCGGGCTGCTCAACATCATCAACTTCACCCATGGGGCGCAGTTCATGATGGCCGCGTTCCTGGCCTGGATCGGGCTGACCCAGATCGGGCCCTGGCTCGGCTATCCCGACTTCCAGATCAGCTTCTGGGTCGCGCTGGTGCTGGCCCCGCTCTGCGTCGCCCTGTTCGGCATGGTCATCGAACGCACGCTGCTGCGCCGGCTCTACCATCTCGACCACCTCTACGGCCTGCTCCTGACCTTCGGGGTGGCGCTGGTGATGGAGGGGGGCTTCCGATACGTGTTCGGCGTCTCCGGCCAGGGCTACGAGCCGCCGGAGATCCTGCAGGGGCCGGTCGATGTCGGCTTCATGCTGCTGCCGAAGTACCGCGTCTTCGTGGTCGTGGCCTCGCTGCTGATCTGCGTCTTCACCTGGTTCCTGTTCGAGCGGACCAAGCTCGGCGCCTACCTCCGCGCCGGGACCGAGAACCCGCGCCTGCTCCAGGCCTTCGGCATCAACGTGCCGGTGATGATCACCCTGACCTACGGGTTCGGCGTGGCGCTGGCCGGCATCGCCGGGGTGCTGGCCGCGCCGATCATGCAGGTGACGCCGCTCATGGGCGGCAACCTGCTCAACATCGTCTTCGCCGTGGTGGTGATCGGCGGCCTCGGCTCGATCCTCGGCGCGATGATGACCGGGCTCGCCCTCGGGCTGATCGAGGGGCTGACCAAGGTGGTCTACCCGGAGGCCTCGACCGTGGTGGTCTTCGTCATCATGGCGCTGGCCCTGCTGGTACGCCCGGCCGGCCTGTTCGGCCGCGAAGTCTGAGGGGAGCCGATGTCGAACACCTTCAAGATTGTCCTGGTCCTGGTCGCGCTCACCCTGGTCGTCCCCTTCGTGCCGGGGCTGATCTACCCGGTCTTCGTGATGAAGGTGATGTGCTACGGGCTGTTCGCCTGCGCCTTCAACCTGCTCCTGGGCTTCACCGGGCTCGTGTCCTTCGCGCACGCCGCCTTCCTGGGCAGCGCCGGCTACGTCACCGGCGCCCTGATGATCCGCTTCGGCAACCACCCGCTGGGGATGCCGGCGGCCTTCGTGGCGGGCGTCGCCGCGGCGGCTCTGGTCGGCTTCGCCATCGGTGGCCTCGCGATCCGGCGGCGGGGCATCTACTTCGCGATGATCACCCTGGCGCTCTCGCAGATCGTCTATTTCCTGGCGGTGCAGATCCGCTGGACCGGCGGCGAGGACGGGCTCCAGGGCATCCCGCGCGGCAGCCTGTTCGGGCTCGACCTCACCTCCGACACGGTGATGTACTACGTGACGCTGGCGCTGTTTGCGGCGGGCTTCCTGTTCGTGGACCGCGTGGTCCACTCGCCCTTCGGCCAGATCCTGCAGGCGGTGCGGGACAACGAGGCGCGGGCGACGTCGCTCGGCTACGACACCGACCGCTTCAAGCTTCTGGCCTTCGTGATCTCGGCGGCGGTCGCCGGCTATGCCGGGGCGATGAAGGCGCTGGTGTTCCAGCTCGTCTCCCTCAACGACGTTTCGCTGCACACCTCGACCGAGGTGGTGCTGATGACCCTGCTCGGGGGCGTCGGCACGATCTTCGGGCCGCTGCTCGGGGCCGGGCTGGTGGTCGGGCTGCAGAACTACCTCGCGACCATCGGCGACCTCGTGACCGTGGTGATCGGCCTGATCTTCATCGTCTGCGTCTCGTTCTTCCGGCGCGGCGTGGTCGGCGAGCTTCTGCACCTGCGCCGCCGCCGGGCCGAGCGGATCAAGAGGCGTCCGGTCCTCATCGCCACCCACGAGACAGCCCCGGCCGCCGAGGCGGTCTGAGGCACCCCCTGCCCCGATGGGCAGGCCGATTTCGCCGCCGCGCCGTGTGAGGCGTGGGCGAAGCCATGGCCGCGCGAGCCGAGTGCGGTGCTGTTCAACCCGTTGATCGAAAAGGAAATTCGACCATGTGGACCGGTGTCATTCCCGCCGTCACGACCAAGTTCAAGTCCGACGGCAGCCTCGACCATGCCGAGATGGAGCGCTGCTTCGGCCTCCAGATGGACGCCGGATGCGACGGCATCATCGTGTGCGGCTCGCTCGGCGAAGGGCCCATGCTGTCCCAGGACGAGCGCATCGGCGTGCTCAAGCGGGCCCAGTCGGTCACCAAGGGCAAGCCGACCCTGCTGACCGTGTCCGAGGCGGGCACCCGCGAGGCCTGCGACCTCGCCGCCAAGGCGGCCAAGGCCGGCGCCAGCGGCCTGATGGTGGTACCGAGCCCGATCTACCACACCGATCCGGCCGAGACGGTCGAGACCCTGCGGGCCGTCGCGGCCGCGGGCGACCTGCCGGTGATGATCTATTCCAACCGCGTTGCCTACCGGGTCGACGTCACGCCCGAGATCATGGAGGACTTGGCCGCGGATCCGCGCTTCGTGGCCATCAAGGAATCCTCCGACGACATCCGCCGCACCACCGAGATCATCAACCGGCTGGGCGACCGCTACGCCGTCCTGACCGGCGTCGACAACCTCGCCCTGGAAGCGCTCGCGGTCGGCGCCTGCGGCTGGGTCGCCGGCCTCGTCTGCGCGTTCCCGTCGGAGACGGTCGCGATCTACCGGCTGATGCAGGCGGGGCGCACCCAGGAGGCGCTGGCGATCTACCGCTGGTTCCGGCCGCTCCTCGACCTCGATGTCTCGACCTACCTGGTCCAGAACATCAAGCTCGCCGAGTGCCTCGCGATCAACTCGACCGAGCACGTGCGCGGTCCGCGCAAGCCCCTGTCCGGAGCGCGGCGGGCCGAGGTCGAGGCGATTGTGCGCAAGGCGATCGAGAGCCGCCCCGCCCTGCCCGCAACGGCCTGATCGCGGGCGGCGGGACCCGGGTTTGGCTCAGCGGCCGATCCCGGTCCCGCCGCCGATCGGGGCGACCGCGTTCGGCCCGGTGTTGGGAGCCGGCGTCGCGGCCTGATTCCGCTGGATGTCCATCCGCAGCGTGTTGCCCTGCGTCGTCTGCTCCTGGCGCAGCGACCGCAGCTGGTTGTTGTTTTCCATCGACTGGTTCGCGGCGTTGGGATTGTTCTGCTGCACCTGAGCCAGGACGTGGGTCGCGAGAAGCGGCGACAGGCAGAGGCCGGCGAGGAGGATGGCGCGCATGGTCAGCTCTGGAGTTCGATGGGGTCACCGAGTCGACGCGCGCGCCGGCCGCCAAGTTCCGCCGATCTCAGACCGTCTGGCCGGCGTCGCCTTCGGGGAACCGCTCAGCAGCCGATGCAGACCCGCGGATCCCATTTCGGCAGCGGCTTCAGCGGTGGCAGCACCCTCTGCAACGGGGCCGACGTGGTCACGCTCTGCTGGGGAAGCACGACCACGGTGGTCCGCTCGTCTGGAGCGGCGACCACGATATCCTGAGCCGGCTCACCCGCGTCGGGACGGGCGATACTGCCGGTCAGATCGCGATCGACCGCCCGGGCGGAGCCGAGGCTGAGCGAGACGGCGAGGCCGGCGGCGACGAGGCGGATGACGGTCACGGGAAACTCCGCCGGCACAACGGGATGCGGGCGGCGGGGTTCAATCGCCCGTCCCGGTTTGCCGGGCGGTGTATCGCGTTCCGATCCCGGCGTCCGCCGTGACGGCGCCGCGCGTCGTGTCAGGATCGTCGCGGGCGTACCGATGAGGCCGGCAGGATCGTCGCGCGCCAGCGGTTGTCGTCCTGGGGCACCCACGGCCGCTCGACCGGGTGTTCGGGCAGCCGGTACTCGACCTGGATCGGCCCGACCGGTAACCCGCCCGCCAGCGCGAGTGTCCGCGGCGGCGGGCGTTTCGCCAGCCGGACCGGATGCGCTCCTGCCGCGAGCCGGCGCCGGTCGTGCCGATGAAGCCGGGCGTAGCGCTTGCGCATCTGGGCAAGTCGTAGTTGCGCAACGCGCATCTTGGCGCGCCGCAATTGGGCGAGCCGCACCTTCGCCCGCGGCCGCCGCGCGGCCGTCGCGAGGCGGGTCGGGCGCTGCGCCAGCTCGACCAGGCTCGGCTTGTCGTAGCTGACCGGCGCGACGCGGTTGGCCACCGTAATGCAGCCGGTGCAGATCGAGCCTGAAAGCTGCTGCCACGTCTGTTGCTGTCGCTCCGCGATGAGCGCGCTGCGATCGACCGCCGGGCGGGGTTGTTCCGCGCTTCGGCCAGCGGGAACGGCCGCAACGATCGACGGCGACAGGACGGCGAAAGCAGCAAGCGCCGCCATCAGGGAATGTGCAACGCTCTTCATGACCCATCTCGGCGGCTGTCCGGAGCCGCCAAGCTTCTCGTTGCCGCGTGGGCGCCGCCGAGCAAACCGTTTTCTTGAAGAGTCGGTATTCAATACGCAGGCAGCGAACCCGGTCTTGGACCGGCCGTGCCGACGATGCTTCCGTCCGGACGGGTTGAGTGGGCCAAGATTATCACGGGATTTCCGGTCATCTACAAGTATTGTTTGTTTATTTGGAAGTTACGCTTGGCCATGCGGGTTGGACATATGGCTTAATCCGTGGTTAACATCGAGTCCCACAGCCGTGATTAGGGCTGCGGCATCGCATCAGGGCGATCATGATCAATGTTAAGCGGATTGCGGTCCTAGGCATGCTGCTGTCGGCGGGGGCGTGCTCGCGCCTGCCGAACGTGCCGACGGCCTACAGCGCGTTGCCGCGCACCCCGGTGTCCGTCGCCGCGACGCCGGTGGCCGCGGCCCCGGAGGCCCAAGCCGAGGCGGTCGCCACCCTGCCGCGCATCGTCATACCGGGGACCATGACGACCCCGGTCCCGGCGTTCGAGCCCCGGGGCCTGAACCCGGGTGCGGCCCTGGACTCGTCCCGGCGCAGCCGCTTGGCCTGGGAGGCGTTGCGTCCCGCCGATCTCCTGAGACCGCCGGCCCTCGCCGCCGGCCGGTCGGCCGCGTCGACGATCCCGGCGCAGACCTACGATCGCGACGCGGCGATGGAGCGCCTCCTGAAAGGCGGCCACGCGGCCGCGAGCGGCATCTGCTCGGGCTGCTGAGCCTGCGCCGCCGGGCGGGGCATGGTTAGCCGATCGCGTCCGAAGGCTCTGCCGGTTTACGCGCCGTTAACGTGTCCTCCCCAAGTTGCAGCGAGCGACCCGAGGGAGGCGTGGCATGGGTGCCTTGAAGGCTGAAGACGAGCAGGCTGTCGATCGCCTGACCCTGCGGCTCCTCCAGGACGCCTATTGCGACCTCGCGGCCGTGCTCCGCGGGGCCCAGCCCGCGGCGGCCGCGGCCATTCTCGCCGTCATGGAACAGCGCGTCACCGACGTCCTCACTCGGATCTGCCAGCAGGGTTCGGAGGGGCCCGCCTCGGCCGGCATCGCGATCGCCGTCGGCGAACGGATCGGCGAGATCATGGATCAGGCCCATGGCCGCGACGGGCAGGCGGCGCTGGCAGCCTGAAGCCGGCTCAGCTCATCGCAGCGTTGGGCCGCCTGACGGCCCGCACAGATCCCTCGGCCATTGCCAGCGCCGCCACCGCCGGACCATCCTGCCTCGGATGCGTCCGCCCGTCCCCCTGTCCGCCGTCCGGATCTTCGAGGCCGCCGCGCGGCGGCGCTCATTCAAGGCGGCGGCGGGCGAGCTGAACCTGTCGCCGAGCGCGGTCAGCCACGCCATCCGCAAGATGGAGGAGACGCTCGGCGTCGCCCTGTTCGAGCGCAACGGGCAAGGCATCACGCCGACCCCGGCCGGGGAGGCCTTGTGCGACCATGTCGGCCGGGCCTTCGCCGAGCTGAACCGCGGCCTCGACCTCGTGGCGAATCGCGGGCCCCAACTGCTGCGCCTCCATTGCGCGCCGAGCTTTGCCGCGCAGTGGCTCGTCCCGCGCCTGGCGCGCTTCCTCAGCGAGCATCCGGGCTTCGAGGTTCGGCTGGCCGCCGGCATGGACTACGCCCGCTTCATCACCGACGAGTTCGACGCCGACATCGTCTACGGGCCGCCCCGGGGCGAAGGCCTCGTGCGCATGCCGCTCGGGTTCGAGACGGTGACGCCCCTCTGCGATCCCGAGCGCGCCGCCCGGATCGCCGCCCCCGCCGACCTGTTCGCGCAGACCCTGATCCAGAGCGACAATAAGCAGGTGCGCTGGACTCACTGGTTCGAGCGCAACCGGCTGGCCGCGCCGCCCACCGCCGCGATCCGCTTCGACCGGAGTTTCCTCGCCCTGGCGGCGGCGGCGGACGGGCTCGGCGTCGCCCTCGAATCGACCCGGCTCGCCGAGCGGGAGATCGCCGCCGGTCGCCTGGTCGCGCCGCTCGCCGGACGGGCGGAGGACATCGGCTACGTCGGCCACCATTTCGTCTGCCCGGCCGATGCCCGCCGCCGGGCGCCGCTGCGGGTCTTCGCGCGCTGGCTCGCCCAGGAACTCGCGATCGAGCTGGCCGCCGAGCTGGTTTGACACCCTCGGCAGGTGAATCCCATTCACCTGAGGATGTAGGATTCGCGTTTGTCGCGGCCGGTCTCGCCGGGTCAATGTCGCCTCAACGAACAAGACGCGAGGAAACGTCACCGCGAGGCCGCCGATCCCCGGATCGCGATCGCCGGCCGGCTTGCGCCTCCGTCGCGACGACAGGCTTCGATCCCGCACCCGCGCGGATCGCCGGGAGGGTCCCATGCTGTTGAACGATCGGGTCTGCGTGATCACCGGGGCGGCCTCCGCCCGCGGCATCGGCAAGGCCACCGCGCGCCTGTTCGCGCAGTATGGCGCGCGTATCGCCGTGCTCGACCTCGATGCGGGCCAAGCCGAGGAATCCGCCCGCGAGATCGGGGCCGGCCATGTCGGCCTCGCCTGCGACGTGGCCGACCGGGCCGCCTGTTCCCGGGCCGCCGAGGAGGTCGTGGCCCGGCTCGGGCGCATCGACGTGCTCGTCAACAACGCCGGCATCACCCAGCCGCTCAAGATCATGGACATCGCGCCGGAGAATTACGACGCGGTCACCGACGTGAACCTGCGCGGCACCCTCTACATGAGCCAGGCCGTGATCCCGGGGATGCGCGGCCAGGGCTCGGGGGCGATCGTATGCATGTCCTCGGTCTCTGCCCAGCGCGGCGGCGGCATCTTCGGAGGCCCGCATTACAGCGCGGCCAAGGGCGGCGTTCTGGGCCTCGCCAAGGCCATGGCCCGGGAACTCGGCCCCGACGGGATCCGGGTGAATTCCGTGACGCCCGGCCTGATCCAGACCGACATCACGGGCGGCAAGCTCACCCCCGAGCTCAAGGTCGAGATCGCGAAGGGCATCCCGCTGGGGCGCCTCGGGGTGGCCGACGACGTCGCCAACGCTTGCCTGTTCCTGGCCTCCGACCTGTCCGCGTACATCACCGGCGCGGTGATCGACGTGAACGGCGGCATGCTGATCCATTGAGAGGCACGCCATGACGTCTCCGTCCCCGACCGAACGGCCCCGTGCGGGGTCCAACGTCCCGCTCAGCGAGCGCGCCTACCATATCCGCCGCCATGCCCTGCGCATGGGCGAGGTCCAGGGCCAAGGCTACATCGCCCAGGCGCTCGGCATCAGCGACGTGCTGGCGGTGAGCTACTTCCACGCCATGGCCTACCGGCCGGAGGATCCCGAATGGGAGGGCCGCGACCGGTTCCTGCTGTCGATCGGCCACTACGCCATCGCGCTCTACGCCGCGCTGATCGAGGCGGAGATCATCCCGGAGGATGAGCTGACGAGCTATGGCGGCGACGACAGCCGCCTGCCGATGTCGGGCATGGCCGCCTACACGCCGGGCATGGAGATCACCGGCGGCTCGCTCGGCCACGGGCTCGGGATCGCGGTGGGCATGTGCCTCGGCCTGAAGCGGAAGGGCTCGAAGAGCGTCGTCTACAACCTGTTCTCCGACGGCGAGCTCGACGAGGGCTCGACCTGGGAGGCCGCCATGTCGGCAGGCTCGTTCAAGCTCGACAACCTGATCGGCCTGGTCGACGTGAACGGCATGCAGGCCGACGGCGCCTCCACGGGGGTGCTCAACTTCGAGCCGCTGGCTCCGAAATTCGAGGCGTTCAACTGGTTCGTGCAGCGGGTCGACGGCAACGACCTCGACGCGCTGGTGGCTGCCTTCGATGCGGCGCGCCATCACCCGGGGCCGCAGCCCCGGATCATCATCTGCGACACGCGCATGGCCAAGGGCGTGCCGTTCCTGGAAGCGCGCGAACGCAATCACTTCCTGCGCGTCGAGCCGGACGAATGGCAGCGGGCTTTAGCGGTCCTGGACGAAGGGAGGGTGCGGTGAGACGCTCGAAATACGAGAGACCCGCCCCGCGGGAAGGCGGCAGCCTCAAGACCTCGGCGATGATCGCCTCGCTCGCCGCCCCCGGGCAGCGCACCAGGGCCGCGCCGTTCGGACATGCCCTGGTCGAACTCGCCAAGACCCGGCCCGACATCGTCGGCCTGTCGGCGGACCTGTCGAAATACACCGACCTGCACATCTTCGCGCAGGCCCATCCTGAGCGGTTCTACCAGATGGGGATGGCCGAGCAGCTCCTGATGAGCGCGGCGGCCGGGCTCGCCCGCGAAGGCTTCACGCCCTTCGCCACCACCTACGCGGTGTTCGCCGCCCGCCGGGCCTACGACTTCATCTGCCTGGCGATCGCCGAGGAGAATCTCGACGTCAAGATCGCCTGTGCCCTGCCCGGCCTGACCACCGGCTACGGCCCGAGCCACCAGGCGACGGAGGACCTCGCGATCTTCCGCGGCATGCCCAACCTCACGATCATCGATCCGTGCGACGCGCACGAGATCGAGCAGGTCGTGCCGGCCATGGCCGCCCATAAGGGGCCTGTGTACCTGCGGCTCCTGCGCGGCAACGTCCCCCTGGTGCTCGACGAGTACGGCTACACGTTCGAACTGGGCAAGGCCAAGACGATCCGCGACGGGCGCGACGTGCTGATCGTCTCCTCCGGGCTGATGACCATGCGGGCGCTGGAGGTGGCCGAGGCGCTGCGCGACGACCGGATCGACGTGGCGGTCCTGCACGTGCCGACGATCAAGCCCCTGGACGAGGCGACGATCCTGCACGAGGCCCGACGTGGCGGACGCCTCGTTGTGGTGGCCGAGAACCACACGGTGATCGGCGGCCTCGGCGAGGCGGTGGCGGGCGTGCTGATGCGCAGCGGAACGATGCCGGAGCGCGGCTTCCGCCAGATCGGCCTGCCGGACGCATTCCTCGACGCCGGCGCCCTGCCCACGCTCCACGACCGCTACGGGATCTCGGCCGCCGCGATGGCGCGGAGCATCCGCGGATGGCTGTGAGCCGCCTCGCCTTCGTCGGCCTCGGCGCCATGGGCCTGCCGATGGCGGGTCACCTCGTGGCCGCGGGTTTTTCCGTGCGCGGCTACGACGTCCGGGCGGAGAGCCGCGCGGCCCTCGCGGCAGCGGGCGGCGAGCTGGCCGGGACCCTGGCGCAGGCGGCCGACGGCGCCGACGCGCTCGTGCTGATGGTGGTCAACGCCGCCCAGGCCGAGGACGTGCTGTTCGGACAGGGTGCGCTCGACGCCCTCGCCCCGGACGGGATCGTCGTCCTGATGGCGACCTGTCCGCCGGGGGCCGTGGAGGCCATCGCGGCGCGCGTCTCGGCCACCGGCCGCCGGTTCGTGGACGCCCCGGTCTCGGGGGGCGTCGTCGGGGCCAAGGCCGCCAAGCTCACGATCATGGCCGCGGCGCCGGCCGCAACGCTTGCGGAGATCCGCCCGTTGCTCGACGCCCTGGGTGACCGGATCTTCCATGTCGGCGAGCGGCCGGGCCAGGGCGCCACCGTCAAGGCGGTGAATCAGCTCTTGTGCGGCGTCCACATCGCGGCCGCCGCCGAGGCGATGGCTCTGGCCGGCCGGGTCGGGGTCGATCTCGCGGTGGTGCTGGAGATCCTCTCGGGCTCGTCGGCGTCGAGCTGGATGCTGCGCGACCGTGGCCCCCGCATGCTGGAGGGCGAGCCGGAGGTCACCAGCGCGGTCGACATCTTCGTCAAGGATCTCGGCATCGTGCTGGAAGCCGGCCGAAGCGCGGGGGCGGCGCTCCCGCTCGCCGCCTTCGCCCATCAGCTCTTCGTCTCGACATCGGGCCGCGGCGACGGCGCCGCCGACGACAGCCAGGTGGTGCGCGCCTATCGCGCCCTCAACGGGACCTGAACGTGCGGGCACGGCAGCGGTGAAGTGTCGGCGTTTGTGCGCCGCCACGGCTTGTCCCCGCGCCGCTGAGCCTGGATGATCCGCGCCGGAGCGAGAGACGGCGCGTGAGACGCACAGAAGCGGTCCCCCGGATATCGGTATCGGGCCGCGAAGACTGAAGGGACGCACGAATCCACACGACCGGTCAACGGCGGGGATCGCGCGGCTCGGGACGACCCAGGGAGTGAAACCATGCGCGACACGCGCTTCAGCCGCCGCAGCCTGCTCGCCGGCGCGACCGCCGTGCCGGTCTTCGGCATCCTGACCCGGCGCGGGCAGGCGGCCGAGTTCTCCTACAAGCTCGCCACCGGCCAGGACCCGACCCACCCGGTCAACATCCGGGCGCAGGAGGCCCTCGACCGGATCCGCGAGGCGACCGGCGGGCGCCTGGAGATCAAGCTGTTCCCGGCCAACCAGCTCGGTTCGGACACCGACCTGCTGGCGCAGGTGCGCAACGGCAGCGTCGAGTTCTTCAACCTCGCCACCTCGATCCTCGCCACCTTCGTGCCGGCCGCGAGCCTGCCCAACACCGGTTTCGCATTCAAGGATTACGACGCGGTCTGGTCGGCGATGGATGGCGGCCTCGGTGCCTACGTCCGGGCCGAGATCGCCAAGACGCCGATCCTCACCGTCTCCAAGGTCTGGGACAACGGATTCCGGCAGATCACCTCCTCGACCCGCGAGATCAGGACCCCCGAGGACCTCAAGGGCTTCAAGATCCGCGTGCCGCCGGCGCCGATGCTGACCTCGCTGTTCAAGGCGCTCGATGCCGGCGCGGCGCCGATCAATTTCAACGAGCTGTACTCCGCGCTCCAGACCAAGGTGGTCGAGGGGCAGGAGAATCCGCTTGCCATTACGGCGACGGCCCGGCTCTACGAAGTGCAGAAATCCTGCAGCCTGACCGGGCATGTCTGGGACGGCTACTGGATTTTGGGCAACAAGAAGGCTTGGCATCGCCTGCCGGAGGATCTGCGCCGGACAGTTTCGCAGGAATTCGACCGGTCCGGCACCGACCAGCGCGCGGATGTGGCCAAGCTCAGCCTGTCCCTGCGCGAGAGCCTTGCCGCCAAGGGCATCGGCTTCGTCGACGTCGACCGCTCGCGGTTCCGCGCGGTGCTGAGCCGGACGAGCTTCTACCGCGACTGGAAGGCCAAGTACGGGGATGCGGCGTGGGCGCATCTCGAAGACGTCTCCGGCAAGCTGACCTGAAGGACGACCGGCATGCAGATCGATATCGCGGCCGTCGAGAGCGCGGCCGGGCTTGAGCTGGCGGGGCCGCCGCTCCGCGCCAGGACCTGGCTGCGCAAGCTGGACGTGGCCCTCGGCTACCTCGTGGAGATCCCGGCGGCGCTGCTGGTTCTGGCCGAGATCGGTGTGTTGTTCGGCGGCGTGGTCAGCCGCTACGTGTTCCGGGAGCCGCTGGTCTGGTCGGACGAATTGGCCGCGATCCTGTTCCTGTGGCTCGCCATGCTGGGCGCCGTGGTCGCGTTCCGCCGTGCCGAGCACATGCGCATGACCGCCATCGTGGCGATGTGCGGCCCGCGCCTGCGCGCCTTCCTGGAGACGGTCGCGCTGGTGGCCGGCCTGATCTTCGTGGCGCTGGTGCTGGAGCCGGCTTTCGAATTCGCCAGCGAGGAGACCTTCGTCCAGACCCCCGCGCTGGAGCTCAACAACGCCTGGCGGGCCGCCGCCCTCCCGATCGGCTTCGGCCTGATGCTGCTGGTCGCCGTGATCCGCCTCCTGGAATCCGCCGACTGGCGGCTCACCGTCGGCGCGCTCGCCCTGGGCGGCGGCATCGCGGCGGGGCTCATGGCGCTCCAGCCCTGGCTCATGGGGCTCGGCAACCTCAACCTGCTGCTGTTCTTCGTCCTCGGGGTCGGCGCCCTGGTCTTCTCCGGCGTGCCGATCGCCTTCGCGTTCGGTCTGTCGACCTACGCCTACATCACGCTCACCACCAACGCCCCGTCGATGGTGGTGGTCGGGCGCATGGACGAGGGCATGAGCCATCTCATCCTGCTCGCCGTGCCGCTGTTCGTGTTCCTCGGCCTGCTAATCGAGATGACCGGCATGGCCCGGGCGATGGTCGGGTTCCTGGCCTCCCTGCTCGGTCACGTCCGCGGTGGCCTGCATTACGTGCTGGTCGGCGCCATGTACCTCGTCTCGGGCATCTCCGGCTCGAAGGCCGCCGACATGGCCGCAGTCGCGCCCGTGCTGTTTCCCGAGATGAAGGCGCGGGGCGCCAAGGAGGGCGACCTCGTGGCCCTGCTCGCCACAACCGGCGCGCAGACCGAGACGATCCCGCCCTCGATCGTGTTGATCACCATCGGCTCGGTCACCGGCGTGTCGATCACGGCCCTGTTCACCGGCGGCCTGCTGCCGGGCCTGGTGCTGGCCGTGACCCTGTGCGCCCTGGTCTGGTGGCGCTACCGCCGGGAGGATCTGAGCCACGTCGCCCGCCCGTCGCGCAGCGTGATCGGCCGGGCTCTCCTGGTGGCGGTGCCGGCCCTGGCGCTGCCGTTCGTGATCCGCTTCGCGGTGGTCGAGGGCATCGCCACCGCCACCGAGGTCTCGACCATCGGCATCGTCTACGCGGTGCTGGCGGGGCTGCTGATCTACCGCCAGTTCGACTGGCGGCGGCTCTACCCGATGCTGGTCATGACCGCGACGCTGTCGGGGGCGATCCTGCTGATCATCGGCGCGGCCACCGGCATGGCCTGGGCGCTGACCCAGTCGGGCTTCTCGCAGACGCTGGCGATCGCGATGAAGAGCCTGCCCGGCGGCCCCGTGGGCTTCCTGTTCGTGTCGGCCGGCGCGTTCATCATCCTGGGCTCGGTGCTGGAGGGTATCCCGGCGATCGTGCTGTTCGGCCCGCTGCTGTTCCCGATCGCCCGGCAGGTGGGCGTCCACGAGGTCCACTACGCGATGGTGGTGATCCTCGCGATGGGCATCGGGCTGTTCGCCCCACCCTTCGGCGTCGGCTACTACGCCGCCTGCGCGATCAGCCGGATCCACCCGGATGCGGGCATGCGCCCGATCGTCGGCTACATCCTGGCCCTGCTGATCGGCCTCGTCGTCATCATCCTGGTCCCCTGGTTCTCGATCGGGTTCCTCTGACGACACCGAGTCTGCCCTCGCCACCGTGACACCCGGCCGGATCCATCCCCGTCCGGGGAGCGCCGCCGCGCGCCCGATCCGGAACCGCCCCATGCGGGCGCGACCTGCATGACGGCATCCGCGAGCCCGCGGTGGGCTCGATGATGAACGGCATCGCGGCCCATCGCGGGCTGGTGCCTGTGGGCGCCACCGACCTGGTCTTCTCGGATGACATGCGCCCGTCGCTGAGGCCGCGCGGACGCCGGCGTTGAGGCTGTATGCCGGTCAGATCATCCCGGCGCCGCCGGTGCGCGCGACGCGGTCGCGCTGCTCGGCGTAGCGACCGTCGGCGACGCGCTTCAGCGCGCCTTCGAGGCGGCCGGCGACCTGACCGAGAAGCGAACGCTCGGAGCGGAAGCCGACGAGATACGCGAGGGTGGCCATCGTGTCCGATCCCGAACAAGGGCCGGGCAGGCGCGCCCGGTTGCTGCGGTGCAATATGCGCCGGCTCGGGATCGCGCGTGAGGGGGCTCTTCCGCGGCCTGCCATGCAAGGACGGCATGAAGTTCGCATGAATTCTTCACCGAACCGGTCCGCGAACGGATTCTGCCGGGTGCGGTGCAGCGAACGCGGTCGTCCGAACCGTCACCGTCCGGCAGGGGTACCCGGATCAAGCGGCAGGCCGCCGCGGGCTTCGAGACCCTCGCGGATCGCCCGCTTGGTGATCTTGCCGTAGCCGGATTTCGGTAATTCGTCCCAGAAGAACACCCGCTTCGGCAGCTTGTAGCGGGCAACCTCGCCGGCGAGCCACGCGATCAATTCCGCCTCGCCGATCTCCGCGCCGGGGCGGGCCACGCAGACCGCGACGCCGACCTCGCCCCAGGCCGGGTCGGGCACCCCCAGGATCGCGGCCTCGGCGATGGCCGGATGCTTCAGGAGCTTCTCCTCGGTCTCGCGCGGGTACACGTTCGACCCGCCCGAGATGTACATGTCGGAGGCGCGGCCGGTGATGAACAAAAACCCTTCCGGGTCGAGGTGGCCGAGGTCGCCGGTGCGGAACCAGCCGTTCCGGAACGCCGCCGCGTTGGCCTCCGGGTTGTCGTAGTAGCCCGCGAACACGGCCGGGCCGCAGACGCAGATCTCGCCGGTCTCGCCGGCCCCCAGCTCCCGCCCCTTCGTGTCCTGGATCTGCACCTGCATGCCGGTGCGCTCGAACCCGCAGGTGCCGACCTTCACCCCCGGGCCGTCTTCGGCGGCGTGCAGGCGGGGCGGCAGCACGGTGATGTTGCCGGTCACCTCGCCGAGCCCGAAATACTGGACCAGCACCGGTCCCAGCGCCCGCAGGGCCCGCTTCTGGTCCTCCCGGTACATCGGCGCGCCCGCGTAGATCACGTGGCGCAGGCTCGTATGGTCGTGCGCCGCGACCGCCGGGTGCTCGGTGATCAGCTTCACGATGGTCGGCACGGTGAACAGGTTGGTGATGCGCCAGCGCTCGACCAGCGACCACACCTCCGCGGGGTCCAGGCGCGTGCCGCCGGTGAGCACCGTCATGGCGCCGGCCGCGACCTGGGCGAGCTGGTGGATGCCGGCTCCGTGCGAGAGCGGCGCGACCACCAGCGAGGCGTCCGCCTCCGTCGTGCCCGGCATCAGGTCGCAGAGGTGGTTGGTGATCACGAAGGCCATCTGGCCGTGGGTGAGCACCGCCGCCTTCGGGCG
This sequence comes from Methylobacterium sp. WL1, assembly GCF_008000895.1. Taxonomy (NCBI): domain Bacteria; kingdom Pseudomonadati; phylum Pseudomonadota; class Alphaproteobacteria; order Hyphomicrobiales; family Methylobacteriaceae; genus Methylobacterium; species Methylobacterium sp. WL1. Next base: position 1,188,458 of record NZ_CP042823.1, on the reverse strand, counting down.
GCCGGTGGTGCCCGAGGTGAAGAAGAACCAGCACGGATCGTCGTGCTCGACATCGGCGGTGGGGGCCGTCTGCGCGGCGTGCGCGGCCACCAGGGCGTCGTAATCCAGCCCGAAGGCGGAGCCGCCGATCTCGACCACGAGGCGCAGGTCCGGCGCGGCCTCGCGGATCGCGGTGGCGTGGTCCGGGAACTCCGCGCCGCAGATCAGCGCCGAGGCGCCGCCGGCGCTGGCGAGATAGGCGACCTCCGCGGGCGTCTGCCGGAAATTCGTCGGCACCCAGACGGCGCCGAGCCGGAAGCAGACGAACATCGATTCGAACAGTTGGTTGCCGTTGCGCGCCTGGACCAGCACGCGGTCGCCCTTGGCGACGCCCCGGGCCGCGAGCGCCGCCGCCATGGCGTCGACCCGGGCGTCGAGGGCGCCCCAGCTCCAGGTCCGGTCACCCCAGGCGAGGCCGATCGCGTCCGGCCAGCGGCGGGCCGCCCGGCGCAGAAAGTGGGCGAGGTTCATAACCCGCCGCGAACAGGGCGCGACGCCGCCGCGCGGCGCCGGCCCCGCCGGGCCGTTCACGCGAGCTTCCCGCAGGCCTTCTCCAGGAGGGACCAGCCCTCCTCGCCGTACCGACCCTTCCATTCGGCGTAGAAGCCGGCCTTGCGCAGCTTCTCGCGAAACGGCTCCGGATCAGGCTTGTTGAACACGAGGCCGCTCTTGGTCAGGTCTTCCTGCAGGCTGGCATTGAGCTTGGCCACGTCGGCCCGCTCCTTCATGCCGGCCTCGTTGATGTGGCGGGCGACCATGGTGCGCAGGTCCTCGGGGAGGCGCTCCCAGGCCCGGCGGTTCGCCAGGAACCAGTAGCCATCCCACATGTGGTTGGTGAGCGAGCAGTATTTCTGCACCTCGTAGAACTTCGTCGTGGCGATCACCGCCAGCGGGTTCTCCTGGCCTTCGACGATCTTGGTCTGGAGGGCCGAGTAGGTCTCGTTGAGGTTGATCGAGGCGGGCGCCGCCTCGAACGCCCGGAACATCGAGGTCCAGAGCGGCGAGACCGGCACGCGGATCCGGAAGCCCTTGAAGTCGTCCGGATTGGCGATGGGTCGGGTCGAGGAGGTGGTCTGGCGGTAGCCGTTGTCCCAGATCTTCTCCATGGCCACGAGGTTGGCCTTGGCGATCTGCTGGCGGACCCAGGCACCCAGCTCCCCGTCCATCGCCGGCCACACGGCCTCATAATCCGGGAAGGCGTAACCGATGCCGTTGATCGAGGCGTTGGGCACCAGGGTCGAAAGGATCAGCGGCGACATCGTGAAGAACTCGACGCTGCCCGAGCGCAGCTGGCTCAGCGTGTCGGTGTCCGAGCCGAGCTGGCTCGTGGGGAAGATCTTGAGATCGAAGCGGCCGCCGCTCTCGGTTCGCAGCGCGTCCGCCATCTCGCGGGCGCGGACGTTCATCGGGTGCGTGTCGGGCAGGTTGTTGGCGTACTTGTAGGTGAAGTCCGCCCGCTGGGCCCGCGCCACGTGCGGCATCGCCACGGTTCCGGCGAGGATCGCCGTCGAGCCGGCGGATAGGAACCCGCGGCGGGACAGGGGCAAGTGAATTCGCGACGACATGGGCGGCCCTCCTGATCCGGGCGCGCGGCCCGGCGTTTCCTCAGGGTCCGCGTTCATGCGCGGACTCTCTCGTGTCTTGCGGCTTCGATAGCGGCTGGCCCAATCCAGTCAACGGGGCCGTTTCGGCCCGGCCGTCAGTGCAGGCGACTTGTCAGGGCATGTCTTAAGGGCATGCCCGCCGAAGCGTGCGGATCATCCGCGCGATGACCGTCTCGTGCGGGCCTATGCGGCCGGCAATTGCTGCTCCAGATGGGCACGAAGGATCGAATAGTGTTGGACGACCTTGTCGAGCTTGTCGGCGTTCGCTCTCCGGATCCGCTCCGAGCCGGCGTCGGGCTGGTAGGTGGTTGCGTAGTGGGCGGCGTGTGCTTTCAGCTTCGCGGAAACGAAGGCCAGATCGGCCGACCAGACGACCTCCGCGCGGACCAGCTGAAGGCGCCGCGCGATCTCGAGCCAATGCAAGTCGAGCGCGATGCCGCTGCCCATCTGCTTGAACAGGTCGAACAGGGAATCAAGGATGCCGATCGCGGTCCGGGCTGACACGATGGAGCGCTCCGTCATGCCTGCGTCGCGATGAGGTCGGGCCGCACATACCAATCGTCAAACAGGGACAGCTGCCGGAAACGCCGACGGTAACCCAGGCCGGTCAGCAGGGCGTAGATTTTCTCGCGGCTGTCCGAGAAGTTGTGCTCGACGCTGATCAGGGCGATGTCGTGGCGCGTGAAATCGAAGCTTTCCAGCACGTCAAACTCGCCGCCCTCCACGTCGATGCTCATGTAGTCGATGCGCTTCGGCGCCCGGGCCTCAACCAGGAATCGCTCCAGCGAAACCGTCTGGACCGCGTATTGCCGACCGTCCTGGCGGAACTGCGCGTGGAAATCGCCCGTCACCAAGTCGTTCATGCCGGACAGCTCGCCGATGTCCACCTCGTTGAATAGGACCTCGACCCCGTCGGTCCTATAGACGCACTTGTCGGTGATGTAGCAGTTCCGGTTGGCGTAGAGCGCGGCGTGCCAGGCCCGGGCCGGCTCGGCCAGCGCGCCCTGCCAGCCGAAGGTCTTCTCGAGCAGCAGCGTATTGCTCAGGCTGATCCCGTCGCAGGCACCGAACTCGACGAAGTAGCCGTTCCGCTTCTCCTTGAGTTCGTACAGGACCCAGAGGTCCTGCAGCAGCTGCGCGTTGGAATACGGCGCCATCTTCGTGGCGAACGACAGGAACGCGAGTTCGGAGCTGGCGAGATGGGGCTTCGCGTCCAGTTCGTTCCTGAGATCGACCAGGGCGTTGAAGACGGTCAGGAGCGCGACATCCATGGCCCTGCGTTCCACCATGTTGAAGGGGACCGATCGATACAGGTGACGAGTGCGGGTGCGGTGCGCTCAGGGACGGGTCCGGTCAAGAGGCCGGGCCCCCAGGATCCGGTTCGAGCCGTCGAACAGAACCGTATGCTGCAGCGAATCGGGCCCCTGGTCCGGTACCGTGCGGGCCGCCCTGCGGATCGCCGACAGGAAGCGCTTCCGGCTGAACCCGAAGGGCCGCAAACTCGCCGACAGGGCCTCAATCAGCTTGGTCGAGGCCTCGGATCGCGCCCGGGCCAGATCGCGCTCCCGCACGGCCGCGTCGCGCTCGGCCATGATCAGTGCCAGTGCAATCTGCTGCTGCTGGATCTGGCGGATGTATTTGGTGTCGATGTCGTGGACAGGGGACGTCGTCATACGGCAGCCTTCGGGGCTCTGAGCGGAACCAGGTGGCGATACGGCCGGGAACGCGGCGGGACCTACGAGGATGATGGGATCCCATGCATGCTCCCGTGCCCTCGCACGTCTCAGATGGTCCTGGCCAGATCGTCCTGGCCAGGACCATCTGGCAAAGATCACGGTTCTAAGCGGCCCCGCATCCGGTGCTGCCGGATGGCGGCCTGTGCAAGCATCGGCCGACGTTACGGTCCCAACGAAACGATTGACTTCGTCGGGTCCTGAGATGGCGGTTTCGCGGTGTCGAGGGTTGCTGGGCCAGCGGGATAGCCATCAGAAACCGCATGGTTGCGTCACTGTCCGTCCCGCCGACCTCCCCCACCGTGCGCAGCGGCATGTCGTGGCCATCTGGCGCGCGCACCGTGCCGCGGCATTCGACACGGTTCGGGCCGGTCGGCTGCGGCTGCACGACGCCGGGCCGGTTGTTCATCGCGTGCTGGACCCGCGCATCTGCCCGGTCTCTCGTCCTCGCGGGCGAAGCCGAAGGCAGACAGGGACGTCCAGCGCGTCGCGCCCTTGCGGTGCTTCAGGTTGAGGAGGCGTGTAGAAAGTTTCCAACCCTGAACGGACCAGAGGACGGGGACGATGCCACCGTTCACTGAGGGGCAGGCCCCGCCGGCTCAATCTAATGCGGGGAAACCGTCCGCTCGGGCGCCATAGGGTCGAGTGGTGGAGACGACAGGGATCGAACCTGTGACCTTTCCCATGTCAAGGGAATGCACTACCGCTGTGCTACGTCTCCTAATCGATCGTCATCAGGCTCGTCGAGCCTGAAAGCCATCGAAATAATCCAGGCCACTCAGCGGCTTATGAGGAGTGGCCCCTACCCTGTCAAGGTAGTGCGCTCCCGCTGAGCTACGCGCCCGGTCCGGTGCTGCGTGAGCACCGGTGGGCCGGGCCTATAGCCGGTGCCCGGCGGGGGCGCAAGCGGAAGGTTGAGGGGCGTAGCCCGGGGGGGCGGATACCGCAATGGTGCACGCGGGGAAGAAAATGCGCTATGGGCGTGCCGGCCGGCATCCGGCCGGGCCGCTCGGGCGGTCCCGGCATTCCGCCGCCTCAAGCTTCGGGACATGCGCTACTTCATTGATCACGATCACGGCGACTCGATCCGCGGCTGGATCGTGCCGGACAATCCCCTCGCCATCAGTCGGGTGATGGTCTCCGTCGGAGGCCAGCGCGTGGCCGAGGTTTCGGCCAGCGTCACCGACGAGACGTTCAAGCGCAACGGCTGGCACGCCACCGGGCAATGCACCTTCGTGCTCACGCAGGCCGAGGTGCCGGGCCTGGCCGAGATCCAGCGCCTCGAACTCTACGACGCCGACACCAATGTCCTGGTCTATCGCCGCACGCCTCCGGACGGGCTCGTGCGGCTGCGCGTCATGCTCATCAACACCGGGATCGAGCCCGAGACGGCCCTGCAGGCGGCCTTGTTCCCGTATTTCCAGCACTGCTACTTCGGCGTCCACAAGCTGCCGGACGAGATCCTGACCTGCATCCTATCCGGCCCCTCAGCCCCCTCGGCGTTGCTGTCGGGCGCCGTGACGATCCCGCGCTACGAGAACTTCATGACGCCGGACCTGATGGTCACCGGCATCCTGGTGCAGGACCCCTACACCGAGATGGCGACCCGCATGCTCTGGCTGAAGGCCCGGGCCGGCGACGCCCTCGATCCGGTGCGCGGCTGGCGCCTCGGACCGCTGGCCGAGGCCGCGTCGTTCTCGGAATCCTACGACTTCACCGACGTGAAGAGCCTCAAGCGCTACTTCCGCATGCTGCCGGAGCCGGCCTACCGGCTGCTCTACAACCCGTTGACCCGCCAGCTCGGAACCCGCATGCCCGAGGATCGCCTGCACCCGGGCAACTCGATCGCCGCGATCGAGATCCTGGCCCGGGTCGGGATCGTCGGCCACAAGACGCGGTACCACGCCTTCGCGTCGACCCTGTTCGACCGGCTGGGCATCCACGCTCCGGTGCCGGTTCCGCCGCCGGTGCCGGCCGAGACCCAGGCGCTGGCCGAGCGCTTGCGGACTGTCAAGGCGGTGGAGGAGATGCTGGTGTTCGACGTCGCGATGTCGGATGCCGTGAAGGACTCGATCGACAAGAGCTGGAGCTGATGGCGCGCCCGACCGAGACGGGGGGCCCCGAGACGCGCCTGCCGCCGGCGCACCTGACGCGAACCGGACGCAAGCGCCGCCCTCTGCCGGTCCGGGCGGCGGCGGACGGGATGCGCGTCGAGCTTCCGGGGCTCGCGGGCCGCTGGCTCGAGATCACCCTGTCCAACGACCCGACGGAGGGTCCGGACACGATCCCCGGCATGGCCTTCGCCGGTCCCGAGGGGCGTCCGGGGCCGCTGCTGCCCCAGGAGGCGTCGGGCGGGGGTGCCTTCACGTGGATCGGGCGCCTCCCCGAGGGCGTCGTCGCCCTGCGGGTGGCCGATCCCGCCGGTCGGGTCACGGTCCGGCTGCGCCGAATCACGGTGCGCCGCCTCGACTGGCCGACCCTGGTGCCGCGCGCGCTCCTGCGCGAGCCGGCGCTGACCCTGCAGGCGCTCTACTGGCGGATCCTCGGCAAGAAGGTGCGGGCGCGCGGCTTCCTGGGCCGGGCGCTGGCTCACCGCCGGGTGACCGGATACGAGGCCTGGATCCGTGCCCACGGCTATCGCCGGGCGGAGCGGGACGGCATTGCCGCCGAGATCGCCGCCTGGGCCGATCCGCCGCTGATCTCGGTGCTGATGCCGGTGCACGATCCGGACCCGAAGGTGCTGCAGGCCGCCCTCGCCTCCCTGCGCGCGCAGCTCTATCCGCACTGGGAACTGTGCGTCGTCGACGACGCCTCGACGCGGCCCGCGATTCCCCGGATCCTTGAGCGCGCCGCCGAGGCCGATCCGCGCATCCGCGTGCTCGCCCGGTCCGAGAACGGCCACATCGCCCGGGCCACCAACGATGCCCTGGGCCTCGCACGCGGTGTCGCCTGCGCCTTCATGGACCACGACGATGTGCTCACCGAGGACGCCCTCTATGAGGTCGCCCGGGCGCTTCGCCTCGATCCGGACCTGGTGCTGATCTACAGCGACGAGGACAAGATCGACGGACGCGGCCGCCGGTTCGACCCGCACTTCAAGGCGGGCTTCGACCGCGAGCTGCTCTACGCGCAGAACTACATCAACCATCTCACCGTGGTCCGGACCGACGCCCTGCGGGCGGTCGGCGGCCTGCGTCCGGGTTTTGAGGGCAGTCAGGACCACGACCTGCTGCTGCGGCTCACCGACGGCCTCGACCCGTCCCGCATCCGCCACATCCCGCGGGTGCTCTACCATTGGCGCGCCGCGCAGGGTTCCGGGACCTTCTCGGACCGGGCCCTGTCCCGGGCCGAGGCGGCGCGGCTGCGCGCCCTCGACGAGGTCGTGGCGCCCTGGGGTGGCCGGGTCGAGCGCGGGCCGTCGGGCTTCAACCGCCTGGTCCGGCCGCTCCCGCTTCCGCCGCCCCGGGTCTCCGCGATCATCCCGACCCGGGACCGCGCCGAGATCCTGTCGGTCACCCTCGACGGGCTGCTCGCGGGCACCGACTACCCCGACATCGAGGTGGTGATCGTCGACAACGACAGCCGCGAGCCCGAGACGGCGGCCCTGTTCGCCCGGTATCGCGACGACCCGCGCGTGCGCATCGTGCCGGTGCCGGGAGCCTTCAACTTCTCGGACCTGTCGAACCGCGGCGCGGCCGCCGCCACCGGGCCGGTGCTCCTGTTCCTCAACAACGACGTCGAGGTGCTGGACCGCGAGTGGCTCGGGGAACTGGTCCGGCACGCGGTGCGGCCGGAGATCGGCGCCGTCGGGGCGAAGCTGCTCTACCCGGACCGGACCATCCAGCACGGCGGCATCGTGCTGGGGATCGGTGGCGTCGCCGGGCACAGCCATCTCGGCGTACCGGACGCGGATCCCGGCTATTTCTGCCGGATGGTCATCGCCCACGAGGTCTCGGCGGTCACGGGCGCCTGCCTGGCCATGCGCGCCGACGTGTTCGAGGCGGTCGGCGGCTTCGATGCCGACGCCCTGAAGGTCGCCTTCAACGACGTGGACCTGTGCCTGAAGATCCGCCGGGCCGGCTACCGCATCGTGTGGACGCCGTTCGCCAAGTTGATTCATCACGAATCGAAGAGTCGGGGCGCCGAGGATACGCCGGAGAAGCGCAAGCGCTTCGAGGGCGAGGTGCTGACCATGCTCGACCGCTGGGGCCCTGAGCTCCGGGCCGACCCCTACTACAACATCAACCTGTCACGAAATTCCGCGCATTACCGGGTCTAGGCGTGTGGGCTCGGCCGGCGCCGCGGCGACGGGTTCCGCCCGTCGCGGCAGGCCGCCCCGCATGTGCCGACTGCAGGGCAGGCATGGGGGTGCCATGCATGCGTCAGTGGGTGAACTTGCGTCGGATGCCGGTTGCGATACCTCTGGACATGCCGCATGAGGCGGTTCCGGCCATGGCGCCCGAACGGGCGCGCGGCGAGGGCGGCAGTCAACCATGAGTGCGAACACCCAAATGGCCTCGGCCACGACCCTGGAGCGCGATGCTCAGCAGGCGATGGGGGACCACAAGGTCCACCCGAACGAGATCGCCATCGGCGTGGTCATCGGCCGCGCGTCCGAATACTTCGACTTCTTCGTATTCGGCATCGCCTGCGTGCTGGTTTTCCCGAAGGTGTTCTTCCCCTTCGTCGATCCGCTGACCGGCACGCTGTACGCGTTCTCGATCTTCGCCCTGGCCTTCATCGCCCGGCCGATCGGCTCCGTGATCTTCATGGCGATCGATCGCCGGCACGGGCGCAGCGTCAAGCTCACGATCGCGCTGTTCCTGCTCGGGGGCGCCACGGCGGCGGTCAGCTTCCTGCCGCGCTACGATAGCATCGGCATCTCTTCCGTCTACCTCCTGGCGGTCCTCCGGATCCTTCAAGGCCTGGCACTGGGCGGCGCCTGGGACGGGCTCGCCTCCCTGCTCGCCATGAACGCCCCCCGGGAGCGCCGCGGCTGGTACGCGATGATCCCGCAGCTCGGCGCGCCCCTGGGCTTCATGGTAGCGAGCGCGTTGTTCGCGTTCTTCCTGGTCAACCTCGACGAGGCCGACTTCATCGATTGGGGCTGGCGCTTCCCGTTCTACTGCGCCTTCACCATCAACGTCGTCGCCCTGTTCGCCCGGCTGCGCCTGGTCGCCACCGACGAATTCGCCCGGATGATGGACCTCGACCGGCTCCGCCCGGTCCCGGCCCTGGAGCTGTTCCGGCACCATGCCGCCGACGTGATCCGCGGCGCCTTCGTGCCGCTCGCCGGCTTCGCCTTGTTCCACCTCGTGACGATCTTCCCGATCGCCTGGCTGGCACTCAACAACACCAGCAGCCGCTCGCCCGGCGAGTTCCTGATCGTGCAGTTCTCCGGGGCCATCGTCTGTGCCGGCGCGATCGCCGCCTCCGGGCTGATCGCCGACCAGATCGGCCGCCGCAACTGCCTGATCATGAGCGCCTCGCTGATCGGGTTCTTTGCGGTCGGCAGCATCATCGCGCCGCTCCTGTTCGGCGAGAGCGCGATCGGCCAGACCATCTACGTCACGATCGGCTTCATGCTGCTCGGCCTCGCCTACGGCCAGACCGCCGGCGCGGTGACGGCCCGGTTGGGCAACCACTACCGCTACACCGGCGCCGCGCTGACCTCCGACTTCGCCTGGCTGGTCGGTGCCGGCTTCGCCCCGCTGGTGGCGCTGTTCCTGTCGCAGCGCTACGGCTTGGCCATGGTCGGCGTCTACCTGTTGTCCGGCGCGGTCTGCACCCTCGCGGCCTTGTTCCTCGACCGCTCCGAGATGCGCCAGATGTAGCCGGCAGCGCGCGGCGCAGGCTGCGCGCCTCCTTCCAGACGTTGTCGGCCGTGCCGCAGACGCGACACGGCGCGGATGCCGCGCATGCGGCGTGGGATAAAGAGACGAGTGCTGTGACCTCTTCGACCCTTCTCCCGGACAGGATCGAGCCCAGCGACCGCCGGAGCGGCCTCGCACGTCGGCTCGTGCCGCTCCTCGCCCTGCCGCCGATCCTGGCGTTGCTGGGTGGCTGCAACCTCGTGGTCATGAGCCCGGCCGGCTACGTCGCCGAGCAGCAGCGCAACCTCGTGCTGGCGGCCACCGGGCTGATGCTCCTGATCATCATCCCGGTGATCTTCTTCACCTTGTTCTTCGCCTGGCGCTACCGCGCCACCAACAAGGACGCGGTGTACGATCCCGAATGGCACCACTCGACGCAGCTCGAGGTGCTGATCTGGACGGCGCCCCTGATGATCATCATCGCGCTCGGCGCCCTCACCTGGATCGGGACCCACACCCTGGATCCGTTCCGGCCGCTCAGCAAGATCGACGCGAAGCGCGACGTCCCGGCCGGCGTCGAGCCGCTGCAAGTCGAGGTGGTGGCGATGGATTGGAAGTGGCTGTTCCTCTACCCGCAATACGGGATCGCCACGGTGAACGAGCTCGCCGCCCCGGTGGACCGGCCGATCCAGTTCAAGATCACCGCCACCGACGTGATGAACACGTTCTACATCCCGACGCTCGCCGGCATGGTCTACGCGATGCCGGGCATGCAGACCCAGCTCCACGCGGTGATCAACCGGGAGGGTTCCTATGAGGGCCGCTCGGCGCATTACAGCGGCGCCGGCTTCTCGAACATGTTCTTCAAGTTCAACGGCGTGACCAACGAGGCCTTCGATCAGTGGGTTGCCAAGACCAAGGCGCAGGGCGGCGAGCTGACCCAGGAGGCCTATCTCGAGCTGGAGAAGCCGAGCGAGTCCGAGCCGTCCCGCTTCTACAAGTCCTACGCCAAGGGCCTGTACGACCGGATCATCGGCATGTGCCCCCGGCCGGAGCAGATGTGCGTCGGTGAGATGGTGAAGATCGACGCCCGGGGCGGCGCGTCCGGGGCGGAGGCCGAGGCCAACTACGACCGGTTGCAGTACGACAACCGCATGGCCGATCGCGGCAACGAGGCTCCCGGCGCGACGGGGCCGGCATCCGGGACCGGCCCGCATGGGCAGACGCAGCCTCAGGGCATGAAGCCCAGGCCCGACATGGGCAACCCGGACTCGCGCGGCCAGGGCGAGAATGCGCTGCCTGGGCAGGAGAAGACCCCTGAGGTCAAGGCCCCCGACAGCCAGGGCCAGAGCGAGGGCGGGCAGATCGCGCCCAAGCAGCTCAACCAGTAAGAATGCTCGCGTGAACGCGAGCCCCACACCGTAAAACCGGCGGTCGCCGTCGAACCCATTGAACGGGCCGATCCCATGTTCGCAAACCTCGACCTACAGCAGTTGATCCTCGGTCGATTTACGATCGAGCAGATCCCGTATCACGAGCCGATCCTGCAGGCGACGTTCGCCGGCGTGGCCGTGGTCGGACTCGCCGTGCTGGGCGTCATCACGTATTTCCGCTTCTGGGGGCCGCTGTGGCGTGACTGGGTCACGTCCATCGACCACAAGAAGATCGGTATCATGTACTGCATCTTCGCGCTGATCATGCTGCTGCGGGGCTTCGCCGACGCGCTGCTCATGCGCTCGCAGCAGGCGGTGGCGTTCGGTTCGGAGCAGGGCTTCCTGCCGCCGCACCACTACGACCAGATCTTCACCGCCCACGGCATGATCATGATCTTCTTCGTGGCGATGCCGTTCGTCACGGGGCTCATGAACTTCGCGGTGCCGCTGCAGATCGGCGCCCGCGACGTGGCCTTCCCGTTCCTGAACAACTTCAGCTTCTGGATGACGGTGGCCGGCGGCATCCTGGTGATGGTGTCGCTGTTCGTCGGCGAGTTCTCGCGCGCCACCTGGCTCGCCTACCCGCCGCTCTCGGGGGCTGCCATGAGCCCCGGCGTCGGCGTCGACTACTACATCTGGGCGCTGCAGATCGCCGGTATCGGGACGCTGCTGTCGGGCATCAACCTGATCGCGACCATCGTGAAGATGCGCGCGCCTGGCATGACCATGATGAAGCTGCCGATCTTCGTCTGGTCGTCGCTGTGCACCAACATCCTGATCGTGGCCGCCTTCCCGATCCTGACGGCCGTCCTGGCGATGCTGTCGCTCGACCGCTACGTCGGCACCCACTTCTTCACGAACGACCTTGGCGGCAACGCCATGCTGTACTTCAACCTGATCTGGATCTGGGGCCACCCGGAGGTCTACATCCTGATCCTGCCGGCCTTCGGGGTGTTCTCGGAGATCACCTCGACCTTCTGCGGCAAGCGGCTGTTCGGCTATACGTCGATGGTCTACGCGCTCGTGGTGATCACCATCCTCGCCTACCTGGTGTGGTTGCACCACTTCTTCACCATGGGCTCGGGCGCCGACGTGAACTCGTTCTTCGGGATCACGACGATGATCATCTCGATCCCGACGGGCGCGAAGATCTTCAACTGGATGTTCACGATGTACCGCGGCCGGATCCGGTTCGAGGTGCCGATGATGTGGGTGGTGGCGTTCATCGTCACCTTCGTGATCGGCGGCATGACCGGCGTCCTCCTGGCGGTGCCCCCGGCCGACTTCGTGCTCCACAACTCGCTGTTCCTGATCGCGCACTTCCACAACGTGATCATCGGCGGCGTGCTGTTCGGCATGTTCGCCGGCGTGACCTTCTGGTTCCCCAAGGCCTTCGGGTTCAAGCTCGATGAGTTCTGGGGCAAGATGGCCCTCGTGTTCTGGGTGAGCGGGTTCTACGTCGCCTTCATGCCGCTCTACGTGCTCGGCCTGATGGGCGTGACCCGGCGGATGCAGCACTTCGACGACCCGTCGCTTCAGATCTGGTTCGTGATCGCGGCTGGCGGCGCGGCGCTGATCGCTTGCGGGATCGCTTCGCAGATCATCATGTTCGTGGTCTCGATCCGCAATCGCGAGAAGCTGCGCGACCTGAGCGGCGACCCGTGGGGCGGCCGGACCCTGGAATGGTCCACCTCCTCGCCGCCGCCGGACTACAACTTCGCCTTCACCCCGGTGGTCCACGATTCCGACGCGTGGTGGGACATGAAGAACCGCGGCTTCGCCCGGCCGATGACCGGGTACAAGCCGATCCACATGCCCAAGAACACCGCGACCGGTGCCATCCTGGCTGGACTGAACTTCACCTTCGGCCTGGCCATGGTCTGGTACGTCTGGTGGCTGGCGGCGCTCAGCTTCGTGGCGATCCTCCTCGTCGCGATCCTTCACACCTTTAATTACAAGCGCGACTTCTACATTCCTGCCGACACGGTCAGTCGGACGGAAGGTCAGAGGACGCGCGAGCTGGAGATGGCGTGATCCGATGATGCACGCGGAGACTGCACCCCCCGGCGCTGCGGCGCCGGTCTTCTACCAGACCGACGAGGAGGGCCATCACTCCGAGGGCTCGACGATGCTCGGGTTCTGGCTCTACCTGATGAGCGACTGCCTCATCTTCGCGACCCTGTTCGCGACCTACGGCGTGCTCGGCCGCAGCTACGCGGCCGGGCCGACTCCCAAGGAGCTGTTCGACTTGCCGGGCATCGCGGTGAACACCGCGATGCTGCTGTTCTCGTCCATCACCTACGGCTTCGCCATGCTGGAGATGGACCGGGACCGGATCAAGCCGACGCAGATCTGGCTCGCGATCACCGGCCTGTTCGGCGTGGCCTTCGTGGCCCTGGAGATCCGGGAGTTCGTCCACCTGTTCCATGAGGGCGCGCCGCCCTGGCGCAGCGCCTTCCTGTCGTCGTTCTACACCCTGGTGGCGACGCACGGCCTGCACGTCTCGGTCGGCATCCTCTGGCTGGTCGTGCTGCTGGTTCAGCTGCGCAAGCACGGCCTGATCGTCGAGAACAAGCGGCGCCTGATGTGCCTGTCGATGTTCTGGCACTTCCTCGACCTGATCTGGATCGGGGTGTTCACGGTCGTCTACCTGATGGGAGTGCTCGAATGAGCGCCGACGCGCACCACCTGACCGGTCACGGTCCGGATACCCATGACGCCCACGCCCACAGCGAGGGCGGGCACGGCAGCTTCGGCAGCTACATCACCGGCTTCGTCCTGTCGGTCATCCTGACGGTGATCCCGTTCTGGCTGGTGATGGGCAACGTACTCGACAACAGCCTCGTCACCACCCTGGTGATCCTGGCGCTGGGCGGCGTGCAGATGGTCGTGCATGTCATCTACTTCCTGCACATGAACACGAAGTCCGAGGGCGGCTGGACCTTCCTGGCCCTGATCTTCACCATCATGGTGGTGGTGATCATGCTCGCGGGCTCGGTCTGGGTGATGTACCACCTCAACCACAACATGATGCCGATGGATGCCCACGACGTCATGAACAACGCCCGCTGAGCGGGCGTGCGGACGTGATCCCCTCGGGGTCGGCGGGGGGCTCCGGTCCGGGCCCCTCCCCGGCCCCGCTTTCGTTCGCGCGGCGCTTCGTGTTCGGCGCGGCCGCCGCCTTCGTGTTCGTCGTCCTCGTCGGGCTCGGGACGTGGCAGGTCCAGCGCCGGGCCTGGAAGCTCGACCTGATTGCCCGGGTCGATGCCCGGGTCCACGCCCCGGCGGTGCCGGCTCCCGGCCCAGCCGAATGGCCACGGGTCGGCCCCGACGACGCCTACCGGCATGTCCGGCTGTCCGGCACCTTCCTTCACGACCGGGAGACGCTGGTCCAGGCCGTCACCGAGCGGGGCGGCGGCTTCTGGGTGCTGACGCCGCTCCGCCGGCCCGACGGCACCCTCGTGCTGGTCAACCGCGGCTTCGTGCCGGGGCCGAACCGGGATCCCGCGACCCGGCTGGCCGGTCAGGTGGCGGGGGATGCGCGGGTGACCGGCCTCCTGCGATTGACCGAGCCCGGTGGCGCGTTCCTGCGGTCGAACGACCCGAAGGATGGGCGCTGGTATTCGCGCGACGTGGCCGCCATCGCGGCGGCAAAAGGCCTGACCGACGTCGCCCCCTACTTCGTCGACGCCGACGCGGCGCCCAATTCCGGCGGCCTGCCGGTGGGCGGGCTCACGGTGATCGCCTTCCCGAACAGCCACCTCGTCTATGCGCTGACCTGGTACGGGATGGCGCTGATGCTGGCCGGTGCAGCGATCTACATCCTGCGCGGCCGGCGGACGTCTAGACCTGGAGGGGAGTAGCCCGGTTTCCGGGGGCGTCTATAATAGGGTGACAAACGCCACAACGAGTCACCCACATGACCACCCGCATTCCGAACTTCGCCGAGATGTCTTGGGTCGGCGAGCCGCTTGCGGTGGCATCGCCCACGCTGCCCGAGCCCTGGATGACCCCGGAGGGCATTCCGGTGAAGGGCCGGTACGGGCCGGAGGACCGGGAGGGCCTGGAGTTCCTCGACACCTATCCCGGCATCGCGCCGTTCCTGCGCGGCCCCTACCCGACCATGTACGTGACCCAGCCCTGGACGATCCGGCAATATGCCGGCTTCTCCACGGCCGAGGATTCGAACGCGTTCTATCGGCGCAACCTCGCGGCCGGGCAGAAGGGCCTGTCGGTGGCCTTCGATCTCGCCACGCACCGCGGCTACGATTCCGACCACCCCCGGGTCTCGGGCGATGTCGGCATGGCCGGGGTGGCGATCGACTCGATCTACGACATGCGGACGCTGTTCTCCGGCATCCCGCTCGACGAGATGACGGTGTCGATGACGATGAACGGCGCGGTGCTGCCGATCCTCGCGCTCTACATCGTCGCCGCCGAGGAGCAGGGCGTGCCGCCCCAGAAACTCGCCGGTACGATCCAGAACGACATCCTCAAGGAGTTCATGGTCCGCAACACGTATATCTATCCCCCCAAGGGATCGATGCGGATTATTTCCGATATCTTTGCGTATACGTCCAAGAATATGCCGAAGTTCAACTCGATCTCGATCTCCGGCTACCACATGCAGGAGGCCGGGGCGACGAACGACCTTGAGCTCGCCTACACGCTGGCCGACGGCGTCGAGTACATCAAGGCCGGGCTCGCGGCTGGCCTGACCATCGACCAGTTCGCCCCGCGCCTGTCGTTCTTCTGGGCGATCTCGACCAACTTCTTCATGGAGATCGCCAAGATGCGGGCCGCGCGCCTGATCTGGGCGAAGCTGGTCAAGGGGTTCGATCCGAAGTCCGAGAAGTCGCTGGCGCTGCGCACCCACTCGCAGACCTCCGGGTGGTCGCTCACCGCCCAGGACGTGTTCAACAACGTCACCCGCACCAACATCGAGGCGATGGCGGCGACGCAGGGCGGCACGCAGTCGCTGCACACCAACGCTCTGGACGAGGCGCTGGCGCTCCCCACCGACTTCTCCGCCCGGATCGCCCGCAACACCCAGCTGTTCCTGCAGCAGGAGAGCGGCACCACCCGGATCGCCGATCCGTGGGGCGGCTCCTACTACGTGGAGAAGCTGACCGCCGACATCGTGGCCCGGGCCTGGGAGCATATCCGCGAGGTCGACCAGCTCGGCGGCATGGCCAAGGCGATCGAGGCCGGCATCCCCAAGCTGCGGATCGAGGAGGCCGCGGCCCGGGCGCAGGCACGGATCGATTCCGGCCGCCAGACCATCGTGGGCATCAACAAGTTCAAGTCCGACGACGACATGGCGATCGACCTCCTGCGGGTCGACAACGGCAATGTCCGCCGCCTCCAGATCGACAAGCTCAAGCGGCTGCGCTCGGAGCGCGACGAGGCGGCGGTCACGGCCCGGCTCGAGGCGCTGACCAACGCCGCCGACACGAACGAGAACCTGCTGGCTCTGGCCGTGGACGCGGCCCGCGCCAAGGCCACCGTGGGTGAGATTTCCGAGGCCCTGGAGAAGGCCTGGGGCCGGCACCGCGCCGAGATCCGCTCGATCTCCGGCGTCTACAAGCGCGAGGTGGGGGGCATGTCGCCAGTGGTCGAGGAAGTCCGGGCGCTGGTCGAGGCGTTCGAGGAGAATGACGGCCGCCGGCCGCGCATCCTGGTCGCCAAGATGGGCCAGGACGGGCACGACCGTGGCCAGAAGGTCATCGCCTCGGCGTTCGCCGATCTCGGCTTCGACGTGGATATCGGACCGCTCTTCGCCACCCCGGACGAGGCCGCCCGGCAGGCGGTGGAGAACGACGTGCACATCGTCGGCGTCTCGTCGCTCGCCGCCGGGCACCTCACCCTGGTGCCGGAGCTGAAGGCGGCGCTCACCGAGCAGGGCCGCGACGACGTGATGATCGCCATCGGCGGCGTGATCCCGCCGGGCGACTACGATGCCCTAGTGGCGGCCGGAGCCTCGGCGATCTTCCCGCCCGGTACGGTGATCGCCGAGGCCGCGGTCAAGCTGATCCGCGCGCTGAACGAGCGGTTGGGCTACGCGGCGCGTCAGGCCGCGGAGTAGATCGGGGCCCGTCTCCCCGAACGCGGGGAGACGGGACGCCGCTCAGTTCAGCGCGGTCGGGTCCGCCTCCGTGAGGAAGGCTCCGACCGCGTGGAGGAATTGCATGCGGTTCTTCTCCATCATCACCGTATGGGTGCCCTCCCCCAGCTCGACGAAGCGCTTGTAGGGGGCGTGGGTGAGCTTTGCGAAATACTCCTGTGCCTGGTAGCTCGGCAGGTCCGCGTCCCACTCGGCGTGGATGATCAGCACCGGCACGCGGATGTCGCCCGGGTCGTAGAGCGGTTTGCCGGCCGCCCAGTAGGCGTCCTTGTCGGCGACCGTGCCGTTCGGGGCGCGCAGGACCGGCGGCGCTTGCTTCGCGCCGACCGGATCGGTGGCGAAGGTCGCGTCGGCCCATTGGTCGAACCAGCCCGCCGGGATCAGGTCGGACTTCTTGTCCTCGGGGACGCCGGTCAGCCAGCGCGTCCGGGCGCTGTCCCGGCTCACGCTGCGATAGGCCCCCACCGGGCCGCCGCCGCCGATCAGGCCCGGCGTGCGCGCCAGCCATTGCGGCGCGTACAGGACGAGCCGGTTGACCCGATCGTTGTGGGTGCTGGTGTAGAGGCCCATGGTGGAAGTCCCCCAGGACCAGCCCATCAGGTCGATCTTCTCGACCCCGCGCCTCTTGGTGATGAAGTCCACGACCTGCCCCACCACCTTTGCGGCGTCCTGCGTGCGCATGAGCGGCGGG
Source organism: Methylobacterium sp. WL1 (assembly GCF_008000895.1). Taxonomy (NCBI): domain Bacteria; kingdom Pseudomonadati; phylum Pseudomonadota; class Alphaproteobacteria; order Hyphomicrobiales; family Methylobacteriaceae; genus Methylobacterium; species Methylobacterium sp. WL1. The sequence continues at coordinate 1,171,021 of NZ_CP042823.1, read as the reverse complement.
TTGTCGGCCGGCGGCGCGTCCATCGCGGCCGGGCGTCCGGACAGGCCGTAGCCCGGCAGATCCACGAGGTAGACGTCGAAGCCGAGGCCCGCGAGGTAGTCCATGGCCGACATGCCGCCCAGCGGCAGGTCGAAGGCCGTGGACGACGGGTAGGTGGATCCGTGCACGTAGAGCAGGATCCGGTCGCCCGGAAACCGGTCGATCCCGGCAGGGCGCTTGTTGCGGACGTAGATCTCGACGCCCGGCTCTCTCCACGGCAGCCGGAATTCCTCCGTCTGCAGCCGGCTCGCGGGCGCGGCCGCCGACGGGGCCGGTGAGCCCGCGACCGCCACCCCGGCGGCGAGCGCCCCGACCAGCTGGCGTCGGGCCAGGCCCCTGCCCGGCCGCGCCCCGTTCGGATCCTTCTGCACCACTCTGTCCGCCATGGTTTCCTCCGGCCCGCCTTGTTCGGCGGCTCCGGTGATTCAACCGACGGGTGTCGATCGGCGCAACGGTCCGGAGCGGCCGCCGGCGGACAGGAGGCGGGTTCCGTTGCCCGATCCGGCGAAAGCGCGTGAAAAAACCCCCGCCTCTGTCGCCGGGGCGGGTGACGCCGCGCCTCCGCGCGGGCATTGAGGCGGGAGAACCCGGGAGACGCCCGCCCATGACGACCCCGACGACCGTCGCCACCACGCCCTTCCCCGATCAGAAGCCGGGCACCTCCGGCTTGCGCAAGAAGGTGCCCGTGTTCCGGCAGCCGAACTACGTCGAGAACTTCGTCCAGGCGATCTTCGACACCCTGCCCGACAAGGCGGGCGCGACCCTGGTGCTGGGCGGTGACGGGCGTTTCCTCAACCGCGAGGTGGTGCAGAAGACGCTGCGGCTCGCCGCCGGCAACGGGTTCGGCCGGGTGCTGGTCGGACGCGGCGGCCTACTCTCGACCCCGGCCGCCTCCTGCGTGATCCGCAAGGCCCAGGCGATCGGCGGCATCATCCTGTCGGCGAGCCACAACCCGGGCGGGCCGGACGGCGATTTCGGCATCAAGTTCAATGCCGCCAACGGCGGTCCCGCGCCCGAGACCATGACCAACGCGATCTTCGAACGGGCCAAGGCGCTCACCCGCTACAGCCTGGTCGAGGCGTCGGATCTCGACCTCGACACCCTGGGCGAGACCCGGCTCGGCGCCATGACGGTCGCGATCATCGACCCGGTGGCCGACTACGCCGAACTGATGCGCACGCTGATCGACTTCGACGCCGTGTCGCGCCTGTTCGCCTCCGGCTTCCGCATGCGGTTCGACGCGATGAGCGCGGTGACCGGCCCCTACGCGGTCGCCATCCTCGAAGGCATGCTCGGCGCGCCTCGGGGGACGGTCGTCAACGCCATTCCAAAAGAAGATTTCGGTGGCCATCACCCGGATCCGAACCCGGTCCATTGCCACGACCTGTTCGACCTGATGCAGGGGGCGGACGCCCCCGATTTCGGCGCGGCGTCCGACGGCGACGGCGACCGCAATATGATCGTGGCCCCGGGGCTGTTCGTGACGCCGAGCGACAGCCTCGCGCTCCTTGCCGCCCACGCCCACCGGGCGCCGGGCTACGCGGGCGGCCTGGCCGGCATCGCCCGGTCGATGCCCACGAGCCGCGCCGCCGACCGGGTCGCGGCGGCTCTGGGCATCCAGGCCTACGAGACGCCCACCGGCTGGAAGTTCTTTGGGAATCTTCTCGATGCCGGCCTGATCACCCTGTGCGGCGAGGAGAGCGCCGGCACCGGCTCGAACCACGTGCGCGAGAAGGACGGGCTCTGGGCGGTGCTGCTCTGGCTCAACATCCTGGCCGCCACCGGCGAGCGCGCCGACGCGCTGGTGCGGGCGCATTGGCGCACCCACGGTCGCGACTACTACGCCCGCCACGACTACGAGGAGGTGGATTCCGACGCCGCGAACGGCCTGATGGACGCGCTCCGCGAAAAGCTCACCGGGCTGCCGGGGACGCGGCTCGGCGACCTCACGGTCTCGACGGCCGACGAGTTCGCCTACCGCGATCCCGTCGACGGCTCGCTCACCGAGCACCAGGGGATCCGCATCGGCTTCGCCGAGGATGCCCGCGTGGTCTTCCGTCTCTCGGGCACCGGCACCGCCGGGGCGACGCTCCGGGTCTATCTGGAGCGCTACGAGGCCGATCCGACCCGGCTCGACCTGCCCGTCTCCGAGGTGCTGGCCCCGGTCGTGGCGGCGGCCCGCGCCGTCGCGGAGATCGAGCCCCGCACCGGCCGGGCCGAGCCGAGCGTGGTGACCTGACCGATCCGGGTTTCCAAAGGGCTCAGCCCTTTGGCGGGGTATCGGGGCGGAGCCCGATAGCAGGGCTCCGCGCAGCATTCACGCCGAAGGTCGCTCATTGATCCTCGGTTCGCGCATAGACCCGCAGGCGATGCCCGTCCGGATCGACGGCGACGAAGCTGCGGCCGAAATCGAGATCCGTCGGTGCCAGGACGATCTCGGCGCCCTTCGCCCGCCAGGCGTCGTGGAGCGCGTCCACGCGCGCGGCTCCGTGCGCCCGGAAGCCGATTTCGCCTCCGCCGCCCGCTTGCGTGGGGGCCGGCACGACCCCGCTTCGCGCCCACAGGCTCAGCGCCAGGCCCGAGGGCAGAGCGAACAGCACGAAGGTCGGGCTCGCCTCGACCGGTTCTTGGTCCAGGAGGGTCGCGTAGAGGCGCGCGCTGGCCTCCGGGTCTGTGACGTAGAGAAGGATGTTGCTGGGTTCGGCCATCGGTCGCTCCTGTCGGTGGATGCGCGACCTCAATATCCAGCGCCCCTGCCAGTTTCCGGCAGCATCAAGCGGCGGGGTCTATGATCCCCTCGGTGCGCCGCCAGTCCTTGAGCAGGGCCTGCCGGCGGCGCGGATAGCGCACGTCGCTCAGTTCGGCTTCGGCGATCCGGTCGGTGCGGAAGTGCCGGAAGCCCTGGCGCAGCTCGCACCAGCCCACCAGGATCCGGACGGCGTCGAAGAATGCGAGGGCGAACGGCCACACCACCCGCTCCGAGGCCGCGCTCGTCCCGTCGCGGTAGCGCAGTGTCAGCTTGCGCTCGGTCCGGATCGCCCTCCGCAGCAGGGCGGGGTCGACCACGTCGGCTGGGGCCGCGGTGCCGGGGCCGACCAGCAGCGCCGAATCCGCGAAGGTCTCGCGCAGGTCGTCGGGCAGGACCGCGCCGATCCGGGCGAGTGCGCTCCGGGCCGCGCTGCTCAGCCGGTCATCCGCGCGATCGGCGACCCAGCGCGATCCCAGGACCAGCGCTTCGATCTCCTCCGGGCTGAACATCAGCGGCGGCAGCAGGAAGCCCGGCCTCAGCACGTATCCGACCCCGGGCTCCCCCTCGATGGCGGCCCCCATCGCCTGAAGGCTCGCGATGTCCCGGTACAGGGTGCGCAGGCTGACGCCGGTCTCCCCGGCCAGCACGCGCCCGCTGACGGGCCGCCGGTGGCTGCGCAGGGCGTGGAGCAGGTCGAACAGGCGTTCCGAGCGGGACATGCGGCCCTTCTAACGCCCGCGACGCTGCCATCGGATGACGGCATCGCGGGTTCCGGCCGGTTACGGAGCGATCGCCTTCACCATGTGAACCGTGATGTCGTCGTCCAGGGTCCGGCCCGGTCCGTCATACGGCTCCTCGCGCTCCACTTCGTAGCCCAGCGATCCGTAGAGGCGCAGGTTCGCCGTGTATTTCTTGTTCGTGTAGAGCCGCAGCCGCGTCAGGCCGGCCCCGGCGGCGATCGTATCCGCGCGGGTGAGCAGCGTCGTCCCGAAGCCCCGGCCCTGGAAAGACGGGTGGACCGCGACGTTGACGACCAGCAGGTGGCCGTTCCCTTCGTCGTCCCTTCGCGTGGTCTCGATCAGGGCGGCCAATTCTTCGTCGATCTGCAGCAGGTCGAAGCGGTGATCCTGCACAGACTTCGCGTAATCGGCCCGCATCGGCGTCGGCAGGCGGCCGATCAGCGGGATCCATTTGGCGTAGGCCGCGTCCACCACACCCCGGATCGCCGCCGCGTCCGCCGCCTCTGCCTGCCTGATCCGCATCGTCGCCGCCATTCCGAAAGTCCGCCTGTGGTTGACCCGGGCCGGCCCATCCCCTAAAGACCCGGCCGTCGATGGGGCTCCGCACGGGGCCCCGTCGCGTTTTCACGCGCACCCGTGGGCGGGATCATCCCGCCCTGTCGTCCCGGCCTTGAGGGTCCGGGAAAAGGAGGGCGCGTTCCTCAATCTCGGTCACGAGAGGACGCGAAACATATGTCAAAGCGGATTCAGGCGAAGCACAAGCTCGACCGCCGCATGGGCCAGAACATCTGGGGCCGCCCGAAGAGCCCCGTCAATCGCCGCGAGTACGGCCCCGGCCAGCACGGCCAGCGCCGCAAGGGCAAGATGAGCGACTTCGGCACGCAGCTGCGCGCCAAGCAGAAGCTCAAGGGTTATTACGGCAACATCACCGAGAAGCAGTTCCGCCGCTACTACGCCGAGGCGATCCGCCTGCGCGGCGATTCCGGCGAGAACCTGGTCGGCCTGCTCGAGCGTCGCCTCGACGCCGTGGTGTACCGCGCGAAGTTCGTGGCGACCCCGTTCGCGGCCCGCCAGTTCGTCAACCACGGCCACGTCAAGGTCAACGGGATCCGGGTGAACATCCCGAGCTATCAGGTGAAGGCCGGCGACCTCATCGAGGTCAAGGAATCCTCCCGCCAGCTCGAGATCGTCATCGTGGCGACCCAGCTCCCCGAGCGTGACGTGCCGGACTACATCGAGGCCGATCACGCCAAGATGACCGCCCGCGTCACCCGCATCCCCAGCCTGTCCGAGGTGCCCTACCCGGTGCAGATGGAGCCGAACCTCGTCATCGAGTTCTACTCCCGCTGAGTCTCCCGGGATCGCACCCCGCGGCCGAGCCGGCGGCGGGGTGCGGTTCGGGACCGTGGACTTGCGAAAGAAGGGGCTGCCCGCAGGGGCGGCCCCTTTTCGTATCCGGCTCAGCAGCCGTTGCAGATCGTGCCCATCGTGTGGCGCATCTTGCTGTCCCACGCCTTCGAGCGGGCTTCCGCGGCCTTCTGCGCCTTGATCATGGCGACCTCGTTCACCGGCCGGGCCGTACCCGTGGCGGCGGGGCTCGGCGGCTTGGTCTGCCCGGTGGCGGTGATCCTGCGGCCGACCCGGGACCCGTCCGGGGCCGCCGGGCTCTGGGCCAGGGCCGGCGCCGCCCCGAGCAGCACGCCCAGGATCACCGCGTGACGGATCGTTGCCATGGACCTGATCTCCCCGACGGCGGGTTGTCTGCGTGCCCCGCCTCACCTGCCGATGACATTAGGGCCGCACCGGAGCACGTTGCAATTGGATGCGGCGCTAAGCCTTTGTCGTGATGCGCGTGCGCACCCCGAGCAGGTATCCGCACCGGCGGCCAGCCCCCTAGCCGGCCGCGGCGGCGAAATCATGGTGCCCGGGCCGCAGGCGGCCCTGCGCGCATCCCGGAGAAGATCCCCTTGTCCTCGACCTCGTCCTCGCCCCTGAACCGCCGCGCGGCCGTGGCCGAGGCGCTGGCCCACATCGCCCCGCGCCTGCCCGCCTTCGAGTCCGACGCCGTCCTGGACCGGGCGCTGGCGAGCGCCGGCCTGCGCGGAGCCGCCCCAGGACCGCCGCGCGCCTCGCCCTGGTGGCCTATGCCCGCCACGTCTTCACCGATTACGACGACCTTCTGGGCGAGGGCTACGACCGCGACAGCGCCCGGCACTTCGTCCTCGACGACCTCAACGCGGCGCTCACCGCCTGGGGCGCCGCGCCGATCCCCGAGGAGGAGCCTGAGGCCGATCCGGAGGACGAGCCGGATTAGCGTTTTGTCCCGGTGGCGGGCGGGATTCGGGGATGGCAAAGCCGGGTCCGGGGTCACGCCCGACGATGCAGCCCGACAGCGGGGCACCCGTCGCCGGCAAGCTGTCGCGGATCACGAGAGCGGCGCCTTTTGGAGGGGCTGGTTTCGACCCAACCCAGCCGCCAAACTCGTCAACAGCGCTTCCCATAAGCGGTCGTCCGTCGGCCGTCCGGCCACTTCGGCTCGGGACAGGAAGCGGACTTTAGCTTTTGGCCAAGAAGCGGACGCTCCGCATCCTACCTGCGACCCTGATATTGAAATAGTACGCCGTCGTCCTATTTCTTTCCGATGCATGCTACGCCCGTCCGACACTCCGATTGCAGGGTCCTTCTCTGGCTTGCCGAGGATCTGAGGCTTGAGGACAATCTTGCCCTCCGGCAGGCCACCACCGGCTACGGAGGCATGGCGGTGCTGCGCATCGCCCCCGAGGCGCGGGGGCGACCCAGGCGGACTCCGCATCGGCGCACTCTTGAGGAGGCAGCCGAGGCGCGACTTGAGGCGCAGTTCTTGGCCAAAGGCATACCTTTCGAGGTGCGTGGCCCTGGTGACGATACGTCCGTTGCGGCGGCTTGTCGGCGGCATGGATGTACCGTGGTCATCCGCAACGCCGCCGATGGCATGGCCGCCGAGCTTGCCCATCACAGGCAATGGACGGACGAGTTGGCGGCGGTCGGCATCCCGCTGGTGACCGTCAACGGCGAGATGATCCGTCGCAAGGGAACGGGAGGGGCCAGGCCCGACGCGCCGTTCCTATCCGATGCGGCCGAGATCGCACCGGGGGCGCTGCCGGACGATCACCCGATAGCCTTGCTGCGGGCCTTCCTGAGGGGCCTGCCGGAGCGGGATTACCTGGCCGGCATGTGGGTGCCGGGCCGAGATCGGCTGAGCACCAGCCTGCTTTCGACCCACTTCGCGGCGGGCACGCTGTCCAGCGACAGGGCGAGGGTCGAAACCGAGGCGGCGGAACGCGCCTGGCACCGCGCGAACCCGGGCCAGGCCCGTTCGGTCGCGGGGAAATCCTTCGGCGCCTTCAAGGGGCGCGTCCGCTACCGTCCCGGCTTCCTGACGACCTTTTCCCGCTATGAGGACGATCTGCGTCCGCTCCCGATCACGCCGGAGATGCGGCGCAGGGTCGAAGCCTGGCGGGACGGACGCACCGGCATCCCCATGCCTGATGCGGCCATGCGCGAGCTGAAGGCGACCGGCTGGATCAATTTCCGCCTTCGCCAGCTGGCCGCGTCCTATGCGGTGCAGCTCCTGGGCTTGCCTCCGTTCGAGGTCGGGACGGTCCTGGCGGAGATGTTCGACGACTACGAGCCCGGCATCACCTGGCTTCAGGTCGCGATCAACGACGGCCGGGTCAATCAGGATCGCGGGCCGCGCATCCTGAACCCGGTCAAGCAAGGCCGCGACCTCGACCTCGACGAGAGCTACGTCCGCGCATGGCTGCCCGAACTGGCCAGCCTTCCGGCCGGGTTCGCCCACGAGCCATGGCTGCATCCCGCATCGCCCCTGCCGCCGCCCCTGGTCGATCACCTGGCCGCCGCTCGCGCAGCCCGCGCGGCTTGGGGGGCGAAGTCCCCAGCGCTCGGGGCGCGCCCGGTGCACGAAACCCCATCGTTCGAATTCGGCGAAAGGAATGCCCCCAGATGATCGAGAAGCACACCTTCGACTTCCTGAAGGGCATCGCGGCCCACAACGACAAGGAATGGTTCGAGGAGCATCGTGACGACTACGAGCGCGCGAAATCCAACCTCGTCGACGTGGCAGGCCACCTGATCGACGCGGCGTCCCGCTTCAATCCCAAGGTGAAGAAGGCGAACGCCGAGCCGACGAAGTGCGTGACCCGCCTCAACCGGGACATGCGCTTCGCCAAGGGCAAGCCGCCGTACAAGACGGACCTGTTCGTGATGCTCAACAGCGTCGGCGACTACCAGGGGTCGGCCTCTTACTACCTCCATGTCGAGCCGGGCGACTGCTATGCGGGCGGGGGCATCTTCACGACCGAGCCGAAGGCGCTCGACCACATCCGCAAGCGGATCGCGGCATCGTTGCCGAAGTGGACCGGCGTCGTCGAGTCCCGCGAGATGAAGGCGATGTTCCCCGAAGGACTGACGAGCCCGGGCGAGCTCAAGCGTGCGCCCCAGGGATACGATCCCGACCACCCGGCCATCGAATATTTGCGCATGAAGGGGTTCTGCGCCAACCGGAAGCTGACGAACAAGCAGCTCCAGGGCGAGGACGCCCTCGACGTGGTCGTTGAGACCTTCAAGGCGGCCCAGCCCCTGGTGGACTACCTCAACGACGCCATCGCCGGCTGAAGGCCAAGATCAAAAATCGGAACCGGCCAGGAACCATGGGCCGAACTGCGACTTCCCATAATAGGACGATATCGTCCTATTAATGCTCCGGGCATCGCCTTCGGACCGCCCCACCTTCGGACGTGGCTGGCCGTACGGCGCAACAGACAGGCAATCCGAATGTCCCACGACACGATCAAGACCTGGTACATCGCCGGCCTCCAGGCCTACCGTTCGGCTTCCGAGCAGGGCAAGACGGCAGCCTCCCAGGCCGAGGGGCAGTTCACCGATCCCGCGTTCAAGAAGCTGGCCGCAGAGGGCGCGGCGCTGTGCGGCCGCCAGCAGCAGGCGATGATCGGCTTCCTGAAGGAGCTCGACACCCAGCCGAACGACTTCAAGGACCGTATCCAGGCCGGCATCGCCGAAGGCACGGAGATGTCCGTCAAGGCTGCCCAGGACGACGAGACACGCGACGTCGCCATCGCCTTCGGTGCCCGAGTGGGCCTCACCTACGTGGCCACCGCCTTCCAGTGCCACGTGATTTACGCAAAGGCACTTAGCCTCTCCAAGCAGGCCGAGGAGTTCGAGCGCCTTGGCCAGGAGAGCAAGGCGCTGGAAGAGCGTTACGCAAAGGCCGCCGAGGCCGCGGTCGGCAAGCAGGCCGCTTAGCCCGGCGGCGACAGGGATCACGGGGCCACCGGCCATGTGATGACGGCGACCGGCCGGCGCTCCGCCCCCTCGCGCAGGTCGGTCGCCGCTCGCCATCTCAGGTGGACGGCCGTGTGGGACGACTTGGCTTGGCCGTTCGAACGCACCACCTTTGGTGCATGCGTCCCCCAGCAAAATCGGTTCCGATCTTGGACCAATCCGGCAAGCGTACCCCCGTCCCTTCGGCACCGGACCGCCCGCGCCGTGGACGCCCGCGCGCTGACCAGGCCGGACAGATCGAGGAACGCATCATCACCGTCGCCTCGTCCCTGTTCCTGGAGCAGGGGTTTGGCCGCACGACAGTCGATCAGATCGCCGATCTCGCCCACACCGGGAAGACGACGCTGTACGCGCGCTTTCCGACCAAGGAGGCGCTCTTCTCGGCGGTGGTGCTGCGCTACGTCGACGAACTACAGGCCCGAATGGCCATCGTCCCGACGAACGGGACGCCCAAGGAACGCCTCGTCCAGGTCGGGATCGAACTCGCCAACCTAACCCTGGCCGAGGAGAGCATCGCCCTGATGCGCCTCACCATCGCCGAGGCGAAGGCGTTTCCCGAACTCGGTCGCGAGGGGTTCCGGATCGGCTTTGGCGGATGCGTCCGCTGCATCGCGCAGTGCTTGGCGACGGACGGCTCCGACGCGGCGGTGACGGATGCAACACCGCTGGCGGCACGGTTCGTCGAGATGGCCCTCCACCCCCTTTACATGCACGCCTTCTCAGGTGCGGATCTTGCCGGACTGTGCGAGCGGGCGACCCGAGACGTGCCCGAAGTCGCCGAGATCCTGCTGAGCGGACGATGTTGATGTCCGCTTGAAGCATTTGGCGACCGAAATCGGTCTCGCCGCTTCCCACCCTCACCAGCCGTTCCGATCGCGCTTCAACCGTCATCTCGACGTGCGGTCTTCCGCCGTTGCGAATCGTTTCCGGTTCCCCTAGCCTCGGCACTGTCGCGCTCGCATGAGGGAGGAGACCGCATGAGCATCGTCTATGCCGTCCGCCCCGCAGGGATCGTCCGAGCCCGCGCGCGGATCGGCTAGCCGCTGGCGCCCGGCCTCACGGCCCCGGCGTCCCCGAGCCCCTCCCCGTCTGACCTCGCCCGCCCGCGTCGCATCCGATGCCGGGCCGGCGTTTCCCGGAGCCGACGCCGACGCGTTGGGCTTGTGCATGTCCCTGTCCCCTCCCCGGCGGGTGGGCGCGGTCCGCCGCGTGCTCGCCTTCGTCGTCCGCGGCTGGCGCCGGCGCTGGCCCCTCGTGGCCGGCCTCTCCGGCGCGATCACCCTGGCGACCTTCGCGGAGGTGCTGCTGCCGCTCTATGCCGGCCGGCTGGTCGACGCACTCACCGGGCCCGAGCGGCAGGCGGCGCTAGCGGCGGCGCTGCCCGCCTTCCTGGCGATGACGGCGCTGGGCCTCGCCACCGCGCTGCTGCGGCACGTCGCCTGGAGCCTGGTGGTGCCGCTCACCCTCCACACCATGAGCGACATGGCCCGGGACGGCTTCGCCCGGGTCCAGCGCTTCTCGACCGAGTGGCACGCCAACACCTTCTCGGGCTCCACCGTCCGAAAGATCTCGCGCGGTATGTGGGCCCTCGACGGGCTCAACGACACGCTGCTGCTGGCGCTGCTGCCCGCCCTGGTGGTGCTGCTCGGCACCGCCCTCGTGCTCGGCCTGCACTGGCCGGCCCTCGGCGCCGTGGTGGCGCTGGGCGCCGCCTATGTCGGCGCCACCGCGCTCCTGGCGACCCGGGTCATCGCCCCCGCCTCCGCGCTCTCGAACGCCCTCGACACGCGGCTCGGCGGCGCCCTCAGCGACGCGATCGGCAACAACGCCGTGGTCAAGGCGTTCGGCGCGGAGGCCCGGGAGGAGGCGCGCCTCGGCCGGCTCCTGGCCAGGTGGCAGCGGCGCACGCACCGCACCTGGATGATCATCACGTGGAGCGGCACCGGCCAGCTCGGGCTGCTGCTCGCCCTGCGCACCGCCATCGTGGCCACCGCCCTGTGGCTGTGGTGGCGCGGGGAGGCGAGCCCGGGCGACGTCGCCTACGTGCTCACCACCACCTTCGTGGTGCACGGCTACCTGCGCGACATTGGCGGCCACATCAACCACCTGCAGCGGGCGGTCAACGAGATGGAGGAACTGGTCGCGCTGGCGGACGAGCCCCTCGGCGTCGCCGACCGGCCGGGGGCGGCCCCGCTCGCGGTCGCGGGCGGGACGATCCGCTTCGAGGCCGTGCGCTTCCACTACGGCGCCCACGGGCATCCGCTCTACGACGGGCTGTCGGTGACGATCCCGGCGGGCCAGCGGGTCGGGCTGGTCGGCCGCTCGGGCTCGGGCAAGACCACCTTCGTCAAGCTGATCCAGCGGCTCTACGACGTCTCGGGCGGGCGCGTGACCATCGACGGGCAGGACGTGGCGGCGGCGAGCCAGGACAGCCTGCGGGCACAGGTCGCGATCGTGCCCCAGGAGCCGGTGCTGTTCCACCGCTCGCTCGCCGAGAACATCGCGTATGCCCGGCCCGGCGCCTCGGCGCAGGCGATCGAGCGGGCGGCCCGGCTTGCCAACGCGCACGCCTTCATCGCCCGGCTGCCCGATGGCTACGCCACCCTGGTCGGCGAGCGCGGGGTCAAGCTCTCGGGCGGCGAGCGCCAGCGGGTGGCGCTGGCCCGCGCCTTCCTGGCGGATGCGCCGATCCTGATCCTCGACGAGGCGACCTCGAGCCTCGATTCGGAATCCGAGGCCCTGGTGCAGGAGGCGATGGCGCGGCTGATGCACGGCCGCACCGCGCTCGTGATCGCGCACCGGCTCTCGACCGTGCAGGCGCTCGACCGCATCCTCGTGTTCGACCACGGCCGCATCGTCGAGGACGGCCCCCACGCCGACCTGATGCGCCGCCCGGGCGGGGCCTACCGCGCCCTGTTCGAGCGGCAATCCGTCCTGGCTGCGAGCGCGTGACGGACCTGTCCCCCCGCCCCCGGGTGGTCGCGCCGACCCGCGCCATGCTGTAGGACACGCGCCGGATGCGGCCCGATTCGGCCGAGTGAGCTTCGGAGCACGACAGCATGAAGATCAGCGCGCGCAACGTCCTCAAGGGCACCGTGGTCTCGGTCGACAAGGGCTCGACCACCGCCCACGTGAAGATCGAGATCAGCCCCGGCCAGGTGGTCACCGCCGCGATCACCAACGAGGCGGTCGATGCCCTCAAGCTCGTGGCCGGCGGCCCGGCCTACGCCGTGGTGAAGGCCTCCGACGTGATGATCGCGGTCGACTGAGCCTGCCATGGGGCGCCGGGCGGTCATTGCGCTCGCCCGGCGCCCGGATTACGCCGGCCCGGCGGGCTCCCGGGCGGGGCCTGCAGGTCCGATGACCCTAGGGAGTGGCCCGTGAAGACCGTGCTCGGCATCGAGACCACCTGCGACGAGACTGCCGCCGCCGTGGTGTCCGTGGATGAGGACGGGGCCGCGCAGATCCGCGCCAACGAGATCCTGAGCCAGATCGCCGAGCACGCCGCCTACGGCGGCGTCGTGCCCGAGATCGCCGCCCGGGCCCATGTCGAGGTGCTCGACCGGCTGATCGCCCGCGCCCTCGACCGGGCCGGGATCGGCTTTTCCGACCTCGACGGGATCGCGGTGGCGGCCGGGCCCGGGCTGATCGGCGGCGTGCTGGTCGGCCTCGTCACCGCCAAGACCCTGGCCCTGGTGACCCGCAAGCCGCTGCTCGCGGTCAACCACCTCGAGGCCCACGCGCTCACCGCGCGGCTGACCGACAACCTGCCCTTCCCGTATCTCCTGCTGCTGGCCTCGGGCGGCCACACCCAGCTCGTCGCCGTGCGCGGGGTCGGCGACTATGTGCGCCTCGGCTCCACGGTGGACGACGCCATCGGCGAGGCCTTCGACAAGGTCGCCAAGCTGCTGGGCCTCGGCTACCCCGGCGGCCCCGAGGTCGAGCGCATGGCCGAGTCGGGCGACCCCGAGCGCTTCGCCCTGCCCCGGCCGATGCTGGGCCGGCGCGAGGCGGATTTCTCCCTGTCGGGTCTCAAGACCGCCCTGCGGATCGAGGCCGAGCGGATCGCCCCGCTGGCCGAGCGCGACGTCGCCGACCTGTGCGCGAGCTTCCAGGCCGCCGTGGTCGACGTGGTGGTGGACCGCGCCCGGGTCGCCCTGCGCGCCTCTCGGGCGTCGCCGGCCGGCCCACCGCCCTGGTGGCGGCAGGCGCGTCTCGGCCAACGGCGCGATCCGTCGCGCTTTGGCGGTTTTGGCCGGCGAGGCGTGGCCTCCTTGTCGCCCCGCCCCTGCCGCTCTGCGGCGACAACGGCGCATGATCGCTGCCGGGCTGGAGCGCCTGCGGCTCGGGCTCGTCGACGACCTGACCGCGCCGGCCCGCCCCCGCTGGCCGCTGGTCGACCCGGCCGGGACGCGGTCCCGGCCGGATGAGCACCGGCGCGGACCGGCGCGCGCAGTGCAGGATCTCGTCGCGTGCCGCCTGCAGGCCGCCCGGCCCGGCTGGCCGGTGCGCCTCGATCATTGCTTCGCCCGCATCCTCCTGGACAATGCCTGCGGCGGCCCCTGGCGCGACAGCGTGGCGGCGCCCGCCCACGCCAACATGCCGGCCGACGGCCTTGAGCACGCGATCGCCCTCGGGGAGGCGGTGCTGGCCGGCACCGCCGACCTCGCCCTGCTGAACCGGCGTTCCCTGGCTTGGCGCGGCAAGATCCGGCGCGGCAAGATCCGGCGCGGCAAGATCCGGCGCGGCAAGATCCGGCGCGGCAAGATCCGGCGCGGCAAGATCCGGCGCGGGAAGCTCCGGCGCAGCGAGATCGCGACGGCCCCAATGCCGGACGGCCTTCAGGACGGCGACCTGCTCCTGCGCCGCTGGCGTCCGGCCGACACGACCCCGTTCGCGGCGCTCAACGCCGATCCGGCGGTGATGGAATTCTTCCCCCGGCCCCGGACCGAGGCCGAGAGCGCCGCCGAGGCGAGCAGCTATGACCGGCGCTTCGTGGCGGACGGGTTCGGCCCCTGGGCCCTGGAGCGGGACGGCCGGTTCGTCGGCTTCGTCGGGGCGTTCCGGATCATGCGGGCCATGCCGTTCCCGGGGGGCGAGCGGGTCGGCGCGACCATCGAGATCGGCTGGCGCCTCGCCCGGGATGCCTGGGGCCACGGCCTCGCAACCCGGGCGGCGCGTTGACGCTGGCCGACCTCGCCGGGCGCTGCGGCATCCGGGCGGTCGTGGCGTACACCGCGTCCGGCAATCGGCGCTCGTTGGCGGTGATGGAGCGCCTCGGCATGGTGCGGGCGGAGACGTTCGCGCATCCGGCGGTGCCGGAGGGGCCGCTGCGCAGCCACATCCTCTATCGGCTTGAACAGGCGGGGGTTTCGGCATGAGCGCACCCATCAACGTCGTCGGCGGCGGCGCCTGGGGCACGGCGCTGGCCAACGCGCCGCGGCCGCCGGCTCCAGTCCGCTCTGGCTGCGCGACCCGGAGGCCGCCGCTAGGCTGCAGGCCGCGCGGGAGAACCCGCGCTACCTGCCGGGCGTGCCGCTCCACGACCGGATCGTGGTGACAGGGCAATCCGAACAACTCGCCGGCGCCCGGGCGACCCTGCTGGTCGTGCCGGCCCAGACCGTGCGCGGCGTGCTGGAGACCCTGCGCGGTCCCCTCGCCTCGGCCGGGCCGGTGATCCTCTGCGCCAAGGGGATCGAGCGCGGCAGCGACAGCTTCCTGAGCGCGGTCGCCGAAGAGGTCCTGCCGCCGGGAACGCCGGTCGCTGTCCTGTCCGGCCCGAGCTTCGCGGTCGACGTCGCCCGCGGCCTTCCCACGGCCGTCACCCTGGCGGCGACGGATCCCGGGCTCGCCGCGTCGTTGAGTGCATTGCTCTCGGGGCCGAGCTTCCGGCTCTACCACACCGACGACGTGCGCGGCGTCGAGATCGGCGGCGCCGGCAAGAACGTGCTGGCCATCGCCTGCGGGATCGTGGCGGGCCGGGGCCTCGGCGAGAGCGCCCGGGCGGCCCTGATCGCCCGCGCCTTCGCCGAGCTGATGCGCTTCGCCCGGGCGTTCGGAGGCCGGCGAGACCCTGATGGGCCTTTCCGGCCTCGGCGATCTGGTGCTCACCGCCTCCTCGCCGCAATCGCGCAACTTCGCCTTCGGGCAGCGGCTCGGCGCCGGGGCGAGCCCGGAGGCGGCGTCGGGCGGCAAGCTCGCCGAGGGCGCCTTCACGGCCGCGGCCCTGGCCAGCCTGGCGGCGGCCCGGGCGATCGACATGCCGGTGGCGCAGGCCGTCGCGGCGATCGTGACGGGCCGGGCCGGCGTCGAGGACGTGATCGCCGGCCTGCTTGCCCGGCCGCTGCGCGGCGAGTCGGATTAGGGTTTCAAAAGGTCGGGACCTTTTGCGGGTCCAGGGCGGAGCCCTGGTCGCCTGAAAGGTGTCTCAGGGGCTCCGCCCCCGAACCTCGCCAAAGGGCGGAGCCCTTTGGAAACCCTCAAGTCGTCGTGCGAGCGCCCTAACCCCGCCGGTGCTCCCGGAACGCCGCCGTGATCGCCCGCAGCGCGTCCTTGCTGCGCGGAACGGTGAGGGACGAGTGCAGCACCAGGGCGAGTGCGGGGATCGGCGGAAGCCCCAGAACGTCGCCGACATCGATCACGTCGGCCGGGGCGAGCCGGCGCGGGAAGGCCGAGACCGCCAGCCCCGCCGACAGGGCCGCGCTGATCGCCGCGGTGCCGCCGACGAACACCTCCGTCCAGGGAATCCCGGCCCGGTCCAGCAACTGGATGGCGACGTCCCGCACGGAGCAGCAGGGCGAGGTCGCGGCCAGGCGCAACGTCTCGCCGGCCCGGTGCTCGAAATGCGGGGCCGCGAACCAGCCGAAATGCTCCGGCCCGAGGATGTCGCCGTCGCGCCGCCCCTGTCGGAGCGCCTACTCCTGCGCCACGGCCCGGGCGTGGTCATCCCGCTCGGCCTGTTCGCCATCGGCGCCGGCGTCCTGCTGATGCGCGCGGCCGCCACCGGCGCGCAGGCGGGCTGGCTGACGCTGCTGCCCGGCTGCCTCCTGGCCGGCACCGGCCTCGGCCTCACCAACACCCCCGTGACCAACACCGCCACGGGCGCCCTGCCGCCGGAGCGCGCCGGGATGGCCGCGGGCATGGACATGAGCGCGCGGATGATCGCGCTTTCCGTCAACATCGCCCCGATGGGTTTCATCCTGCTCCAGGGCGTCCGGGCGGGCCTCGCCCCGCTGGCGCAGGGGCGGCGCTCGACGCCCTCGCGGAGACGGTGGCGGCCGGCAATCTGGCGCTGGCCGACGCCGGTGCCGGGCGGCATCGATCGCCCGGCAGGCGCTGGTCCGGGGCGTCGACGGCGTCATGCTGTATGGCGGGCTCTGCGCCTGGGCCTTCGCGGGCGCCAGCCGGCTCGTGCTCGGCCGCAACGGGCGGTGAGCCGGGACCGGAGGGGCCTGTCCGCGCCGGGGACAGCTGCGCTATGGGGGCCGTGCCGCCGCGACGGGGCGGCCCCGCGAGAGAGGGCGTGATGGCGTACTGGCTGTTCAAATCCGAGCCCGCGACCTGGTCGTGGGACCAGCAGGTCGCGGCCGGTGCGGCCGGCACCCACTGGAACGGCGTGCGCAACCACCTGGCCAAGAAGCACCTGATGGCCATGCAGGTCGGCGAGCAGGGCTTCTTCTACCACTCGAACGAAGGCAAGGCCGTGGTCGGCATCGTCGCGGTGATCCGGCCCTACTACCCCGACCACACCGACGAAACCGGCCGTTTCGGCATGGTCGACCTGAAGGCTGTCGCGGCGCTGCCCCGGCCGGTGACGCTGGACGCGATCAAGGCCGACCCGGCGCTGGCCGACATGGTGCTGGTGAACAACTCGCGCCTGTCGGTTCAGCCGGTCACCGAGGCCGAATGGAACCGCATCCGCGCCCTGGCTGAGATCCCGTAAGGTCCCGGTTTCGAAAGGTCCGAGACCTTTTGCGGGTCCAGGGCGGAGCCCTGGTGCCGGGCTTCGCCCGATGATCAGGGGCTCCGCCCCCGAATCCCCGCCGACGGGCTGAGCCCTTCGGGAACCCCTTCGTTCAAGCCGCGCGGTTGAACGCGCCCCGCACCGTGACGAACGCGTCCGCGCCGACATCGACGGGCAGCAGGGTGTCCATCACCCGCGAGGCCGGCAGTGTCACGATCACCTCGGTGCCCTCGCGCGGCCGCGAGGACAGCTGGAACTGGCCGCCGTGCAGTTCCACCAGCCCCTTCACGATCGGCAGGCCGAGCCCCGAGCCCTGCTCGGCGGTCTTGATCGCCAGGGAGCCGCGGCCGAACGACGACATCACGGTGCCGAGTTCGTCCTCGGGGATGCCGGGTCCGCTGTCCTTCACCGAGACGTACTGCCCACCCGAGGCGGTCCAGCCGACCTTCAGCCAGATCTCGCCGCCCGGCGGCGTGAACTTGACGGCGTTCGACAGCAGGTTGAGTACGATCTGGCGCAGCGCCCGCTCGTCGGCCCAGAGCCGCGGCAGCGAGGCGTCGACCAGGTCGTGGAAGGTCTGGTTCTTCGTCTTGGCCCGCAGGCCCATCATGTGGCGGCATTCCTCGACCACGTGGGCGAGCTGCACCGCCTCCTCGTTGAGCTCGTAGCGGCCGGCCTCGATGCGCGACAGGTCGAGGATCTCGTTGATCAGGTTCAGCAGGTGCATGCCGCTGTCGTGGATGTCGTTCGAGTATTCCCGGTAGGACGGCGCCGTGTGGATGCCGAACACCTCGTTCTTCATCACCTCCGAGAAGCCCAGGATGGCGTTGAGCGGCGTGCGCAGCTCGTGGCTCATGGTGGCGAGGAAACGCGATTTGGCGAGGTTCGCCTCCTCGGCCCGGCGACGCGCCTCGTCGGAATTGGCCTTGGCCTGCTCCAGTTCGCCGAACACCGCGTCCTTCTCGGCCCGGGAACGCAGGGCGCCCACCGTCGAGGCGTAGAGGCGGCGGGCCAGCCCCAGGAAGAACAGCTGCGCGCCGGCGGCCATCAGCACCAGCAGCATCGCCTCCATGCCCTTCGAACAGGCGGCCAGCGACGCGGTGGCGAGCACCAGCGGCACCAGGGCGGCGACCGCCGCCACCGGCACCGTCGCCGCCAGCATGGTCGAGACCGCGGCCGCGATGACGAGGCCGAACAGCGCGAAGGTCCAGCCGCCGGTGGTGCCGAGCCCGATCATCGCCGACCACGACAGGCTCTGCAGGACCTCGCCGATCAGGAAGCGGCGGCGCCAGCGCGCGAGCGGGATCGTGGCCGCGTCGGCCCGCAGGAAGCCGCGGCTCAGCGTGGTGTTGAGCGTGACCATCAGGATCACGCCGAGTGCCCAGAGCGCGGCCACGACCGGGGCGATCCAGAAGGTCGCCGCCGTCGCCAGGGTGACGGCGAACAGCACCAGCGGAATGCCGGCTCCCGCCCGGTACCGGGCGTAATGGCGCAGGAGTTCGTGGTCGAAGGCCCGCTCCAGGCCGGTCTGCGACGTCAGCTTCTCGCGCGCCGAGCGGATCTCGCGGGCGACACCGAGGCGCCGCGCCGCTTCCTCCGTCGAGGGGCCGCGACCGCGCTGCACCATCTCGACGGTGAGATCGGACATGGGATTGTTGAAACTCGGCTCGAACGCGGCGGCGAGGCAGCTGGGCAGGGGGGCGACGGCGCCAGGATGGGGCGGATGTCTTAAGAAGCGGCTGCCGGCATCGGTCGCATCTTACGCATCGGCGTCCGCGCCATGGCGATCGGCCGGCCGGATCGACGTGCGGCGCCACACATCGTTGGCCAGGCGGGGCCGGTTACGGTAAACGACTCGCGTGGCGGGGCCGAAGCGCCGCGATCCGGCGCGCGCCCGGATCCCGCGTGTCGATCGAGGGCCGCCGACCATGCCGAAGCTCACCGTCAACGGCGTTACCCACACGGTCGACGCCGATCCGGACATGCCCCTGCTGTGGGTGCTGCGCGACCGCCTCGACGCCACCGGCACCAAGTACGGCTGCGGCATCGCCCAGTGCGGCGCCTGCACGGTCCATCTCGACGGGCAGCCGGTGCGGTCCTGCCAGACTAAGGTGGGCGATGTCGGCACCGCCCAGGTGATCACCATCGAGGGCGTGTCCGGCCGCGTGGCCGAGGCCGTCCAGGCCGCGTGGCGCAAGCTCGACGTCGTGCAGTGCGGCTACTGCCAGTCCGGACAGATCATGTCGGCGATCGGGCTCCTGTCCGGCAACGCCAAGCCCTCCGACGCCGACATCGACGGCGCCATGGACGGCAACATCTGCCGCTGCGGCACCTATCAGCGCATCCGCGCCGCGATCCACGAGGCCGCGCGCGACCTCGCCTGAAGACCCCTCTGCAGACCCCTCTGCCCCTCCCCGCGGTCCTGACCGGAGCATCGCCGCCATGCTGAACGCCCGTCGACCGAACGCATCCCCCGTCCGTCCCAGCCGCCGCGGCCTCCTGGCCGGCGCCGGCGCCATCGTGGTCGCCTTCCGGCTCGACACGAAGCCCGCCCGGGCCGCCGCCGGCCCGGACCTCGCGAGCGTCAAGGCCCAACCCAACGCCTTCGTGCGGATCGCCCCGGACGACACCGTCACGGTGGTGATCAAGCACCTCGACATGGGCCAGGGGAACACGACCGGGCTGGCCACGATCCTGGCCGACGAGCTCGGCGCCGACTGGAAGACGGTCCGCACCGAGTTCGCGCCCGCGGACGCGACGCTCTACAACAACAGCCTGATGGGCCCGATCCAGGGCACCGGCGGCTCCACCGCGGTGGCCAATTCCTGGTTCCAGCTGCGCAAGGCCGGGGCCGCCGCCCGGGAGATGCTGATGGCCGAGGCGGCCTTCCGCTGGAAGGTCCCGGTGGCGCAGATCACGGTGGCCGAGGGCGTGGTCCGCCACGAACCCTCGGGCCGGCAGGCCCGGTTCGGCGAACTCGCGGCCTCGGCCGCCTCCCTGCCGGTCCCGTCCGAGCCGCGGCTCAAGGACCCGAGCGAGTGGACGCTGATCGGCCGGACGGTGCCGCGCCTCGATTCCGTGGCCAAGACCAACGGCTCGGCGGTCTACTCCCTCGACATCCGCCGCCCGAACCAGGTCACCGCCGTGGTCGCCCGCGCCCCGCGCTTCGGCGCCACCGTGAAGAGCTTCGACGCCGCCGCGGCCCGGAAGGTCGTGGGCGTGCTCGACGTGGTGCAGGTCCCCACCGGCGTGGCGGTGATCGCCCGGGACACCTGGGCGGCCATGAAGGGCCGCGAGGCGCTCACCGTCGCCTGGGATGACAGCACCGCCGAGACCCGCTCGTCGGACGCGATCCTGGCCGAGTACCGGGAGCGCGCCAAGGGCCCCGGCCTCACCGCCTCCGAGCGCGGCGACCCGCAGGCCGCGTTGAACGGCGCCGCCAAGGTGATCGAGGCCGAGTTCACCTTCCCGTACCTCGCCCATGCCGCGATGGAGCCCCTGAACGCCACGATCGAGCGGGCGGCCGACGGCGGCTACGACGTCTATGCCGGCTTCCAGTTCCAGACCGTGGAGCAGGCGACCATGGCGGCGATCCTCGGGGTGACGCCCGACCGGGTCCGGCTCCACAGCAACTGGGCCGGCGGGTCCTTCGGGCGCCGGGCGACGCCCACCGCCGACTACCTCGCGGAAGCCGCCACCGTGTTCAAGGCCGCCGGCGAGACGGCTCCCATCCACCTGGTCTGGACCCGCGAGGACGACATGGCCGGCGGCTATTACCGCCCGACCGTGCTGCACAAGGTCCGGGCCGGCATCGACGCCAAGGGTGCGGTGGTCGGCTGGGACCACGTCATGGTCGGCAAGTCCATCATGATCGGCTCGCCCTTCGAGGCGATGATCGTCAAGAACGGGATCGACTCGACCACCGTCGAGGGCGCCTCCGACACGCCCTACGCGCTGCCGGCCTACCGGTTCGGCGTCCATAACGGCCGCGAGGGCGTGCCGGTCCTGTGGTGGCGCTCGGTCGGCCACACCCACACGGCGCACGTCATGGAGGTGATGATCGACGAGCTGGCCCACGCCGCAGACGTCGATCCGGTGGCCTACCGGCTGTCGCTGCTGACGCAGGCGCCGCGGCTCTCGGGCGTGCTGAAGCTCGCCGCCGACAAGGCCGGCTGGTCGGACAAGCCGCAGAACAAGCCGCAAGAGAAGGGCCGCGGCCTCGGGGTCGCGGTCCACGAATCCTTCGGTTCATACGTCGCCATGGTGGCCGACGTCACCGCCCAGGATTCCGGGATCCGGGTGAACCGGATCGTGGCGGCGGTGGATGTCGGAATCCCGGTCAATCCGGACGTGATCCGCGCCCAGGTCGAGGGCGCGGTCGGCTTCGCGCTGTCGGCGGTGCTGCGCAACCGCATCACGCTGAAGGACGGTCAGGTGCAGGAGCACAATTTCGACGCCTACGCGCCGACCCGCATGAGCGAGATGCCGCAGGTCGCGGTGCATATCGTGCCGAGCCAGGCCGCGCCCACCGGCATCGGCGAGCCGGGCGTCCCCGTGCTGGCCCCGGCCATCGCCAACGCGGTGTTCTCCGCCACCGGGCAGCGCCTGCGCGCCCTGCCCCTCGACCTCTCCGGCATGAAGGGCGCGTGACGAATCGCACGGCGCGCCTCCCGGCCCCGGCGTAGGACGGAGGGGCCTTCCCCCCAAGGCAAGAGACCTGAGTAAGAGACCCGACTGACGACGGCGCGGCGCGACACCGCGCCGTTTTTTTTGGTTTCTGCGCAGCCGCTCGCCATCTTGGCAACGATGCCCGCACACGCCCCGTTCGAAGACACTGCCGCGCGCCTGCGCGCCTGCCGCCTGTGCCGGGACAGCCCGCTCTACGGGCTGCCCCTCCCCCAGGAGCCGCGGCCGATCGTGCAGGGCAGCACCAGCGCGCGGCTCTGCGTGGCGAGCCAAGCCCCCGGGACCCGGGCCCACCGCACCGGGATGCCGTTCACCGACCCGTCGGGGGTACGGCTGCGGAGCTGGCTCGGCCTCGACGAGGCGCGGTTCTACGACCCCGCGCAGGTGGCGATCGTGCCGATGGGCTCCTGTTTCCCGGGCCTCGACGCCAAGGGCGGCGACCGGCCGCCGCGCCGGGAATGCGCCGAGCGCTGGCGTGCGGAGCTGTTTTCCGGCCTGCCGAACCTCGATCTCATCCTGGTGATCGGCCAGTACGCGCAGGCCTGGCACCTGGGCCGGATGGAGGGCGGCCTGACCGGCACCGTGCGGCGCTGGCGCGCGCTCCTGGACGAGCCCCGCCGCCCCGGGTGCTGCCCTGCCCCACCCGTCCTGGCGCAACAACGGCTGGCTCAAGCGCGAGCCCTGGTTCGAGGCGGAACTGCTGCCGGTGCTCAAGGCGGAGGTGGCGCGGGTGCTGGGCGGGTGAGCAAGCCCTAAAAAGGCTCGACGGTCCCGCCATCCGGGCGCTACAAAATCGTGTGCGGATGATCTGGGACGAGCCGAAGCGTCAGAGAACCTCAGGCCTCCGCCCGAGGGGCACGGCCTGAATTTCGCCGATGCGCAGGCCCGTTTCGAATGGGAGACCGCCCTGGTCAGCGAGACCCACGCGAGCAAGACGGGCGGGCGCCGCTTCAAGGCCGTCGGTTTCCTGGACGCGCAACTCGTGACTCTCACGTTCGCGGTGCTCGGAACGGAGGCGGTTTCGGCGATCAGCCTGCGCCCGGCCAGCCGGAAGGAGCGGAAGGCCTATGACGACGCGTGACACGACCAAGCGAAGGGCGCCTCCGCTCAGCGATACCGAGGAGGCGCTTCTCCAGGCGTCCATCGCCAACAATCCCGATTCGGCGGAACTGACTGACGCCGAACTGGCGCGCCTGCGCCCGGCCCGCGACGTGCTTCCGCCCGCCGTCTACGCCGCCCTGGCTCAAGGGAGTCCCTCGCAGGGTGAGACCGGGCGGGTGCAACTCACTCTGAACGTCGATCCCGATGTGCTCGCCGCCTACCAGGCCGGCGGTCCCTGGCAGGCGCGCATGAACGAAGCCCTGGCCGAGGGCCTCGTACGCGGCAGGCGGCGCGCCAAGGCCGGCAAGCGCGGCTGATAGGCTCCGGTCCTGATTGACAGGGATCGCCGCGGCGTGGTCCGTGCCGCCAGCCCGAAGGACGCCGCGATGACCGAGAGTGCCGACCCCCGCGACCGCCTGATCGTGGCCCTCGATCTCCCGGGCGTGCCGGAGGCCGAGGCGCTGATCGACCGGATCGGCGATGCCGCGACCTTCTACAAGATCGGCTACCGGCTGGGTTACGCCGGCGGCCTGGCGCTCGCCGAGCGGCTGGCGGCGCGCGGGCTCAAGGTGTTCCTCGACCTCAAGCTCCACGACATCGGCAACACCGTCGAGGAGGGCGTGCGCTCGGCCTCGGGCCTGGGCGCCACCTTCCTCACCGTTCACGCCTATCCGCAGACCATGCGGGCGGCCGTGCGCGGCCGGGGCGCGAGCCTCAAGATCCTGGCCGTGACGGTGCTGACCTCCTACGACGATTCCGACGCCGCGGAGGCCGGCTACGGCCTGCCGGTGGCCGAGCTGGTCGCCAAGCGGGCCGCCCAGGCCGCCGAGATCGGCATCGACGGCCTCGTCTGCTCGGCGGCCGAGGCGGCCTCGGTCCGGCGGATCGTGGGGCCGGACCGGCTGATCGTCACCCCGGGGATCCGCCCGGCGGGCGCCGAGGCCGGCGATCAGAAGCGGGTGATGACCCCCGGGGACGCCCGCAGGGTCGGGATCGACCACGTGGTGGTCGGGCGCCCGATCACCGGCGCCGCCGACCCGCGCGCCGTGGCGCAGGCGATTGTGGCCGAGCTGGCCTGAAGCCCGGCATTGCCTTCGGGCGGCCGGAATCCATCTCAACCCCGCAACCGATGAGGCACAGGATGGCGAAGGGCTACTGGATCGCGCGGGTCGATGTCCGCGACGCGGAGGCCTACAAGGATTACGTGGCCGCCAACGGCATCGCCTTCGCCAAGCACGGCGGGCGCTTCCTGGTGCGCGGCGGCGCCTTCGAGGCGGTGATGGGCCAGCCTCGCTCCCGCAACGTGGTGATCGAGTTCCCGAGCTACGCCGACGCCCTCGCCTGCTGGAACTCCGACCTCTACCAGGCGGCCAAGGCCAAGCAGCGCGGCGGCGTCGATGCCGAGATCCTGGTGATCGAGGGCTATGACGGCCCGCAGCCGAGCGTGTCCGAGCCGGCGCCGGAGGCGGGGCGGGCCTCGGAGTAAGGTCTTCGGATCGGCTCAGCGCTTCGTATCGGGGGTCGGATCCGGATCGAGGCGCTGAGGTCTGAAGCGGCGGTACGCGGCTTCGACGTCTGCCGTCGTCGCGAACCGACCCGCGTGCAGGTCGGCCAGGCCGCGTTGAGCGGCGGCGCGTTCCGCATCGGTGAGCGGCTCAGGCAAGGCGCGATCGATATCCATGAGGGGTGCGATCCCATTCGCTGGATGCCGTACGCCACCGTTGATCGTGCGGGCTGTGCTGCGAGGAGGCCGGCGACGCGTCATCGGTTCAGCCCAGTCGTGCGCCTTGCGCCGGTCCGGCACCGCTTGGCCCCCGCGGCGCCAAGCCCCGCAGCAGGAACGCCGTCATGGCCTCCAGCGAGGGGACCGGCTGGAGCGCGGTCTGCCCGACCAGCAGCGGATGGGTGTAGCGGGCGATGCCGGCATGGATGCAGGCGGCCGCCTCCGCCGGGTCGGCGGCCTCGAACTCGCCCCGGGCCACGCCGTCGCGGACAATGCGCTCGAACCCGGCCGTGACCCGGGCGATGTGGTGCCGGCAGACCTCCCAGCTCTCGCCCATGGCCGCCTCGACCATCTCGTGGAGCCGGGGAAATTCCTCGCAGCGCCGCGTGCAGTCGCGGTGCAGGAGGTCGATCGCCGCCACGAGGCGTTCGGTGGCGCCGAGGCCCGGGCGGGCGGCGACCTCGGAGACCAGGGCCTCGATCTCGCCGATCAGCCGCTCCAGCACCGCCTCGTTGATCGCCTTCTTCGACTCGAAGAACCGGTAGACGTTGGCCGGGCTCATCTTCAGCGTCCGGGCGATGTCCGCCACGGTGGTCTTCTGGTAGCCGATCTCGCGAAAATACGCCGCCGCCGTCGCCAGGATGCGGCAGCGGGTGGTCGGCGCGCTCTCCTCCGTGAGCATGGGGGTCGGGGTATCCAGGGACATGCTCCTCAGTAGGGCACGGGCGCGGCGGGCGTCAAAGACCCCCGGTTCCCGGGACCCGGCTTTGCCCGCGGCGGGTCGGCGCGGCCGGAACCCTCCCGGGTCCGACCCATTGCCCCGGCATCCGGCCGCCTGCACGGCGGCGCACGCACGAGGCACGCAACGATGATCCTGACCGACAAGCGAGCCCTGATCACCGGAGCCGATTCCGGCATCGGGCAGGCGACCGCCGAGCTGTTCGCCCGGGAGGGGGCGGACGTGGCGATCACCTATCACACAGACGAGGCCGGGATCCGCGAGACCGCCGCCCGGGTCGAGGCGGCCGGCCGCCGCGCCCTGGTGCTGCAACTCGACGTCGGCGACGCCGCCGCGGTGAATGCCGCCTACGACCGCGTCGGCAGCGAGCTGGGCGGCCTCGACATCCTGGTGGCCAACGCTGGTCAGGCGATGAGCGGCATGCCGGTCGCCGAGATGGACGACACGGTGCTGGAGCGGATCCTGCGGGTGAACCTGATGGGGCCGCTGTTCTGCGCGCGCCCGTTCATCGGGATGCGCCGGGCGCAGGGCGGTGGCGGCAAGATCGTGTTCGTGTCCTCGGTGGCCCAGCACCTGCCGACCCCCGAGAGCGCTCCCTACGGCATGTCGAAGGCCGGACTCGGCTCCCTGTGCCGGAGCCTGTCGCGGGAACTCGCGGAGGACCGGATCAACGTCAACAACGTCGCCCCCGGCCTGATCGAGACGCCGATGACCGCGGACCGCTTCGAGAAGACCGCGGTGCTCGACCAGTCCCTGGAGCGGATCCCGTGGCACCGGGCGGGGCAGCCGGGCGAGATCGCCAGAGCGATCCTCTACCTCGCGTCGGGGGCCGCCGATTACGTCACCGGCCACACGCTGGTGGTCGATGGCGGCCTCACGATGCAGTGGGGCGGGGCCTGAAACGACGAAGGGCGCCGGGTTTTCGCCCGGCGCCCTCCACGGGCATGGATTGTTGCGCGCGATCCGCTGGCCCGGGCCGCCTTACGAACCGAACTGCGATCCGAGCTGCTCCAGGTACTCGGCGAGGTCGAGCCCGCCGACGCGCTTGCCGTAATCGAAGCGCATGCCCTGACGGATGTCGACGCTGGCATCGCGCGTGGTCAGGGTGAACGGCCGGACGCACACCCAGGCCCCGTCGCGGCGGTGCTCGAAGTACCCGAGGATCTCGTGCTTGGCCATGTCCTTCCCTCCGGAATAGTGTTCGAGGACATAACGGTGACGCTGCCGTTCGGTTCGACGGTCGCGACTGTTTTTCGCGCGTGAACCTGCACACATCGAGTGTTCGTGATCCGGAACACCGCGGATCGCACCCGGCCTATCGCGCTAGAGCTTGACTATAACAGTTCAAGACAGGGGGACGCTGCTCACGGCCAGCGCTCCAGGATCGCGTCGGTCGTCAGGGTCAGGACCTGGTGGCCGTAGCGCATCCGGTACATCACCATCAGGGCGTCGTGGGCCTCGTCGCAGGAACTGCACAGGCCGTCCGTGGCGAGCACGATGCGGTAGCCGAGATCGACGCCGCCCAGCACCGCCGCCAGCACGCAGACATCGGTCTCCGCGCCGGTGACGACCAGGGTGTCCACGCCCCGCGCCCGGAGGCGCGCGTCGAGGTCCGTTTCGAGCCAGGGCGAGTAGACGGTCTTGTCGATCACCTCCGCGGGCGGGACGAGGCGGGCCAGATCGGGGACCAGCTCGATCAAACCGGGATCGAGCGCAGCCCGCGTCATGCCGGACCACCGGGCCGAATAGGTCGCCCACGTGCCTCGTCCCTCGCCGGGGCGGGCCGCCGGGATGAAGCGCGTGAACACGGTCCGATCCGGGTGGGCCTCGGCGAGGCGGCGCACGTGCGGCAGGACGCGCGGCATCCACGGCGTCTGCCAGTCCGTCGGCTCGGCGAACATGCGCTGCATGTCGACGCAGAGATGCACGCAGGACTGGCTCAGGGGCTCGCCCGCGGAGCCGTCGTCGGCCCGCGCCCGGGAGGGCGGCGCGCGCGTCGTCTCGGTTTCCATGCCCGCGCGTTTCATGCCTCGGTGGTTGCGCGTTCGCGGCTGGCCCCAGCAAGGCCGGCCGCGGTCCGGATCGTCAGCGGTCGGCCTTCTCGCCGGCCGTGGTCAGCGCGAGGTAGCGCTCGGTGGTCGGCTTGATCAGCGACCGCACCGCCTCGGCCATGCCCTGCTCTTCCTTCAGCGATTGCTGGAAGCCGGTCCGATGCGCCTGCTGGCCGGCCGCATCCGCGATCGTCAGCAGTGACTCGTAGGCCGCGATCTCGAAGTTCTCGAAGGCGTGGTTGGCGTAGGTGTTCTTCAGGATCTCGTCCTGGGCCGGCGTGTGGCCGAGCGCCATCATGTTGCCGACGAAGCCCAGGAACCCCTCCTTGAGCGCCGACGGGCTGTCGCCGAGGCTCTGCAGCGCCTCCTCCAGGCGCTGGCGCTGGCCGTGCGTCTCCTCGATGTGCCGGCGCAGGGCCTTCTCCATCTCCGGGTAGCGCTCCAGGCGCTCGACCTGCCGCTCCATGATCTGCAGGGCCTGCATCTCGACGGCGTGGGTGTTCTTCAGGGCCGTGACGTAGATCGAACGTGTATCGAGGGTCATGCCGGTGTCTCGCAATAGATGGTGGATCGCGGTGATCCATTCATCCGGGCAACCTCGGGCCCGCACGGCCAAGTTCCGGCCGGGAAGGTCGCAGGTTGCGCCCGCTCCCGCCGGGTCCCGGGGGCCTCGCCGCACCGCGCGCCGTCCGAATGGCCCGGACCCGCAGGACCGGGCTGGCCGTGCCGCGCGGCGGCGGGGGCTACGTCAGCCCCTCCTCCATCAGCGCCGTCTTCACCGCCTGGCGCCCGCGCACGCGGCCGTACCAGGCGTCCAGGTTGTGCAAGCGGTCGAAATGGATGTCGGCTCGGTAATACGAGGTGAGCCACGGCGCCTGCCCCCAGCCCGTGAGCGCGAACAGGTAGGCGTCGGCGACCGTGAAGGTCTCGCCCATGAGGAAGGCCTGCCCGGCGAGTTGCGCGTCGATCCAGGCGAAGCGCGCTTCGAGCCTCGGCTTGGCGGTTTCGACATACCGCCCCGCTAGGCGTGCGTAGAGGAGGGGAATGAAGCCCTTGTGGATCTCGGAACTCAGGAAGCCCAGCATCTCCTGAAGACGGTAGCGCTCGAAGCTGCCGTTCGCCGGGGCGAGGCGCGTCTCCGGCTTCAGGTCGGCCAGGTATTGCAGGATGGCGGGGCCCTCGCGCAGGATCCGGCCGTCGTCGAGTTCGAGGAGGGGCACGTAGCCGTGCGGGTTGACGGCGTAGTAATCCTGTCCCTCTTCCGTCCTATGATCGGCGTGATCGACTTTGCAGAGTTCAAAGTCGAGGCCGAGCTCGTGGGCAATGATGTGCGGGGCGAGCGAGCAGCTTGCGGGAATGTAGTACAGTCTCATGATTGCGCCCGGACAACTCGATCTCATCGATGTTGGAAACGACCGTTTTCGCAGAGATACGTAGCGCAGTTCTATCGATGCCGAAAGAACGCAAGACTTTGTGCGTGAGTAACAAGAATTATACGTATGGTGGCGCGAGGGTCGGTCGATGCGAGCGACCGTGACCGGGTGCTCCGTCGAGCACACGATGCATCTGCTCGGCGGCCGCTGGCGCCTGCTCCTCGTGTCCTACCTGATCGACGGACCGAAGCGCTTCCACGAGCCTCGGCGTGATCTGCCGGGGATCTCGCAGAGGATGCTGACGCTGGATCTCCGCGCCCTCGAAGCCGCCGGCCTGATCAAGCGCACCGTCTATCCGACGACGCCGGTCAAAGTAGACTATGCGCTGACCGAGGACGGCATGCGGTTGAAGAAGGTCGTCTCCGTCGTCCAGGAATTCGGTCTGTGGCTGAAGCAGCGAGGGCCGGCCTGAGGCGTGGGAAGACGCGCCCAACGCCCGATCCTTGTGCGGTGGCCTCAGGGTGCGTGCCCGACGTCAATGCATGGACTGGTTCGACGGGGACCGTTGCCGGCTCGCGAGGTGGCGGCCGATCTCGAGCAGCAGGGTTTCGGTCAGGGCGACGATGCGGGTGTCGCCGAGGGCCGAGACCGCGTTGTGGAGCGACAGGCACAGGTCGGCGGTCTTGTTCAGGGCGTCCTCGATCGTGCTCCCGTCTTGCGTCGCGAAGGCGGTGCCGGCGGACTTGCTGTCCGAGATCTCGACGACGACGCCCCGTCCGGTCAGGGGGCGGCCGAGTTCGTCCAGGTAGAAGTGCCCGCGGGTGAACACCCAGCGCAGCCGGCCCTCCGGGGAGCAGACCCGGTACTCGGCGGTATACGAGCCGCCGGATTGCACGCAGTCCAGGATGACCTGGGAGATGTGCTCCTGATCCGCATGATAGACCGCCTTCAGGATCTCCGAGAGGCTGACCCCGGCCCGCGAACGGGCCGGGCTGATGTTGAACAGCAGCGCGGTGACCGGATCGGCCCGCGCGTCGTCGGTGGCGATGTCCCACATCCAGAAGCCGACCCCGCCGGAGGCTTCCAGCGCCGCGATCAGGGTCGCCTCTGAGACAATATCGTCGGAGTTTTCCAGCAAGATATCCCCCGATATCCGTATCGCACGTCCGCGCTAAGCCATTTACTGGATCGGCGCACCGTCACGATCCGGATGTATCAGAAATCGTCGGTCGAATAGAGCACAATGGCAACAGCTGCGCCCGGTCCGCCGGCGCCTCGCGATCCCCCGGGCGTTCCCCACCGGGGCGGTCGGGGACCTCCCTCGGGCCCTGCCCTTCCAGGGCGCGGGCGCACGCTCCAGGCTGCGCATGCCGGACTCGGCTTGGTCCTGGCCGATCCGCAGGCCGATCTGGATCCCCGGGAGTGCCGTGCCCTGCCCGGGCTTCCGTTCGCGCCGGTCCCGCGCATCGGCCGGCGGCTTCCCTGGCGCCGCCGAGCGGCGGGGCGGTCCGACCGGGCCGGTCCCGTGCTTTGCGACCCGTCCCGCCTCCGATCGGGGATGGACCGCGGCTGGGGCCTGCGCACTACGCAAAGCCCCGATAGATTTGCCTTTCAGAATCGAAACCTTTATAAATCGTCTCAATTCGATTCAAAAAATGAATTTAGGCTATATCATGTCGGCGTTGCGATACATTCTTCTCGGACTCTCGGTCTTATCGTTGGCTGTCGTGCTGGTGTTCTGGACTGTGAGTGGGCACGTCGCCGATCTCGGCGTGTTTTTGGTGGCCGCTTTCTTGGTCGCCAACAGCGTTTATATTCTATTTTCCCGTCCGACATTGCGCGCGAGCTCTGTCTTCGACCGTGCGGCTACGGGACTTGCTTTCGCCTCGCTCGAACTGCAGCACCAGGCCAAGGAGGCGAAGATCCGGGAGGCGGAGGCCGAGCGGATCCGGGCGCAAGAGGCCGAGCAGAACAAGTCAAAGCTGCGGGCGGCCGAGGAATTCATCAGCTACGTGCGCCAGAACCCGCTGATGCGCGGCCGGCAAGCCGTCACGGTCAAGCAGATCACCTTGCTCGGCGACCCGAAGAGTATCGCGCTCCCGACCCTGGAGCTCCCCCGTCCCGTCCCGTCGGAGCTGAATGGCCGGCATCGCGCCGATCCGGGGGCGACCAACGTGACGCCTCCGGCGCCGCCCCCGGCGCCGTGCCGCGTCTGGAAGCCTGACCGGCGCCTGGCGCTCGCGCGCGACGCCGAACCTCACGGCGGCCGCCGGGCGGGCTTGCGCGGATCGCGCCCGTCACGACCTCGCGAGCGGTTGGCCGGAGGCACCCCCGACCCGATCCGTCACGGAACCATCTCGGCGGCCTGCGGCTTGCTGAGCTGGGACCGGGAAGGATTTGCTCCTCTCACGGCTCAGCGGAAAACAACCGCCCTCGACGGCGGCATGAGAGGAAACATCCTTTGCGCACCACGATCATCACTGCGGCCTTGCTCGCCGCCTTCGGCGCCGCCGTCGCCTCCCCGGCCTCCGCCGCCCCGATCGGCCCCGGCGCCGTCGCTGCGCCGGCCGACATCGTCTCGACCGTCCAGATGGATCGGATGGAGCGTCGCATGGAGCGTCGCCACATGGAGCGCCGCATGGAGCGGCGTCACATGGAGCGTCGCATGATGCACCGTGAGATGCGCCACCGCATGATGCGCCGGGAGATGATGCACCGCATGTAAAGCGGAAGACACGGCGCTACCGGCGGAACCGCCGGTAGCGCCGCCCGGTGCGGCGCTCGGACGTTTGCCGACACCGATACCAGGAAGGTCTGCGGCGTGCCGTGGCCGAGCGCGCCCTGGCCCGACGAGCCCCGTTACCGGGGCCCTGCCCCGCGGTCCACGTTCAAGCAGGCCGGCAGCGGCGTCCCGCTCTCCGTAAAGCGGTGGCGGATGCCAAGATCGAGGCAGATCCAGTCCGGTCTTTCTCGCGTATTCGCCCGGTCTACATACGGGGCGGACCTGTAGGTCATGCGCTCTCAGGCCGACGCCGACGCGGATCGAGGCCGTCGAGCCCACCCCACCGCCAGAGTTGCTCCCACGTTCCGCCCGGCGCCACGCGGCCGCTGGACGGGCCTCCCCCGTCCCGCCGAGCCGCATGTCGAGGAGCATCGGTTCTGCGAGACCGCCCGAGCCGAGCGCGGGCGCTCCGCGGACGATCGGATCGATGGCCCGGTTCGCCTGGTTCCCATTCGGCCCGAAAATCCGCGTCCAGCAAGCGACGACCCGCGATGGCCCGGAAATACCCGTTGCGGCTCGATGCGGTGTGGGTGCAGGCGAGGCCGTCCAGCGGGGACAGGGGCGTCGCGTTCGGGCGCGGTATCGATCCGCGCGTCCGCAGCCCGGGGGTGGGAGGGTCGCAACCGCCGAGATCTGCGCCCGCCCGCGGGCCCATCGAACCATCCGGGGCCTAACGCGTTTCCAGGCTCGGTGAGGAGACAGGTACGATGAAAGCGTTTTTGGCTGTGGTTGCCGTCGGCTTCGGCGTGATGTCCGCGCTCGGCCCGGCCCTCGCTCAGCGCGGCCCCGATTATGGCTATGGCGGCCGGGATTACGGCGACCGCGACCGGGACGGCGACGATTACCGGGGCCGGGATCGCGGCGACCGCGGCTACGGCGACCGCGGCTACGGCGACCGGGGCTACGGTGAGCGCGCCTATGGCGGGTTCGATGAGCGCGAGTATCTGCGCTGCAACCCCGATGTCCGCCGGGCCGTCGCCAGCGGCCAGATGGAGTCCGGTGCGGCCCATTACCGGACCTTCGGACGCCGCGAGGGACGCCGCCTGAGCTGCTGACCCGATCGCGTCGGCCACGCTCCGCCGGGAGGCGCCGCGCCCGGTCCCACACCGCGCTCGCCACAACAGAGCCTCTCGGCGCCGGGCGCCGGGGAGATCGATGGAAGAGCCTCGGCAGCGTTCTGCCGGGGCGGGGGGCCGCGCCCTCGCACGGCCTCCGGACCCGAGGGGCGGCACGGCCGTCGCGCCCGACGCGTCTCGTCCGGACGCGCCCGTCCGTCGAATCATCGATCCTGCGCCGCCGTCAGGTCGATCGATCCCGCAGCGTCCCCGGCCAGGATCGGGGGTACGCCCGCGCCGTTCGGCGCCGAATGCGGGGTGACAGGGTCCAGATCGGTTTCAGATCGGGACCGTGCGGCGCATCCCTATGCTTGCGGCCTTGACGGCGCGGCGGGTTGAAAACAGGCTTACGCCCGCGTCGCGGCAGGTCGATGCGCGGTCGTTGGGTCTGGCCGAAACATTGCATCAGGCTGCCGGGTCGGATTGGACTTCGAGCGCGGGGGCGGTCATGAAGAAAATACTGTCGATAACCATTTTTGGTCTTCTGACGATGGGCACTGCACAGGCCCAGGATAAAGGCGGACCGATCAAGATCGGTGTCTCGGCCGGCGTGACCGGGCCGTATGCAGCTTTCGGCGTGCAGGTGAAGAACGGCGTCAGCCAGGCGATCGAGGACATCAACAAAGCCGGCGGCATCAAGGGCCGGCCGTTCGAGCCGATCTACGGCGACGACGCCTCCGACCCGAAGCAGGGCGTGTCGATCGCCAACAAGCTCGCCGCGGACGGCGTGACGATGGTGGTCGGTGCCTTCGCCTCCAGCGTGTCGATCCCGGCCTCCGACGTCTACCTCGACGCCGGCATCGTCCAGGTCACGCCGTCCTCCACCAACGTGAAGTTCACCGAGCGCGGGATGTGGAACACCTTCCGCACCTGCGGTCGCGACGACCAGCAGGGCGTGGTGGCCGGCGCGTATCTGGCCGATCACTTCAAGGGCAAGCGGATCGCCTTCGTCCACGACAAGTCGTCCTACGGCAAGGGTTTGGCGCAGGAGACGCAGATGACGCTCAAGGCCAAGGGCGCCAAGGAGGTGCTGTTCGAGGGCGTCAACCCGGCCGAGAAGGATTACTCGGCGCTCGTGTCCAAGCTGAAGTCGGCCAACGTCGACGTGGTCTATTACGGTGGGTTCCACACGGAGGCCGGGCTGATCCTGCGCCAGATGCGCGACCAGGGCCTGAAGGCGACCCTGGTGGGCGGCGACGGCCTCGCCCCGAAAGAGTTCGTGCAGATCGCCGGCGATGGCGCCGAGGGCACGCTGATGACCTTCTCGCCGGACGCCCGGAAGAACCCGAATGCCCAGCCCGTGGTCGCGGCGTTCAAGGCCAAGAACATCGATCCCGACGCCTACACGCTCTATGCCTACGCGGCCGTGCAGGTGCTGGCCAAGGCCGCCACCGAGACCGGCTCGATAGAGGGCAAGGTGCTGGCCGACTGGCTGCACCAGGGCAAGACGATCGAGACCGTGGTCGGCCCGATCGTGTACGACAAGAAGGGCGACCTCACCCGGCCCGACTACGTGATCTACGCCTGGAAGAAGGGCGCCGACGGGAAGATCGACTACGCCGGCAACGAGCTGGCGCCGTAAAACCGGAGCCCCGCGAATTTCGGGGCTCCGCGCCCCGAGCCCCGCCAAAGGGCTGTGGGCCCTTCGGGATCCCCGGACCTCGGCGCGGATCCGGCGGGCCGGTACCTCTATCGGCCGAACGACTGAGGGGCGCAGAGGCCTTATGATCTCCCCTCCGCGTCCCGGCGCGCAGGGGAGATCCGATGTTCGACTTCAGCCAGCTCCGGTGCTTCGCCGCCGTGGCGGAGGAGCTGCATTTCGGGCGTGCGGCCGCCCGGCTGAACATGACGCAGCCGCCCCTGTCGCGGCAGATCCAGGTGCTGGAGCGGGTGCTCGACGTGCAGCTCCTGGAGCGCACCAGCCGATCCGTCCGCCTGACCGCGGCCGGGCGCAGCTTCCTGCCGGAGGCGCAGCGCATCCTGCGGCTCGCCGAGACCGCGACCCACGTCACCCGCCAGGTCGCGGCCGGGCGCGCGGGGGTGCTGAAGCTCGGCTTCACCGCGGCCTCGGCCTACGATGTCCTGCCCCGCCTCGTCACCGCCCTCCGGCGGGCGCTGCCCGACGTCACGCTGGCCCTGCGCGAGATGGTCAGCCGGGACCAGGTCGAGGCGCTGCTGGCTGGACGCATCGATGCCGCCCTGGTGCGCCCGCCCATTGTCCATCCGGACCTGATCGCGGTGAGGGCGGTGGCCGAGCCCCTGGTGGTGGCCCTGCCGGCCGGGAATCCCCTGGCGGCGCGGGCGCATCTCGCCCCGGGCGATCTCGGCGGCGAGCCGTTCATCGCCTACGCGCCGAACGAGGCGCGCTACTTCCACGACCTGATCCTCGGCCTGCTCACGGAGGCGGACGTGGAGCCCCGGATCGTGCAGCGGATGACCCAGATCCACTCGATCCTGGCCCTGGTCCGGGCCGACCTCGGCATCGCCCTGGTGCCATCGGCGGCCGAGCGCCTGCGCTTCGAGGGCGTGGCGTTCCGGCCGCTGGTGCTGCCGGCCCCCCGCCCCGCCGAGCTGGTCCTGGCCTGGCGGCGGGACGCGGACGAGCCGCTGATCGCCCGGTTGGTCGCGATCCTGGCGGAGCTGCCCCCCGCCTGATCCAAGCGCCCGCGGCATCGATGAGCCAAGCGCCCGCGGCGTCGATGATCCAAGTGCCCGCGGCATCGATCGATGCGCCCGCGGCATCGATCGATCCAGCCTTTGGCTTTGACCTCCGGCGGAAAGGCTGCGCCTGATGGGCGCCCGACGGCCCGCAGAGGCCGGGGCCGCCAGGAGAGGGATCGCCGTGGACCGACTCACCAACCGCTTCAAGGCCGCCCTCGGCGCGGGGCGCCAGCAGATCGGCCTGTGGTGCAGCCTCGCCAGCCCGATCTCCACCGAGATCGTCGCCGGCGCCGGGTTCGACTGGCTGCTCCTCGACATGGAGCACTCCGCCAACGACCTGCGGGACATCTATGTTCAGCTCCAGGCCATGATGGAGAACGCCACCAACCCGGTGGTGCGGGTGCCGAGCGACGACCCCATCACCATCAAGCGCATCCTGGATGCCGGCGCCCAGTCGCTGATGATTCCCAATATCGACGATGCCGCGCAGGCCGAGCGGGTCGTGGCGGCGACGCGCTACGCGCCCCGCGGCATCCGCGGCTTCTCGCAGGCGCCCCGGGCCGCCCGGTTCGGGCGCATCCCGGACTACCACACCCGCTGCGAGGCCGAGATCGTCGTGATCGTGCAGGTCGAGTCCCGCCGCGCCCTGGACAATCTGGACGCGATCGCCGCCGTCGAAGGCGTGGACGGCGTGTTCATCGGGCCCGGCGACCTCTCCACCAGCCTCGGCCATCTCGGCCAGCAGGGTCACCCGGAGGTGGTCGCGACCATCGAGGCAGCCATCGGCCGGATCGTGAAGGCCGGCAAACATGCGGGTATTCTCACGCCGAGCGAGGAGCTGGCCAAGCGCTACATCGCGGCCGGCACCCGGTTCACCGCGGTCGGCTCGGATCTGGGGCTGCTGGCCCGCAACGCCGAGGCCCTGGCCGGGCGCTTCCGCACCGAAGGCTGAGCGGGGAGCGTCCGATGCAGGCCGAGATCGACAGCGCGACCCAGAATC
Source organism: Methylobacterium sp. WL1 (assembly GCF_008000895.1). Taxonomy (NCBI): domain Bacteria; kingdom Pseudomonadati; phylum Pseudomonadota; class Alphaproteobacteria; order Hyphomicrobiales; family Methylobacteriaceae; genus Methylobacterium; species Methylobacterium sp. WL1. The sequence goes on along the minus strand of NZ_CP042823.1, from coordinate 1,134,938 downwards.
GCCCGACGCAGGATCGCCCGGACCTCGAGCGCCCGGCCGGGGACGCGCCGCGCACGATCCGGCTGAGCGAGCACGACAACGTCGCGATCGTGGTCAACGCCTTCGGGCTGCCGGCCGGCACGGTGTTCCCGGACGGGCTCGCGCTCGTCGAGTTCATCCCGCAGGGCCACAAGGTGGCGCTGTCCGACATCCCGGAGGGCGGCGCGGTGCGCCGCTACGGCGAGGTGGTCGGCATCGCCACGCAAGCGATCCCGCGGGGCGCCTGGGTGGAGGAATCCCGGGTCGCGACCCCGGTCGCCCCCGCCCTCGACGCCTTGGAGCTGGCGACCCGGGTGCCGGCGCCCCTACCCCCGCTCGAGGGCTACACCTTCGAGGGCTACCGCAACCCGGACGGGTCGGTGGGCACCAAGAACATCCTGGCGATCTCGATCAGCGTGCAATGCGTCGCCGGCACCCTCGACGTGGCGATCCGGCGGATCAAGCAGGAGCTGCTGCCGCGCTTCCCCAACGTCGACGACGTGGTTGGCCTCACCCACGCCTATGGCTGCGGCGTCGCCATCAACGCCCCCGAGGCGGTGGTGCCGATCCGGACCCTCCAGAGCCTCGCGCAGAACCCGAATTTCGGCGGCGCGGTCATGGTCGTGGGGCTGGGCTGCGAGAAGCTCGTCTCGGAGCGCCTGCTGCCCGACGGCGGCGCCGCCGGGGACGGGGTGGTCCGGCTCCAGGACGAGCGCCACCGGGGTTTCTCCGCGATGCTCGACAGCATTATGGCGATGGCGGAAACCCGCCTGGAGGTGCTGAACCGGCGCACCCGCGAGACCTGCCCGGCCTCCGAACTCGTGGTCGGCCTGCAATGCGGCGGCAGCGACGCCTTCTCGGGCGTCACCGCCAACCCGGCGCTCGGCTACTGCGCCGACCTGATCGTGGCCTGCGGCGGCACCGTGTTGTTCTCCGAGGTCACGGAGGTCCGGGACGCGATCCACCTCCTGACCCCCCGGGCGAAGAACCCGGAGGTGGCCCAGGCCCTGATCCGCGAAATGGCCTGGTACGATGCCTATCTCGCCAAGGGCGAGGCCGACCGCCGGGCCAACCCGTCGCCCGGCAACAAGAAGGGCGGCCTCAACAACATCGTCGAGAAGGCCCTGGGCTCGGTCGCCAAGTCCGGCACCGGTGCGATCGCCGGGGTGCTGGCGCCGGGCGAGCGGGTCCGCGAGAAGGGCCTGATCTTCGCCGCGACCCCGGCCAGCGACTTCGTCTGCGGCACGCTCCAGCTCGCCTCGGGGATCACCCTGCAGGTGTTCTCCACCGGCCGCGGTACGCCCTACGGTCTCGCTCAGGCCCCGGTGATCAAGGTCGCGACCCGGACGGAGCTGGCCGAGCGCTGGTCCGACCTGATCGACCTCGATGCCGGCCGGATCGCCACCGGCGAGGCCACGATCGAGCAGGTCGGCTGGGAGCTGTTCCACCTGATCCTGGACGTGGCGAGCGGGCGCAAGCGGCCCTGGTCCGACCATTGGGGCCTGTTCAACGATCTGACCCTGTTCAACCCGGCGCCGATCACCTGAGCCCAGGCATGCGCGGCGCGGCGTCGCAAGCGCGGCCGGACTCTGCTAGGCAGCCGGCATCGTGAAGCCGCTGCCGATTCCCACCCCCCGGGCCGTCCTGTTCCGCGTGCACTGGGCGCTCGGCCTCACCGCGGGGTTCGTGCTCGCGCTGATGGGCCTGACCGGCGCGCTGATGAGCTACGAGGAGGCGATCACAGCCTTCGCCAACCACGACCGGACGCGGGTCGAGGCGGCGGATCGGGTGCCGCTCGCCCCCACCGCCCTCGCCGCCCGGATCGACGCGCAGGCGGGCGGCCGAATCGTGAACGTCCTCACCCTGTCGGACGACCCGAACGCGAGCGTGTTCGTGCGCTTCGCCCGCGACCCGGAGACCCGGGCGCGGCCGCCCTCGGCCTATGCCGATCCCTATGACGGTGCGGTGCTGGGCCCCGTCCGGCTGGAGGCGGCCTTCGCGACGGTGCGGGACCTGCACCGCTGGCTGCTGATCCCCGGCGGGTCCAAGGGCTGGGGCCGGACCATCACGGGCGCCTGCACCCTGGCGCTGATCGTGTTCCTGGCCACAGGCCTCTACCTGCGCTGGCCCAAGATCCATCGCTGGCGGATCTGGCTGAAGCCGAGCCTGTCGCGGCCGGGCCGGCCGCGCTGGTGGTCCCTGCACGCCGTGGCCGGGACCTGGCTGACGCCGGTCTACCTGGTCATCGCGCTCAGCGGCCTGACCTGGTCCTACCCGGCGTTCAAGGACGGCGCCACCTGGCTGCTCGCCGGGACACCGGAGCGGGCGAAGCCGGCCCGCATGGCCGGCCACCGGGAGGCTTCTCCCGTGCCGGACTCCCGGCCCGACGCCGTCGACCGTGCCTGGACGGCGTTCCGGACCGGAGAGGGTCACGAGGCCGGCCTCGTGACCCTGACGCTGCCGGGGGCCGACACGGGGGCGATCCGCATCCGCTGGCTGCCCCGGGGTGTCGTGTCCCTCAGCGCCCGCAGCGAGGCGCGCTACGACGCCGCCACGGGCGCCTTCCTGTCGGCCGAGCACGCCGCCGACACGCCGCTTGGCCGCCAGATCCTCCAGTCCATCCTGGAGGTGCATCGCGGCCGGTTCTTCGGCGACCTGTTCGCCCTGCTGTTCTGCGTGGCCGCGCTGGCCATGCCGGGCTTCGCTGCCACCGGCCTGACCCTCTACATCCTGCGGCGCGCGGCGGCCCGCCGGCGCGCGCCGGTCCGCGCCACGGTGCCCATCCGCGAAGCGACTCCCCGACGCGAGTCCGTCGGCGGCACCGGCCGATCGTAGACCCGAGAAGACCGGATTCCCAAAGGGCTCAGCCCTTTGACGGCGTTCAGGGGCGGGCCCCCTGAGGCAGCCGGGCTTCGCCCGCCCTCAGGGCTCTGACCTGGACCCGCACAAGGTCTTGGACCTTCTGGAGCCCTGACTTCGGCCGGTCTCCCTCACATCCGCGCGGTGATCGTTGCCAGTACGGTGAAGGGCGCGCCGGGGGTATTGTTGAACTGATTGAACGGCTGCTCGATGTAGCGTGCGTTCGTCAGGTTCCGGATGTTGACCGCGAACCGGTAATGCGCGTCGATGTCGTAGTACACGGCTGCGTCGACCCGATTGTACGCCCCGACCTTGTAGCTGTTGTTGAGGTCGCCGAAGCGCTGGCCGACATGGGTGACGCCGATGCCGAGCCCGAGACCGCGCAGGGAGCCGGCCTGGACATCGTAGGTCGTCCACACGCTGCCGCTGAAGGCCGGCGCGCCCACGAGGCGGTTGCCGACCGCGAAGACCCTGTCCTTGGTGATCCGCGCATCGAGATAGCCGACGCCGCCGATGACCTTCCAGCCCGGAAGGATCTCGCCGGCCAGGTCCGCCTCGACGCCCTCCGAACGCTGCTGGCCGGTGATCACCGAGAAGCCGGTGTTGACGGGGTCGTTGCCGGCGACGTTGTCCCGGGTGATCCGGAAGGCGGCCGCGCTCAGGGTCAGGTCGGGGTTGATGTCGATGCGGGTTCCGACCTCGAGCTGCTCGCCCGTCTCGGGCGCCGGGTTGACGACGTTGAGGACGTTCGCGGTCTGCGGCGCGAAGGACGTGGCGTAGCTGGCATAGACCGTCAGCGGCTCGAACGGCCGATAGATCAGGCCGACGCGCGGCGAGGCGCCGAACAACTCCTGCTCCGGCGGCTGGGTCTTCGAGCCCGGTACGCGGGCGAAATAATATTGGGTGCCGAGATCGAACCGGGCGCCGAGCACGAGCTGCAACTGGGGCGTGAGTGCGATCTGGTCCTGCAGGTAGAACCCGAACAGTTCGAGCCTCTGCTTCAGGTCTTGCTGGAGCGAGAGAGCTCCGGGCGTGCCGCCGAAGACCGGGTTGAGGAAGCTGACCGGGGTGTAGGTGCCCTGCTGGGAATAGGGGTGGCGGAAGCCGTTGGTGTACTCGAACCCCACGAGGGCGGTGTGGGAGAATCCGAGCGTGTCGAACTTCATCACCGCTTCGGTCTGCGTATCCACGGCTGCGAAATGCGAATCGACCGAGGCGTCGCGCCGCGTGACCTGGGTCCCGGCGTTGTTCACCCCGGTGGCACGGGCCGTGAACAGGTTGAACGCCCCCCATTGCCCGTTGATGACTTGCCGCAGCGTCAGGTTCTCGTTGACGTCGTGTTCGGCCCGCATCGTGATCCCGTTGACCTCGCCGTAATAGCGCGAGGACGGCTCGCCGTAGTAGCGGCGGATGTTGTCCAGCGGCACGCGTCCGCGGAAAGCGATGAGCCCCTCGTCGTACTGGGTGCGCTGGCTGGTGGCCTCCGCGTTGATGTAGACCCTCGTGTCGGCGCTCGGCGTCCAGCTCAGCGCCGGCGCGATGAAGACGCGCCGGTTGGTGTTGTCCCCGATATTGCGGAAGGTCGGGTCCTCCTGCGCGGCGACGGTGAGGCGGGCGGCCAGCCCGTCGATGGACGGGATCGCGCTCGAAACCGAGCCCTGGAACCGCCGGAAGCCGAAGCTGCCGCCCTGGACGCTCGCGTCCGCGGTCGGCTCCAGGGTCGGCCTGCGGGTGACGATGTTGACGACTCCGCCCGGGTCGCCCCGACCGAACAGCACCGAGGCCGGCCCCTTGATCACCTCGACCCGTTCGGCATTCGCGAGGTCGCGCTCCACCGGATAGAAGTTGATCGCCGGATTGGTCAGGATGCCATCGACGGCGAAGAGCTGCGTGGCGAAACCGCGGATGACGTAGTTCTGCGAGCGGCCCTGTACGGTGCTGCCGGGCGTGACGTTGCTGACATTGGTGACGGCATCGGTCAGGCGCAGGTCCTGCTGGTCCGTGATCACCTGGCGCGGGACGACGGTGATCGATTGCGGCGAGTCCCGCAGGGGCGTGTCGGTCTTGGTCGCGGTCGCCGAGCGCGTGGCGCGATAGCCGACGACCGGCCCGTCCGCCCGCTCGACCGCGGGGCCCGTGCCGGTGACGCTCAGTTCCGAGAGGACGACCTCATCCTGGACCGGGCTGGATTGTGCGTGGGCGACAGTCGTCGATGCTGCGAGCAGAGTAAAAACCAGCCCGTATCGCTTATTGGTTGCGCAATTGCGGTCCAAAGTTGCGACGACGGCGCGGATCGATCGGCCTTGAGGCATAGTTTCGAGTCATTCTTAAGAAGATCGTCGCGTCGAGGCGCCCTGGTCTGTGCGTACGATTGCCAGCCTGATTCAATGCGTGATTGTAATTGAATGCCTCGGAGCCGCAGGAACTCACCGGACGTGTCCGGTGCGTCACACATCCCTTTGGAATGGTTTTAAACCTTGCGGATTATGCAGACTTAAACGTGCGCAAATGGGCAAGATACACGTCCAGGCGTTGATGCGGATCATGCTGGGACGGAGATCGACATGCGCGCCTGTCGGCCTCTTCGAATCAGGCGCGCGCTCACTTCGTCCGAGTCCTTCGCGCCCGCCGCCGTCCGTTCGGATCGGGGGCCGCCCGGAGCGCCCGTCGCGGCTGGCCCGGCGCGACGCGCCTCACCGATATCCGGGCCTGCGCGCTGCGCAGCACCGCGAGCCGGCAGCCGCGCAGCGTGAGCGCGCCCGGTGGCCCGTTCCGGATCGATACGTCCTCGGATGTGCCGTCTTCGCCGTCGGCGAACCTGCCGGCGCGGATCCGGGTGGGCCTGTCCGGCGGTTCCTGCGGTTTCGTCCGCCGATGAGGGTCAGCGGTCCGGTCGCGGCGTGCCCGGGCGGCCCGCGGCAGGCGGCCGTCGAGCCCGGTCGCCAGCAAGGCGTGGAGCTGGGCGACCGCGGGGGCCGGATCGTAATCGGGCAGGATCGCGCGGCCGACGATGATCCCCTTCATCAGCGGGGCGACCAGCCCGTAGAGCCGTTCCGGGTCGCAATCCGGGCTGGTGGCCAGCGCCGAGAAGGTTTCGGTGAACCAGTCCCGGGTCTCCGCCTCAGTCCGGGCGGTCAGGTCGGAGATGGCCGGGTTGCGAGTGGCTTCCGACCAGATCTCCATGCGCAGCACCGCGGCTTCCCGGGTGATCGACACGAAGTACCGCGCGATGAGGTCGAGTAAGGCTGCGCGCGGGTCGCCGCTGTGCCCCATCTCTTCGACGAGCTGGATGCCGCGCTCGCGCTCGCGCTCGACCAGCCCGACGACCAGGGCCTCCTTGGACTCGAAGTAGCGGTAGAAGTTGCCCGGGCTCATCGCGGCCTCGCGGGCGAGGTCCTGCATCGTGGCGCGGTGGAAGCCGTTGCGCACAAAGCAGGCTTCGGCGGCGTCGAGGATGCGCGCGCCGCGCGGCCTGGCCGCCGCCGCGCGCCTCGGCGGCGGCCGGCACGCTCACGGGCGAACTGCGCGACCGCGGCGACGCGGCTCTGGTCCTTCGCGGGGATGGTGGCCGCACAGGCCTGGGCGGTCTGGCTCATGTCGGCGCACAGGCGCGCCTGCCAGCCCTTCGGACCCGCGCCGGTCCAGCTGATCAGCGCCATCCAGGCGAGAACCAGAACGGCGGCGAAGGTGAGGTTCGACGGGGTGCAGAAAGCCCGGACCGTCGCGAGGAGGCGCGCCGCGCCGGTTCCGGACGGGTCGAACCGGTCCTCATCCAGATCCGACCAGCGACCTTCGAGCGACAGAGCCATGGCTCACTCCTGCGTGCCTGACCGTCGTAATGAACGTTCATTCTCGCGTCAATGAACGTTCGTTCTCGCAGGCTGGGATGGGCGGGCCGTCGGTCGGTATGGTTTCTGGATGGTTGTATCGTGCCGTCCGACCGGTGCGATGCCCCGTCACTCGACACTCGGTACTCGGCTCCGCGCCCGGGGCTCTGCCAGCCGGTCTCAGGCGAGCCGCGCCTCCCGGGGCCAAGGGCGCTGCCCCGGCCCTGGGAGGCGCGCCGGGTTCAGGCGTGCCCGGCCGGCTTGAGGGCCCCGGTCCGGTCGTGGAAATCCGGCCCGTTGATCGTCCGGGCGACGTGCCCGGCGCGGATCAGGTAGTCGCCGAAATGCTCGCCGGGGTTCCGGCCCTTGGCGAAGTCGGCGAAGAGCGGATCCAGGGTGTCGCGGATGTCCGAGGCCGCCACGTCCTCCTTGTAGAGCTTGCTCAGGCGCGAGCCGTCGAAGGCGGCGCCGAGATAGAGGTGGTAGCGCTCGGGTCCCCGGCCGACGAGGCCGATCTCGGCGATGAACGGGCGGGCGCAGCCGTTCGGGCAGCCGGTGGAGCGGATCGTGATCTCCTCCTCGGCGAGCCCGTGCGTGGCCAGGCTCTGCTCCAGCTCGGTCATCAGATCCGGCAGGTAGCGCTCGCTCTCGGCCAGCGCGAGGCCGCAGGTCGGCAGCGCCACGCAGGCGATGGAGTTGCGCCGGAGCGCGCCCGCGCCCTTGGTGATGCCGTACTGATCGACCAGCGCCTCGATCTCGGCGCGCTTCTCCGCCGGCACGTTGGCGACGATCACGTTCTGGTTGGCGGTGAGGCGAAAATCGCCCGCGTGCACCTGGGCGATCGCGCGCAGGCCGGTGAGGAATTGCGGGCCGTCCTCGTAATCCTTGATCCGGCCGGAGGGGACGTAGAGGGTCAGGTGATGACGGCCGTCATCGCCCTCGGTCCAGCCGAAGCGGTCGCCGTTGTTGGTGAAGGTGAAGGGCTTCGGCTCGCCGAGCGCCTTGCCGATCCGGGTCTCCACCTCGGCCCGGAAGGCCGCCAGGCCGTAGCGCTCGATCGTGTACTTGAGCCGGGCGTTCTTGCGGTTCTTGCGGTTGCCCCAGTCGCGCTGGACCGTCATCACGGCCTCGGCGACCTTGATGGCGTCCTCGGACTGCACGAAGCCCATCACGTCGGCGGTGCGCGGGAAGGTCTCGGGCTCGCCATGGGTCATGCCCATGCCGCCGCCCACGGTGACGTTCCAGCCGGTGACCTGGTTCTTCTTGTCCAGGATGGCGATGAAGCCGAGATCGTGGGCGAAGATGTCGACCTCGTTGGAGGGCGGCACCGCCACGACGATCTTGAACTTCCGCGGCAGGTAGGTGCGGCCGTAGACCGGCTCGACCTCCTCCTCCTCGCCGCCGACCACGCGCTCGCCGTCGAGCCAGATCTCCCGCCAGGCGCTGGTCTTCGGCAGCAGGCTGTCCGAGATGTCCTTGGCGAGGGTGTGGGCGGCCTTGTGGGCGCCCGCCTGAGCCGGGTTGGTCGCCGCCATGACGTTGCGGTTCACGTCGCCGCAGGCCGCGATGGTGTCGAGCAGGGCCGCGTCGATGGCCGCCATCGTGCGCTTGAGGTTCGACTTGATCACGCCGTGATACTGGAAGGTCTGGCGCGTGGTCGCCCGCAGGGCGCTGCCCGCATACGTCACCGCGATGTCGTCGAGGACCAGCCACTGCTTCGGGCTGATCACGCCGCCGGCGATGCGCAGGCGGATCATGAAGCTGTAGGCCTTGTCGAGCTTCTTCTTGGTCCGCTCCGGGCGCAGGTCGCGGTCGTCCTGCATGTACATCCCGTGGAACTTCACGAGCTGCCCGTCATCCTCGGAGATCGCCCCGGTGGCGTGCTTCAGCAGGCCGTCGGCGAGGCCGCCGCGGAGATAGCCGCTGGCGATCTTGATGTGCTCGTTGGCGGCGAGCTGGGCCGCGCGGGCCGCCTCGGCATCGGTGATCGGCCGGTCCTTGGGCGGAGTCTCGTAGACGCGGGCGGCCGGGGTCTGCGCAAGGGCCCGGGTGTCGGCGTCGTCGCGGGGGCTGTGGTCGTCCATGAGATCACTTCCAAAGTCTCGACTACGTCTCCGCCCCCCGATGCGGGCGGGATAGTCCCAAAGTCCGGCTTCAAAAGGTCCGAGACCTTTTGCGGGTGCAGGGCGGAGCCCTGCGGTGTGGGGCTAGGCCCCGATCCATCAGGGCTCCGCCCTGACAACCCACCAAAGCGCGACATGCCCTTTGGAAACCCAGATCTACCCGTGCTCCGTCGGCATACGCTCTAGTAGACGTCCTGCTGGTAGCGGTGGCTGCGCTCCAGGGCCGCAACCTGCGCCTCGGCGTCGGCCGGGCTCAGGGATTTGGCGATTTCGTAGGCCCGCACAACCGCGGCGCGGACGTCCTTGGCCATATTCTTGGCATCGCCGCAGACGTAGAAATGGGCGCCGCCCTCCAGCCAGGAGACCAGCTCCTGCGCGTGGTGGGTGATGCGGTTCTGCACGTAGATCTTCTCCGGCTGGTCGCGGGAGAAGGCGACGTCGATCTTCGTCAGCGAACCGTCCTCCAGGGCCTCCTGCCATTCCAGCTGGTACAGGAAGTCGTGCAGGAAGTGCCGGTCGCCGAAGAACAGCCACGCGCGGCCGGGGGCCTCGATGGCGCGGCGCTCCTGCACGAAGGCGCGGAACGGGGCGACGCCGGTGCCGGGGCCGACCATGATGATGTCGGTGGCCGGATCCTGCGGCAGGCGGAAGTGCCGGTTCGGCTTCAGCCGCACCCGCAGCTTGGCGCCGTCCCGGATCCGGTCGGCCACATGCACGGAGGCCACGCCCGAGCGGGTCCGCCCGTGGGTCTCGTAGCGGACCGCCACGATGGCGAGGTGGACCTCGTCGCCCACTTCCTTGCGCGAGGACGCGATCGAGTAGGCCCGGGGCGGCAGCGGCCGGGTGATGGTGTTGAGGTGCTCGGCCGTCAGCGTGGCCGGGAAGGTCGCGAGCAGGTCGATCAGGTGCCGCCCCTCGATCCAGGCCCGGGCCTCGCCGCTGTCGATCAGTTTCTGCGCGTCCGCGTGGCCGGTCGCCTTGGCGAAGCGCTCGATCGTGGCGGCCGACAGCGTGGTGATGTCCCGCTCGGCGAGCAGCGCCCCGCGTAGCGCGTCGTCTTCCGAAAGCCCCGCGGCATTCAGGATCTCGTCCACGAGCTGCGGATCGTTCTCGGGGAAGACCTCGAGCGAATCGCCGGGCTCGTAGGCGGGCGCGCCGTCCTCGAAGGCCAGCGCCAGGTGGATCGTCTCCTTGTCGGAGCGCGACGAGTTGAGGTTCACGTGCTCGACGACCTCGACCACCAGCGGCTCGCGGCTCGGCTCGGCCTCGTCGTCCTCGCCGGCGGCGGTGCGGGCGAAATCCACCGCCACGACGTTGTCGGGTGTCTCCGCCGGGGCGAGGGCCTTGAGGGTGTTCTTGATCCAGTCGGCGGCCGGCTTCTCGAAGTCGAGGTCGAGGTCGGCGCGCTCGGCGGCGCGCTGGCCGCCCAGCGCCTCGAAGCGCGCGTCGAGCGCCTTCCCGATGGCACAGAACTCGACATACGAGGTGTCGCCCAGCGCCAGGACGGCGAAGGGGACGCCGTCGATGCGCGGGGCGCCCTCCCCCATCAGTTCGCCGTAGGCCCGCACGGCCCGCGCCGGCGGCTCGCCTTCGCCCCAGGTCGCCGCGATGGCGATCAGCTTGCCGGCCTTGGGCAGGCTCGCCAGGTCGAGGTCGGAGAAGTCTACGACCTTCGGCTTGAACCCCTGCTTGCGCGCCAGCTTGGCGACGTTGCCGGCCAGCGCCTCGGAGTTCCCCGATTCGCTGGCGTAGAGGATCGTCAGCGGCTCGGCGGCCTTGGGCGGGGCGGCCGGGATGGCGGCCGGCTGCCCGCCGGCGGCGTCGAGGCCCGCCAGGAAGCCCGCGAGCCACGCGCGCTGCACGGGCGTCGCGCTGCCGAGCACGGCATCGAGGCTGGCGCGCTCGCCGTCGCCGAACGGGGCGGTGCGCGGAAGGAGATTCTGGCGTGCCATCAGGGGACCATGTCGTGGCCTACGAGGCCGGTGTCAATCGAAAACGTTCTTTTTGCAGAACGCGCCTGAACTAGGATATTGCATTCGTTGCGCCGCAATAAAAGAGAAGATCATTCTCCAACCACGGCGAGGACCGGACCGGTGCCGGGGAGGTGGCGGCCGGTTTTCGGGGGTGCCGGCAGCGGCAGGGCGGTGGTGGACTTCACCTTCTCCATGGCGAATCGCGAGGTGACGTTCTTCAGTGGCAGCACCGCGATAAGCTGCTTGTAGAAGCTGTCATAGGCCTGCATGTCGGCAACCACGACGCGCAACATATAATCCACGTCGCCGGCCATCCGGTAGAATTCCAGCACCTCCGGCATGGCCGAGATGGTCGCAGCGAAGCGCTGCAGCCATTCCTGGGAGTGGTCCGCGGTCTCGATCGAGACGAACACGGTGAGGCCGAGGCCGAGCTTGACCGGGTCGAGCACCGCCACCCGCCGGTCGATCACGCCGTCGGCCTCCAGCTTCTGGATGCGCTTCCAGCACGGCGTCTGAGACAGGCCGACGCGCTCGCCGATCGCCGCGATGGAGAGGGTCGCGTCCGCCTGGAGCAAGGCGAGAATCTTGAGATCGATGGCGTCCAAAGTCGTCTCCGTGGGATCCTTCCACGCTGGGCCGCGCGCGGGGAGTTTAGGCGTTTCTGAGGGCCGCCGAGAAGAATCTTTTGTCGTGCGGGGTCTCGGGCGCGGAGGAACGGGGTGCGCCACCGCACGCCAGGCCACCCGGATATGCCCGACAAGCACCCGAGCCGCCTTGACTTCGTTCGTTATAGCGAACATTTCGACCCGACGACAACTGGGTGCGGCGTGATCCGCGCCCTTATCCCACGCACCAACCTCAGGACATGTCGCGATGACCCGTCCGGACCGAACGATGGCCGAGTCCCTGTCCGAGCGGCTGTCCGGGCTCGATCTGCCAGGTCGCCTCCACCTGATTGCCGCCGAGATCCCGGGCCGGCTCGTGTTCACCACGAGCCTCGGCGTCGAGGACCAGGCGCTGACCCACGGGCTGGCGATGGCCGGGCTGGCGAAGGGCCGCGTCGAGATCGTCACCCTCGATACCGGCCGGCTGTTCCCGGAGGCCTACGACACCTGGGCCGAGACCGAATCGGCCTACGGGATCCGGATCGGCGCCTACGCGCCTGAGCGGACCGCCGAGGAGGCCTTCGTGCGCGACGAGGGCATCAACGGCTTCCGGCGCTCGGTGGCGGCCCGGCAGGCCTGCTGCGGGTTCCGCAAGGTCGAGCCGCTCGGCCGCGCCCTCGACGGCGCGAGCGGCTGGCTCACCGGCCTGCGCGCCGGCCAGTCGGCCAACCGCGCCGAGACGCCGCTCGCCGAGTTCGATCCCGCCCGCGGCCTGATCAAGCTCAACCCCCTGGCCGACTGGTCCCGGGCGCAGGTCGACAGCTTCGTGCGCGAGAACTTCATTCCCTACAACGTCCTGCACGATCGCGGCTTCCCGTCGATCGGCTGCGCCCCCTGCACCCGCGCCGTGAAGCTCGGCGAGCCGGAGCGCGCCGGGCGCTGGTGGTGGGAGCAGGAAGAGAAGAAGGAGTGCGGCCTGCATGTCGGGCAGCCCTCCGCGTCGATCCAGCCGGGCCAGGAGCCCGCCATCTTCGAGAGCACCCCAGACGTGAAGACCCGCCAGCCGGAGTTCGCCCGATGAGCGCAGCCCTCGCCGCCGCGGTGCCGACGGGCGCCCCCGCCTCCGCCGACCGCCTCAGCCACCTGAAGCGGCTGGAGGCCGAGAGCATCCATATCTTCCGGGAGACGGTCGCCGAGGCCGAGAACCCGGTGATGCTCTACTCGATCGGCAAGGATTCCTCGGTGCTGCTGCACCTGGCCCTCAAGGCCTTCGCGCCGGGCACCCTGCCGTTCCCGCTGCTCCACGTCGACACGACGTGGAAGTTCCGCGAGATGATCGCCTTCCGCGACGCCCGGGTGAAGGAGCTCGGCCTCGACCTCCTGGTCCACACCAACCCGGACGGGCTCGCCCGCGGCATCGGGCCGGTGAGCCACGGCTCCGAGGTCCACACCGACGTGATGAAGACCCAGGCGCTCCGTCAGGCGCTCGACACGTACAAGTTCGACGCGGCCTTCGGCGGTGCCCGCCGCGACGAGGAGGCGAGCCGGGCCAAGGAGCGGATCGTCTCCTTGCGCACCGCGCAGCACCGCTGGGATCCCAAGCGCCAGCGCGCAGAGCCCTGGCACCTCTACAACCTGAAGAAGAAGCGCGGCGAGTCCCTGCGGGTGTTCCCGCTGTCCAACTGGACCGAGCTCGATATCTGGCTCTACATCGAGCAGGAAAAAATCCCGATCGTGCCGCTCTACTTCGCGGCCGAGCGCCCGGTGGTGGAGCGCGACGGCCAGCTGATCATGGTCGACGACGACAGGCTGCCGCTGGAGCCCGGCGAGGTTCCGCAGCAGCGCCTCGTCCGCTTCCGGACGCTCGGCTGCTACCCGCTCACCGGCGCGGTGGAGAGCGACGCGGCCACGCTGCCCGAGATCGTCGGCGAGACGCTGGCGGCGCGCACCTCGGAGCGCCAGGGCCGGGTGATCGACAAGGACGGCGCGGGCGCCATGGAGCGCAAGAAGCAGGAGGGGTATTTCTGATGACCGTGCACCAGGCTCCCACCGCGTTCAGCGACCGTGCCGCCACCTATCAGGCATTCCTGGCCGCCCACCAGAGCAAGGCCGTGCTGCGCTTCATCGCCTGCGGCTCGGTGGATGACGGCAAGTCGACCCTGATCGGCCGGCTGCTGCACGACACCAAGCAGATCTTCGACGACCAGATCTCGGCGCTCCAGCGCGACTCGCGCCGCCACGGCACGCAGGGGCAGGAGATGGACCTGGCGCTGCTTGTCGACGGCCTCCAGGCCGAGCGCGAGCAGGGCATCACCATCGACGTCGCCTACCGGTTCTTCTCCACCGACAAGCGCTCGTTCATCGTGGCCGACACCCCCGGTCACGAGCAGTACACCCGCAACATGGCCACCGGCGCCTCGACCGCGGACGTGGCTGTGATCCTGGTCGACGCCCGGCAGGGCCTGATCCGCCAGACCCGGCGCCACGCCCTGCTGGTCTCGATGCTGGGCATCCGCCGGGTGGTTCTGGCGGTGAACAAGATGGACCTGGTCGGCTGGTCGCAGGACACGTTCGACGCGATCCGCTCGGGCTTCACCGAGTTTGCCCGCGATCTGAACTTCGCCGAGATCAAGGCGATCCCGCTCTCGGCCAAGAACGGCGACAACGTCGTGGAGCCCGGCATCGCCACCCCCTGGCACACCGGCGGCACCCTGCTCGACTACTTGGAGACCGTTCCGGTGCACGCGGAGGCGCTCAACGCCCCGTTCCGCATGGCGATCCAATGGGTCAACCGGCCGAATTCCGAGTTCCGCGGCTACAGCGGGCGGATCGCCAGCGGCCGGGTCCGCCCGGGCGACGCCGTCACCATCCAGCCCTCCGGCCGGACCTCGACGGTGGCGCGGGTCTACACCGCCGACGGCGACCTTGCGGAGGCCGGCGAGGACGAATCGGTCACCCTGGTGCTGGCCGACCAGATCGACGCCTCCCGCGGGCAGGTGATCGCGGCATCCGGCGCGCCCCTGCGGGTCGCCGAGAGCTTCGAAGCCCGTCTGTTCTGGGCGGCCGAGACCGAACTGGCGCCGGGGGCGAGCCTGCTCGCCAAGATCGGCACCGCCACGGTCAACGCCACCGTCGAGCGGATCATCTCCCGGATCGATCCCGAGACCGGCAAGCCGGGCCCGGCCGAGCGCCTCACCGCCAACGACATCGCGGACGTGTCCCTGCGCCTCGACCGTCCGGTGGCGGTGGATGCCTACGCGGCCAACCGCGAGACCGGCAGCCTGATCCTGATCGACCGCGAGACGACCGACACCGCAGCGCTCGGGCTGGTCCTGGCGCCCAAGGGCGAGGCTGCGCCAGCGGCCTCCGCCGCACCGCCTGACGAGAAGGCCCCCGGCCTGCTCGGTCGCCTCGGCCGCCTGTTGGGGCGCTGAAGCCAAGGTCCCGGATCCACAGGGTCCGGGACTTTTGAGGGTCCAGGGCGAAGCCCTGGGATCGGGCTAGCCCATTGGGGTCCCTGACCGTCAGGCCGCTTCCGAGACCGCGCCGAGCCCCCAGGCCTGCGCCAGCTGCGTATAGGAGTCGTGCCGCGCCGCCTGGTCGGGGATCGCCGTGACGATCATCAGTTCGTCGGCCTGCGTCCGCGCCACGAGGTCCATGAGCCGCGCCCGCAGGGTCTCCGGCCCGCCCACATGCAGCTTGTCGCGGCCGCGCTCGATCTGGGCCCGCTCGGCATCGGAATACGGATAGGCGAGCGCTTCGTCCAAGCTCGGCAGCGGCCGGTACTCGCCGCGCTCCCGTCGCAGGGTCGACAGGCGGGCGCTCGCGGCCTGGCGCTCGGCCTCCGCGTCGGTGGCGGCGCAGATCGCCGCCACCGCGAGGATCGCGTGGGGCTGTGTGCCCAGCCGCGTCGGCCGGAACAGGCGGCGATAGGCCAGCATCGGGGCCTCGGCCGGCATCCCGGAGAAGTGCTGCGCGAAACCGAAGCCGCAGCCGATGTCGCCGGCGAGCTGGGCGCTGTAGTCGGACGATCCGAGCAGGAAGATCGGCGGCAGCGGCACGCCGGACGGGCTCGCCTGGATCTTCCCGAACGGGTGCCCCTCCGGGAAGCCGCCGTCCCAGAACAGCAACTCCTGCAGGCGGTCGAGGAAGTCGTCGTTGCCCCCCTCGCCGGGCGCCTCCCGGCGGCGCAAGGCTCGGGCGGTGAGCCCGTCGGTGCCGGGCGCGCGCCCGAGGCCGAGGTCGATCCGGCCCGGAAACAGGGCCTCCAGCACTCGGAACCGCTCGGCCACCATCAGCGGTGCGTGGTTCGGCAGCATGATGCCGCCCGATCCAACCCGGATCACCCGGGTCGCGGCGGCGATCTGGCCGATCATGATCTCGGGGGCCGGGCTCGCCACGTTGGGCAGGGCGTGGTGCTCGGCCAGCCAGTAGCGCCGGTAGCCGAGACCGTCGACGTGGCGCGCGAGCGCCAGCGTGTCGTGCAGCGCCTGCGCCGGGGTCGAATCGGCGCTGACGAAGGAGAGGTCGAGGACGGAGAGCGGTGTCATGGTTGGGAGATAGGGAGGCGGGCTGGCCGGTGCGAGGGCCCGTCGAGGGGCCGATGCCCGTGCTGCACGCGACGCAGGTCGCTCTCAGTTCGTCCCGCCTGCTTGATCCCCGCCCTGAAACAGGGTCTCGAAGTCTCGGCCGCCGTAGAAGACGTTGACGATCTCCACCCGATCGCCGTTGACGTGATAAGCGATCACAGCGGATCGTTCGAACGATACCGTCCGCAACCCGGGCTCCAAATCGTCGCGCGGGCGAGCACCATGAGGTGCGTCGCCGACACGTTCACAGCGGCTGACGAGCCGGTTCAGAAACCGGTCGGCAACGCTCGGGTCGCGGCTCGCCTCGTAGACCCAACGGTAGATCTGCAGCAGATCGAACTCGGCTTCCGCACGGAAGACGACCCTAAGGCGTCGCATTCCGGTGGGCCTTCACGGTCTCGGCATGAAGGGCCTTGATGTGAGCTCGGACCTCCTCGACGCTCAGCGGCGGCCGCGGGTCGTCGAGGGAGCGGCGGATGCGGGCGCGCATCGCGTCGAGACGTTCGGCATCCTCCTGGCGCCGGCTCTGCCAAGCCTGCACCGCGTCCTCCAAAACCTCGCCGAGCGAGGCGTATTCGCCGGCCTCGACGCGCTCGCGCAGGGTGCGGACCGTCTCGGGAGGCAGCGTGACGCTGATCGTCTCGGCGGGTGGCATGACTCGGCCTCTTCACTCGGCCTCTTCGGATCGGCACGATCCTAGCATGAAAACCGGGCTGCCGCGCAGCCTTGTCCGCACCGCACCGTCGGCCTAGGGTCCCGGCCGCATCGCGGGCGCCCGAGATCGCCTCGCCCTCACGGAGATCGACACATCATGGCTCTCCTCGCCGACGTCCTCTCGCGGGTGAAGCCGTCCGCGACCATCGTGATGACTCAGAAGGCCCGGGACCTGAAGGCCTCCGGCGTCGACGTCATCAGCCTGTCGGTGGGCGAGCCGGATTTCGACACGCCGGACCACATCAAGCAGGCCGCGATCGAGGCGATCCACCGCAACGAGACCCGTTACCCGCCGGTCTCGGGCATCGCGCCCCTGCGCGAGGCGATCGTGCGCAAGTTCAAGCGTGAGAACGGGCTCGACTACAAGGTCTCGCAGACCATCGTGGGTACCGGCGGCAAGCAGGTGCTCTACAACGCCTTCCTGGCGACCCTGAACCCCGGCGACGAGGTGGTGATCCCCCGCCCCTACTGGGTGTCCTACCCCGAGATGGTCGGGCTCTGCGGCGGCACGCCGGTCTTCGCCGACACCGACATGGAGCACGGCTTCAAACTTCAGGCCGAAGAGCTCGACCGGGTCCTGACGCCCAAGACCAAGTGGATTGTCCTCAACTCGCCGTCGAACCCATCCGGGGCCGCCTACACGCGCGACGAGATGAAGGCGCTCACCGACGTGCTGCTGCGCTATCCCGACGTCCACATCCTGACCGACGATATCTACGAGCACCTGACCTACGGCGACTTCGCCTTCGTCACCCCGGCCCAGGTCGAGCCGCAGCTGATCGCGCGCACGCTGACCATGAACGGCGTCTCGAAGGGCTACGCCATGACCGGCTGGCGGATCGGCTACGCGGCCGGGCCGGAGACGCTGATCAAGGCGATGGATTTCGTCCAGGGCCAGCAGACCTCCGGGGCGAGCACGATCGCGCAATGGGCGGCCGTGGCTGCCCTCGACGGCCCCCAGGACCACCTGGCGAAGTTCCGGGCGGCGTTCCAGGGCCGGCGCGACCTCGTCGTGTCGATGCTCAACCAGACCAACGGCCTGACTTGCCCGACGCCGGAGGGCGCCTTCTACGTCTACCCGTCCTGCGCGGCGCTGATCGGCAAGAAGACCGAATCCGGCAAGACCATCGAGACCGACGAGGATTTCGTCACCGAGCTGCTCCAGGCCGAGGGCGTGGCCGCCGTGCACGGCTCGGCCTTCGGGCTCGGCCCGAACCTGCGCATTTCGTACGCCACCTCCAACGCCGTGCTGGAAGAGGCCTGCCGGCGCATCCAGCGGTTCTGCGGCTCGCTGCGGTAAGTCCCGCCCCTACGCAAGACTCAAGGGAGCGGGCCGGTCCATGGATTGAAGATCGGGACGCCGGTCTGCGCGAAGTCCGAGGTGTTTCTCGTGGCTAGTGTCAGTCCTGCATCCAGGGCCGTTGCGGCGATCAGCAGGTCCGGCTGCGAGAACGTGTGCCCGCGTTGCCGGCCCTCTTCGACCAGAAATCGCCAGTGCACGATCACGTCTTCGTCGAGGGGCAAGATGCGTCGCTCGAACATCGGCCTGAGCCGGTGCGCGAGCTAATCGGCCAGGTCCGTCCGACGGGCTCCGTCAGCGAGCCGCTCGATCCCGAAGCGGAGTTCTGCGAGCGTTACACAGCTCACGAAGAGGGGGTCGAGCGGTTGGGCGGCGACGAAGGCCACGACCCTCTGCTCGGGTCGCGGACGGCGTAACTCAGACAGGACGTTGGTATCGAGCAGCCAGCGAGTCACAAGCCGACATCGCGAACCGGCATCACCACAGATTCGGGCTCAAGATCGATGTCCCGGTGGGGTGAGGCTTGCAGCGCATCGATGAGCGACTGGCCCGTCGCAGGTCCGGTGAGCCGACGGAACTCCTCAGCGGAGATCACGACGACGGCCTCCCGGCCTTGGACAGTCACATGCTGCGGGCCATCGCTCCTGACTCGCCGAACGAGTTCGCCAAACCGGCTCTTGGCGTCCTGGAGGCGCCAATGCCTGGGCTGCTCGGGCGGATGCTCTGCACGTTGGGCCATGCTTGGAAGATTATCGGCGTGCCGTGTGATCGTAAAGGCGATCCCGGATCGTGGAGCACGTGATGACATCGTGAGCGCGCCGGCTACCATTGTCCCGGCAGCGCATTTTCGGAGCCTCCCATGCCCACCATCGCGGTGATCGCCCCTGGCGCGATGGGCAGCGCCATCGGGGCGCGGCTGGTCGAGCACGGCGCCCGCGTGCTGACCGCGCTCGCGGGCGCAGCGCGGCGGCGAGCGGGCACGCGCCGAGGCCGCCGGCCTGGTCGATGCCGATCTGGCCGACCTCGCGGCCGCCGACATCCTGCTGTCGATCGTGCCGCCCGCCGACGCGGAGGCCTTGGCTCACCGCCTCGCCTCCGTACTCACGGCGGCGCGGCGCAAGCCGGTCTACATCGACGCCAACGCCGTCAGTCCGGACACGGTCGGGCGCATCGCTGGGATCGTTGCGGCGACGGGCGCGCCCTTCCTCGACGGGGCGATCCTGGGCCTGCCGCCGAAGCCCGGCAGCACGGGGCCCCGCGTCTACGTCTCCGGGGACGATACCGCGCCGGCGATGGCCCTGCGCGCGTTCGGGCTGGACCTGCGCGTCTGCCCCGGGCCGGTCGGCGCGGCCTCCAGCCTCAAGATGAGCTATGCCGGCCTCAACAAGGGCCTGACGGCGCTGGCCGCCCTCATGGTCCTGGCGGCCGAGCGTGCCGGCGCCGGCGCCGCGCTGCTCGACGAGCTCGCCGAGAACGAACCGGCGCTGCTCGCCCGGTTCGCCAAGGCCCTGCCCGACATGGCGCCGAAGGCCTATCGCTGGGCACCCGAGATGGGCGAGATCGCCGATTTCCTCGGGCCGGACGCGGCTGGGCGACAGGTGTTTTCAGGTTTTGCCGATCTTTACGCGCGCCTGGCTGCGGGGTCGGAGGACACCGAGATCGCCGCGCTGATGCGCTTCGCCGCGGCCGCTGTGGCGCGCTGATCGCCGCGGGGGCGCCGAATCGGCCGTCGCTCTGTTGCCGGCTTGGCTGCCATTCTCTACACGAGCGGTCTCCCGCGGCCGATGCGCCTGAAGGTTTCGCGAGCCCGCTCGGGCCTGCATGGTAGCGGGGCCGGCAGTGACGGGGTGGTTCGGACCAGTTCTCTGGACCAATCCTGTGAGGCTCAGTGGGCCGAGTCGCTGCAGGAGTGTCGGGAGCGCGGGGAACAGGAACCGCGGGCTCGGCGCAAGGCCCACAAAGATTTCCGTTCGCTATCGGCGTCGACAGGTGCCCGCGGCGGCATCCGGGCAGCCCGATCCGACGCCTCGCCCGATCCGGCGCCCTGCCCCGATCCGGGACGATGCAACGCCAGGCGGTTGCAGCTTCGTTCACGCTCCCGCGCGATGATGCGATAGGGCCGGGATCCGGTCCGGCGTAACCGCGTTCTTTCGGGCCTGACCACCATGCGAGCCCTGCTCACCGGCGGCATCAAGGCGATCCTCGGGATCGCCGCTCTCTCGACCGCCGCCCATTGGACGTTGCGCGTGCAGCGCGAATCCACCCCCGCGAGTCCGATCGCGGCCTTTGCCAGCTTGCCCGATCCAGCCGCGACCGGCTCGATCGAGCCGCGCCGGCCCGCGAGCGCGGCCGCCCTCGCGCCGGGCCCCGTGCCGGCTCCGGCCGCGGGCCTGGACCAGGGGCATCTGGCCGCGCTGATCGCCGGAGCGGCCCCGGCGAAAGCCAAGGTCGCCAAGACGGCGACGAAGACGGCGGCCGCCGACAAGGTCGCGGCCAAGCGCTGAGCCCGGCATCGGCGCCCGACGCCGTGCCGGCTGCATGGTTCCCCTGCGCGGCGGCGGGTGCCGCCGCGGGTGCACGCGTGGCAGATAAGCAGGCCTCCACCGAGATTTGGCAGGCATGAGCACGCAGGTCGCGACATCCGTCGCCAACGACAGGGCCTCCGCGTGTGCGGTCCCGTCACCCGACCTCGCGCACCGCCGGCGGATCGTCGGCATCGCCTTGATGTGCAGCGCGGTCGCCTTCTTCGCGAGCCTCGACGCCTGCGCCAAGACGCTGGCGCGGGCCGAGGTCGACCCGCTGGTCACCACCTTCATGCGCTACGCCGCCAGCGTCGCGATGATCTCGCTGTTCATCAACCCGGTGCGCACGCCCGGGGTGGTGAAGAGCCGGCGGCTGACGCTGCAGATCGCGCGCTCGCTGCTGCTGTTCGCCTCCACGGCCCTGAACTTCCTGGCCCTGCGCTACCTGCAGCTTGCCGAGACGATCTCGATCCAGTTCGCCGCCCCGCTCACGGTGGCGCTGCTGGCCGGGCCGCTGCTCGGCGAATGGTCGTCGCGGGCCCGGATGGCCGCGATCGGCGTCGGGTTCCTGGGCGTGTTGGTGATCGTCCGCCCGGGCCTCGGCGGGATGCACCCGGCCGCCCTGCTGTGCGTGGCCAACGTCGTGGTCTACGCCTTCTACGCGATCATCACACGCAAGCTCGCGGCCTACGATTCCACCGCCACCACCATGTTCTACACCGGGCTGGCGGGCTTGGCGCTTATGGCGCCGCTCCTGCCCTGGATCTGGACGAACCCGGCGAGCCTGACCCATTGGGCGTTGCTGATTGGGGTCGCGCTGTTCGGCACGCTCGGGCACTGGCTGCTGGTGATGGCGCATGCCCGCGCGCCGGCCAACGTGCTGGCGCCGTTCATCTATACGCAGCTGCTGTGGTCCGTGACGCTGGGCTTCCTGCTGTTCGGCGACGTGCCGAGCCGCTGGACGGTCGCCGGCGCCATGATCGTGGTCGGCTCCGGCCTCTATCTCCTGGCGCAGGAGACGATCCGGCGGGACAGGCCGGCCGCCTGAGGGCGACCGACCGATCTCTGAGGCGGGGCTTTAGCGGCCCATGCGCTCCTGGCGGTCCATGCGCTCCTCGCGGCGGTTCTCGCGGGCGCGGCGGGCCGGATCCGGATCGGTGCCGAGCACGCCGCCGACGGTGCCGGTGGCCGCACCCACCGCGCCGCCCACGACGCCACCGACCGGGCCGGCCGCAGCCGAGCCGTCCTCGACGCCGCGCTGGGCGCCCCTGGCCGTGCCCTGGGCTTCGGCGCCGGTGGCGAAGGCCAGCGGGGCGAGGGCGAGGGCGGCGATCATCAGCTTCTTCATGGTCAACTCCTGGTCGTCGTTCGGGACGAGTTCCGCGACGTGCGCGTCGCGGAGGACGTACCGGTCAACGGTTCAAGCGCCGAAAGGTCTCATCAGGCCTCGCAGGGCCGCCCGCTGGCATCGGGAAGGGGCCGCTGCTAGAGAACGGGTCATGTTCGCTTCGCATGCTCTTCGCGGCCTGGGCCGCAGGCTTCGAATTATTGGCCCGGCCTCCGCGTAAATGAGTGCCCGCTTCGGCGAGGCCGCGCGGAAGTCCGGGATCCTGCTGCCGCCCGCCCTGCCCTTGCCGGCCCATTGCCGCCGGCCCGACCGCCGATGCGAGATCCGATGACCACCCCCGAGACCGCGGCTGCCCGCGACTATTCCAAGACCCTGTTCCTGCCGCGCACCGAGTTTCCGATGCGCGCCGGCCTGCCGACCCGGGAGCCGCTGCTGCTGGAGCGCTGGGCCGCGATCGACCTCTACGGGAAGATCCGCGCCGCCGCTTCGGGCCGGCCGCGCTTCGTGCTGCACGACGGGCCGCCCTACGCCAACGGCAACATCCATATCGGCACGGCGCTCAACAAGATCCTGAAGGACGTGGTGGTGCGCTCGGCCGGCGCCCTCGGCCTCGACGCCAACTACGTCCCCGGCTGGGATTGCCACGGCCTGCCGATCGAGTGGAAGATCGAGGAGCAGTACCGCGCCAAGGGCCGCAACAAGGACGACGTGCCGGTGATCGAGTTCCGGCAGGAATGCCGGACCTTCGCGGCCCACTGGCTCGACGTGCAGCGGGCGGAGTTCAAGCGCCTCGGCGTCACCGGCGACTGGGACCATCCCTACGCGACCATGGCCTACCCGGCCGAGGCGGTGATCGCCGACGAGCTGATGAAGTTCTCGATGAGCGGCCAGCTCTATCGCGGCTCCAAGCCGGTGATGTGGTCGGTGGTCGAGAAGACCGCGCTGGCCGAGGCCGAGGTCGAGTACGAGGAGCATGTCAGCGATACCGTGTTCGTCGCGTTCCCGATCCGGCAAGGAGCCGATGACGGGGCCGATGCGGCGCTGAAAGACGCCCGCGTGGTGATCTGGACGACCACCCCCTGGACCATGCCGGGCAACCGCGCCGTCGCGTACTCCAAAAAAATCGCCTACGGGCTCTACCGCGTCACGCAGGCGCCGGCCGAGAACTGGGCGACCCCCGGGCAGACCTACCTGCTGGCCGACAGCCTGGCCGCCACCGTGTTCAAGGCGGCCCGGGTCGAGGCGTTCGAGCGCGTCGCCGACGTGCGGCCGGAGACGCTGTCCGGCCTCACCCTGGCGCATCCGCTCGCCGGCCGCGGCTACGACTTCGCCGTGCCGATGCTCGACGGCGACCACGTGACCGACGAATCCGGCACCGGCTTCGTCCACACGGCGCCAAGCCACGGCCGCGAGGATTTCGATCTCTGGATGTCCAGCGGCCGGCTGCTGCAGGAGCGCGGCATCGACCCCGCGATCCCCTACACGGTGGATGCGGACGGCGCCCTGACCAAGGCCGCGCCGGGCTTCGAGGGCACCCGGGTGCTCACCGACAAGGGCGAGAAGGGCGACGCCAACAAGGCGGTCATCGCCGCGCTCACCGAGGTCAGGGCGCTGGTCGCCCGCGGCGTGCTGCGCCACCAGTACCCACATTCCTGGCGCTCCAAGAAGCCGGTGATTTTTCGGAACACCCCGCAATGGTTCATCGCCATGGACCGTCCGGTGGACAGCCTGGGCAACCGCTCGCTGCGGGAGGTCGCGCTCCAGAGCATCGACGAGACCCAGTGGGTGCCGCCCCAAGGAAAAAACCGCATCAACGGCATGGTCGGCAATCGGCCCGACTGGGTGGTCTCGCGCCAGCGCGCCTGGGGCGTGCCGATCACCGTGTTCGTCCACCGGGAGAGCGGCGAGATCCTCAAGGACGAAGGCGTCAACGCCCGGATCCGCGACGCCTTCAAGGAAGAGGGCGCCGATGCCTGGTTCCGGGACGACGCGGCGCAGCGCTTCCTGGCCCCGGACCACGACCCGGCCGCCTACGAGAAGGTGACGGACGTCCTCGACGTCTGGTTCGATTCCGGCTCGACCCATGCCTTCGTGCTGGACGATCCGGAGGCGTTCCCGGCGCTCGCCGGCGTGCGGCGCGTCCGCGACGGCGGCCAGGACCGGGTGATGTACCTGGAGGGCTCCGACCAGCACCGGGGCTGGTTCCAGTCCTCGCTGCTCGAATCCTCCGGCACCCGCGGCCGGGCGCCCTACGACATCGTCCTGACCCACGGCTTCGTGCTCGACGGCAAGGGCCTGAAGATGTCGAAGTCGAAGGGCAACGTCGTCGCGCCGCAGAGCATCATCAAGGATTCGGGCGCCGACATCCTGCGCCTGTGGGTCGCCGCCTCCGACTACACCGACGACCTGCGGATCGGCCCGGAGATCATCAAGACGTTCGCGGAGACCTACCGGAAGCTCAGGAACTCCCTGCGCTGGATGCTCGGCTCCCTGGCGCATCGGATCCAGGGGGATGACGTCGCGTTCCAAAATATGCCGGAGCTGGAGCGGCTGATCCTGCACCGGCTGGCCGAGCTCGACGGCGAGATCCGTGAGGCCTACGCGACCTACGACACCAAACGGGTCGTGGCCCTGCTCAACGGCTTCATGACCGGCGACCTGTCGTCGTTCTACTTCGACGTGCGTAAGGACGCGCTGTACTGCGACCCGATCTCGTCGGTGACCCGCCGGGCGGCCCTACAGGTGATCGACGAGACCTTCCGCCGCGTGGTGGTCTGGCTGGCGCCGGTGCTCGCCTTCACGGCGGAGGAGGCCTGGCTCGAGCGCTACCCGTCCGCCGACGGCTCGGTGCATCTCCAGACCCTGCCGGAGACCCCGGCCGAATGGCTCGACGTCCCCCTCGCGGAGCGCTGGCAGAAAATCCGGAAGGTGCGCCGGGCCGTGACCGGTGCCCTGGAGGTCGAGCGTGCGGCCAAGCGCATCGGCGCGAGCCTGGAGGCGGCCCCGACTGTCTACGTCGGGGACCCCGAGCTGCTCGCCGCCCTGGAGGGCTGCGACTTCGCCGACACCTGCATCACCTCCGCGATCACGGTGGAGGCCGGTGAGGGCCCGGCGGAGGCGTTCCGGCTCGACGAGGTGCGCGGCGTGGCCGTGGTGCCGACCCTGGCCGAGGGGCGCAAATGCGTCCGCTCCTGGCGGGTCACCCCGACGGTGGGCGGCGACCCGGACTACCCGGACGTCACCCCCCGCGACGCCCAGGCCCTGCGCGAGTGGGACGCGGCGCACCCGGAGGCGAGCGCGGTGTGAGGGTTTTGGGCGCCTACACCGCCGACGCCTCCCTCCCCCCTCTGCGGGGGAGGGTGGGCCTCGCGTCAGCGAGGGTCGGGAGAGGGGAGCGCCGTGTCCGGAAGGCGCGCGACACGCGTGAAACCCTGAAGCGTCGCGCTGCCCCTCTCCCCCCCTGCTTCGCAGGGTACCCTCCCCCGCAGAGGGGGGAGGGAAACGCGCGTGTGTCCGGTCCCCGCCCATGACCCCCACCCGCGCCGGCCTGCTGGCCCTGTTCCTCACCCTGGTCCTCGACCAGGCCTCCAAGCTCGGGCTCTATTTCGGCACCGACCTCGTGCTGACCCAGCCGTGGCGGCTGGCGCCGTTCGCCGACTTCGTGGTGGTCTGGAACCGGGGCGTCTCCTACGGCCTGTTCCAGCAGGAGAGCGGGTTCGGGCGCTGGTTCCTGGTGATCCTGTCGCTCGCCGCCGCCCTCGGCCTCGGCATCTGGATGACCCGGGCCGGCTCGCGGCTGCTGGCGGTGGCGCTGGGGCTGATCGTCGGCGGTGCGCTCGGCAACGCCATCGACCGGGCCGCCTACGGGGCGGTGTTCGACTTCGTCCACCTGCATGCCGGCGGCTGGTCCTGGTACGTGTTCAACGTGGCCGACGCGGCGATCGTCGCCGGGGTGATCGGGCTGGTCCTCGACAGCCTGAGCCCAGCCGGGCGCGGTACGTCCAAGGATCCGGCCAAGACCGGCCCGGCCCGGCCCGATCCAGCTCCGCGCCTATGATTCGCGCAACACACAGGCCCCAGTTGCCTCAAGGCTCTGGTGCGATGCGGTCAAGGCGCCATACGATCGCCGGAAACCGGTCCCACCCCGGGACCTGTCGGATCAGGCCGCGTGGCGGCCATCCCCGCGCCGGATTTCCGGCCGGAACCCGTGAGGCAGCATGACCGGGCATCGCAGGCTTCGTCTCATCCTCTCCGCCGCGGTCGCGTTGGCGCCGCTGCTGGCCGGCGGCGCGCAGGCGCAGGAGCGCGGCGAGTTCATGCGCGACGCGCTCTCCGGCATCGGCCTCCTGGAGAAGCGCCAGGACCCGATCGACTATCACGAGCGCCCGCCGCTGGTGATGCCGCCCAAGCTCGACGGCAAGGTCCTGCCGCAGCCCCGGGCCCGCTCCACCAGCACCGCCTGGCCCAAGGATCCCGAGATCGTCGAGCGCGAGCGCGCGGCCGCCGAGCGGCGGCGCCCGGTGGGCAACCAGGCACGCGGCCGCTACGACGACAACAACGCCACCCTGTCGGTGGACGAGATCCGCAACGGCCGCCGCGCCGGGGCGAGCGTCACCACCGAGGCCGAGCGCAAGCCGGGCGACACCAACCGCGACGACAGCCTGCTCAGCCCGTTCGACCTGCTGAAGGGCAAGAGCGCCAACGCCGAGCCCTCGGATGTCGAGCCGGCCCGGGACATCCTGACCGATCCGCCCACCGGCTACCGGCAATCTCCGAAGAAGCTGGCCCAGCCGCCGTCGCGGGACCCGATCAACAACGCCAGCCGCGAGCGCGACGAGGCCGACCCCCGGGCCTACCAGCGCCAGCGGGCCCAGCAGTAACCATCAGGCTGTGGCGCCGTTGCAACGGCGGCCCGGCATGGCAACATGACATGTCTGTCCCGGTACGGCTCTTGCCGGCCGGAGACGAGGACGGCCCCGATCCACGCGTGCGTTCCGGTCAGGGGCGTCGCCGGCACGGGGCCGGCAAAAGGAAAGCGGAATGCACCTGTTCAGGAAGGCGACGCCCACCCTCTTCCCGCCGCGTCCGGGCTCGCCCTACGGCGGCAGCGCCGGCCGGGGCGAGGCCGCGCCGTTCGGACGCTCCGAGGCGGGTGGACCCGAAGTCACGGCCTTCACCCTCGACAACGGCCTCGACGTGGTGGTGGTGCCCGATCACCGGGCCCCCGTCGCGACCCACATGATCTGGTATCGCAACGGCTCGGCCGATGATCCGTTGGGCCAATCGGGCATCGCCCACTTCCTCGAGCACCTGATGTTCAAGGGCACCGAGAAGCACCCGGTGGGGGCCTTCTCGAAGGCGGTCTCGGGCCTCGGCGGCCAGGAGAACGCGTTCACCAGCTACGACTACACCGCCTATTTCCAGCGGGTCGCCCGCGACCATCTCGGCACCATGATGGCGTTCGAGGCCGACCGCATGGGCGGCCTCGTCCTCGACGACGCCGTGGTCGCCCCCGAGCGCGACGTGGTTCTGGAGGAGCGGCGCATGCGGGTCGAGACCGACCCCTCCGCCCAGCTCTCCGAGGCGATGGCCGCCTCGCTGTTCGTGCACCACCCCTACGGGATCCCGATCATCGGCTGGATGCACGAGATCGAGGGCCTGAATCGCGAGCACGCGCTGGCCTATTACAAGCGCTTCTACACCCCCGAGAACGCGATCCTGGTGGTGGCTGGCGACGTGACCCCGGACGAGGTCCGCCGGCTTGCGGACGAGACCTACGGGCGCGTCGCCCCCCAGGGCACCCGTCCCGAGCGCCTGCGGGCGCGCGAGCCCGAGCCCAAGGCCCTGCGGCGGGTCGCGGTCGCCGACCCGAAGGTCGAGCAGCCGACCCTGCAGCGGCTCTACCTGACCCCCTCCTGCATCACCGCCCGCGACGGCGGCTGCCACGACCTCGAGCTGCTCGCCGAGGTGCTGGGCGGCGGCTCGACCTCCTACCTCTACCGCAAGCTGGTCATGGAGACCGGCCTCGCGGTGAATGCCGGCGCCTGGTACATGGGCTCGGCGATCGACGAGACCCGGTTCTCCGTCTACGCGGTGCCGGCCGAGGGCGTCTCCCTGGAGGCGCTGGAGGAGGCCGTGGACAAGATCCTGCGCCGCGCCCCCGCGGAGGCGCTCGGCGCCGAGGCGATCGAGCGGGCCAAGACCCGGCTGGTGGCCGAGACCGTCTACTCCTCCGACAGCCAGTCCTCGCTCGCCCGGATCTACGGCTCCGCGCTGGCGATCGGCGAGACCATCGAGGAGGTCCGCCGCTGGCCGACCGACATCGAGGCGGTCTCGCAGGAGCGCCTCAAGCTGGCCGCCGAGCGCTGGCTGACCCCGGCCCGCTCGGTCACCGGCTACCTGACCAAGGCTCAGGACCCCGACGCCCCGGTCGCGATGGCCGCGGAGTAGTTCCTTCGGGCGTGGCCCGGCGGGCGCTTTCTCGCGCCGCCGGGACCTGCGTCAGGACGAGAGCTTGCTCCGCCTCCGCCCGTGACACGATAAGACAATGAGGTTCCCATGAGCGTCGCCGAGAACTTGGTCGACACCGCCGCCCCCGCCAGCTCGCCCACCACGGCCCTGCCGGTGACGACCGCCGCGGGCATCGAGGCGTGGCACGTCGAATCCCCCGTGGTGCCGATGATCGCGCTGGCCTTCACGTTCGAGGGCGGTGCCGCCCAGGATCCCGCCGGCAAGGCCGGCTGCGCTCAGATGCTGGCCCGGCTCCTCGACGAGGGCGCGGGCGACCTCACCTCCGACGCCTTCCAGGAGCGGCTGGCCGCCCGGGCGATCGAATTGTCCTTCCATGCCGGCCCCGACGCGGTCGGCGGCTCGCTCAAGATGCTGGTCAAGCACGCCGACGAGGGCATCGCGCTCCTCGCCCTGGCGCTGGCCAAGCCGCGCCTCGACCCGGACGCGATCGAGCGCGTCCGGGGCCAGGTCATCGCCGGCCTGCGCTACCAGCAGAACGACCCGGGCGTGCTGGCCTCGCGCCGGTTCTTCAAGGAGGCGTTCGCCGGCCACGCCTATGCCCGGCCCTCCTCGGGCACGGTCGAGAGCGTCGCCACCATCACCCGGGACGACCTCCTGGAGATGCATGCCCGCATCATCGGGCGCGGCCGGGTGAAGGTCGCGGCGGTGGGCGCCATCGGGGCCGAGCAGCTGGCCGAGGGCCTGAACCGCGCCTTCGGAGCCCTGCCCGAGGCCGGGACGCTGAAGGCGGTGCCGCGGACCGAGGTGCAGGATCTCGGCCGGCGCATCGTGGTCGACCTCGACGTGCCGCAATCGGTGATCCGCTTCGGCATGGCCGGCGTGCCCTGGCGCGACCCGGACTTCATCCCGGCCTACGTCCTGAACCACATCCTGGGCGGCGGCGCGTTCACCTCGCGTCTGTTCCAGGAGGTGCGCGAGAAGCGCGGCCTGGCCTACTCGGTGGGGACCTCGCTGGTCAGCCACCGCTCGGCCGCGATGACCTGGGGCTACACCGCCACCAAGAACGAGCGCGTCGGCGAGGCGCTGTCGGTGATCGGCGACGAGATCGGCCGGCTGATCACGGATGGCCCTGACGACGACGAGCTGCAGAAGGCCAAGGACTACCTCACCGGCTCCTACGCGCTGGGCTTCGACACCTCGACCAAGATCGCCCACCAACTGGTGCAGATCGCCTTCGAGGAATTGGGTATGGACTACATCGCCCGCCGCAACGCCCTGGTCTCGGCCGTGACCCAGGCCGACATCCGCCGCGCCGCCGCCCGGACCTTTGCGGACGGCCGGATGCTGGTTGTGGCCGCCGGCCGGCCGGTCGGGCTCTGAGGTTCAGGCCGCCGCGGGGGCGAGCGGCGCGATCCGCGCGATCTCCGGCCCGATGCTGCGGCTCAGCGTCTCCACCTCGTACTGACGCTGGAGGTTGAGCCAGAACTCTGCGCTCGTGCCGAAATAGCGGCTAAGACGCAGCGCCGTGTCGGTCGAGACTCCGATCTGCTCGGCGGCGATCCGTTCGATCCGGGTCCGCGGGACCCGGCAGGCCCGCGCCACCGTGCCGGCCGACAGGCCGAGGGGAATCAGGAAGTCCTCGCGCAGCACCTCGCCGGGATGCAGCGGCGGCAGGACGGTGTCGGTCTCGTACGCGACGGCCATCGGGTGTCTCCCAGAGGCGTGGGGCATCGCAGTCTACCCCCTTACGCCCGCTGCAATCCAGCTTTGCGCTCGCAACGCCGTCGTCCGAACCCCACCTGAGGCGCCTCAAAGCGGGGCCCACACGAAAAGCCATGCAACTCACCGGCATCCATCACCTCACCGCGGTGACCGCCCGCGCCGCGGAGAACGTGGCGTTCTACACCGGCACGCTCGGCCTACGGCTGGTGAAGAAGACCGTGAATCAGGACGACGTCTCGGCCTATCACCTGTTCTACGCGGATGGCCTGGCGAGCCCGGGTACCGACATCACGTTCTTCGACTGGCCGGCGCCCCCCGAGCGGCGCGGGTCGAACAGCATCACCCGCACCCACCTGCGCGTGCCGGGCGAGGGCGCGGTGGCGTGGTGGCACACGCGCCTGCGCGATGCTGGTGCCGTGGCGGCCGAGCCCGCCCTGCGTGACGGACGCCTCACCGTGGATTTCGAGGATCCCGAGGGCCAGCGCCTCGCCCTGGTCGATGACGGGGGCACCGGCCCGGAGCACCCGTGGGACGCCTCCCCGGTGCCGGCGGCCTACCAGATCCGCGGCCTCGGCCCGATCCGGCTGTCCGTGTCGGCCCCTTCACGCACCGCTGCCGTGTTGAACGATCTGCTCGGCATGCGCCTGTCGCGGCGCTTCGAGACCGGCGACGGCCCGGTCGAGGTCTACGCCATGGGGTCGGGGGGCCCGGCCGCCGAGGTTCAGCTCCTCGCCGACGCCGCCCCGCCGGCGCAGCAGGGTGCGGGCGCGGTCCACCACGTCGCCTTCCGCATCCCCGATGCGGATTACCAGGCCTGGGCCGACCGGCTGAAGGCCGCCCGGGTGCCGAGCAGCGGGCCGGTGGACCGCTACTATTTCCGCAGCCTGTATTTCCGCGAGCCCAACGGCATTCTGTTCGAGATCGCCACCGACGGGCCGGGCTTCACCGCCGACGAGCCGTTGGAGAGTCTCGGCGCGCGCCTCGCCCTGCCGCCGTTCCTGGAGCCGCGCCGCGCGGAGATCGAAGCGGGGCTGAAGCCGCTGCGGCCGGTCACCGCCGGTTAAATATTCGAACGATTCCAGGCGATTCACTTCTTCGGCAGGTGTGATCCTGGTGCGCCTTGACGAGCGTGCTGCAACTGCGAAAGAAGCATCCGATCAGGGGTTCGACGTCCGGATCCCGGCGAGATCGCTCCCGGGGGTCGCCCCCGCAGCCGCGGGGCGGCGGTCGCCCGCCGAACCCCATGCGCCCTGATTCATCGGGGGCATGGGCCGAGCATCAGAGGATTCGAGGACTGATCCGTCGATGAGCAAGTTCTACGAGGAGCGCGTTCTGTCGGTGCATCACTGGACCGACAACCTGTTCTCGTTCCGCACCACGCGGGATCCGGCGTTCCGGTTCCGCAACGGCGAGTTCACCATGATCGGCCTCGAGGTCGAGGGGCGGCCGCTGCTGCGCGCCTACTCGGTGGTCTCGGCGAACTACGAGGAGGAGCTCGAGTTCTTCTCGATCAAGGTGCAGGACGGTCCGCTGACCTCCAAGCTCCAGCACCTCAAGGTCGGCGACCCGATCATCGTCGGCAAGAAGCCCACCGGCACCCTGGTGCTCGACAACCTGCTGCCGGGCCGCAACCTCTACCTGCTCGGCACCGGCACGGGGCTCGCGCCGTTCCTGTCGATCATCAAGGACCCGGAGACCTACGACCGGTTCGAGAAAGTCGTGCTGGTCCATGGTTGCCGTCAGGTTCAAGAGCTGGCCTACGGCGAGACGATCAACGAGTCCCTGCCCAAGCACGAGTTCCTGGGCGAGATGATCTCGAACCAGCTGATCTACTACCCCACCGTGACCCGCGAGCCGTTCCGCAACCGCGGCCGGATCACCGACTTGATGGTCTCGGGCAAGCTGTTTGCCGATATCGGCCTGCCGGCGATGTCGGTGGAGAACGATCGCTTCATGCTCTGCGGCAGCCCCGACATGATCCGCGACACCCGCGAGCTGCTGAGCAACGGCGGCTACGAGGAAGGCAATCACGGCGAGGGCGGCCACTACGTGATCGAGAAGGCCTTCGTCGAGAAGTAGTTCTTTGGGACTTTGGGTTCAGCCCGGTGCGGTCCGCCGCGCCGGGCTTTTTCATGCCGACCCAACCGCGTTCACAGTCGTCCGCCGGCAAGGACGGTGCTGCTCGAAGACGTGCCGGCGGCCACGCCTCACCGCTCCCCCTGCGGCACCGGTGGCAGGCCGTCCGCGAAGGGGCCGCCGCCGGCGCTGAACAGCTTGCGCAGGAAGCCCGGGGCGATCGCCGAGAGCGGGTTCACGCTCACGTCCGGCGAGGCGAGCTTGCCGGAGACGCGGAAGTTGACGGCGAACAGCCCCTCGTTGTGCCCGCCCCCGAGGAGCGGCCCGAGGAGAGGCAGCTGCGAGGCGACGTTGTTGAGCCCGTAGAGCGGCACGAAGGTGCCGGTCATGTCCGTGCGCTCCCGGCCGGTATCGAGCCAGCCCGACAGGGTGAAGCCCATCGCGGCGTTCGAGATCGCCGCGTCGCTGAAGTCGACCCGGCTGCCGCTGCGCACGAAGTTGGCCCGCATCCGGTCGAAGGTGACGTCGCCGGCCGCCCGGCCCGGGGCGATGCGGCGGCCGCGGACCGTCTCCGCCTCGGAGGGCTCCGGCCCCTGTGCCATGATGCTCGACAGGGCCGGCTCGTTGCGGAGCGAGAAGTCGCGGATCTGGACCACGCCGGCCTGCGGGCCGTCGTTGAGGCCGATCCCGGCGGTGAGGCGCCCGCCATACATCCGCCGGTAGACGTCGACGAAGCGCAACGTCGCGCCGGCATCGGCCGACTCCACCGCCAGCGTCGGCACGCCGCGTTCGCCCCGGGCGACGCTGGCGACGAACGCCGCCGCGCGGAAGCGCCCGGTGATGTTGGCCGCCCGCAGGGTCCGGCCGTGCAGCGACAGCCGCAGGTTGGCGTTGGTCAGCGCCTCGTCGTTGAAGCCCGCCACGATCGGGACCTGGATGTCGGCATCGACATCCTTCGGGTTGGACTCCTTCGCCTCCTTGCCGCTCTTGGCGTCCGGGCCGCCCAGGGACTTGAGGAACGGGCGCGCATCGACCACCGCGCCGCGGACCACGACCTTGTAGCCGTTGCCGGTGCGGTCGAGGCTCACCCGCAGGTCGTCGCCCGGCGACAGCTTGACGTTCGTCAGGTCGGCGCGCTCCAGGCCGCCCTCCGGGCTGATCGTGAGGCTGCCGCGCGCGGAGGCCGGGGCGGCGTCGAGGGCGAAGTCGCGCAGCTCGTAGGTCTGGCCGGCATCCACCAGCGTGAAGCTGAGGCGGCCCGGCTTGCCCGTCGGCTTGGTCAGCCCGGGCACCAGCCCGTCGATGCCGGCCCTGGCGAGATCCGCCTCGACCCGGATCGGCGGCTTGGCCGTTCCCGGGCGGCCGATCGGCACCACGGCGCGGACCGGGATGGTGCCGGACAGCTGCGGTGCGGTCGGCAGGCCCTTCTTGCCGCGCAAGGCCTCGTCGAGGGCCACTGTGACCACCGCCTCGCCGGGCTGGCCGACCTTGGGCTGGCGCATGTCCACCGAGATGGGGGCGCCCGCGACCCGGCCGTCGCCCTTCAGCGTGAAGGCGCCGCGGTCGTACAGCAGAGTGAACCTGCCCGCCTCCAGCCGGTCCTTCCCCATCACCTTGTCGACCGAGAGGTCGGAGAGCGTCCCGGACAGGGTCACGGGCAGGCTCGGGAGGTCGGGCACGTGCTTGAGGTCGAGGGGGAAATCGACGCGCAGGTCGGCATTGCCCTTGATCGTGGCCGGGTCGAGATCGACGCTCATCAGGCTCTTGAACAGCTTCGCCTGGAGCACCGAGGCCATGCCGTCGGCCCCGCCGGTGAGCCGCATGCCGATCTGCGCCACGACCCGGTCCGGCGTGATCTGCGGGATCACGAAGCTGCCGTCCGTGACCGTGAGCCCGCGGCCGTCCGGGCCGTGGATCTCGGCGGTCACGTTGCGCACGGTGGTCGAACGGCCGGTGATGGTCCCGGAGACGTTGCCCTTCACCACCGGCGGCGCGTCGGCGGTGACGTCCAGCGCCGCGTCGGAGACGCGGAAGTCGATATGCACCGCGTCGTCGGGGGCGGGCTCGCCCCGGGTCGCGGCGGCCAGCACGGTGCCGGACATCTTCACGCGGATGTCCACGGCGTTGATCCGGCCGCGCCGCAGCTGGTCCACCAGGTAGGTGCGGGCCGGCGGGGCGATATGCTCCGGCCACAGCCGCAGCCCGGTCCGGACCTCGCCGTCGTGGCCGAGGATGCGCAGGGTCAGGCCGCCCTCGTCGGCGGTGGTGCCGATCGTGCCGGTGATCACCCCCTGCACGCCGGGGGCCGCCACGTTGAGCGCGTCGATGGCGATGCCGCCGTCGCGGCCGGTGAGCTGCGCGTCGATCGCGTCGATCTTCACCGGCGCGTCCTGCGGGGTCGCCCCGCGCAGGACGGCGTCGCGGCTCGCGAGCGTCGCGGTCCAGGCGGTTGCGGCGTCCGGCGGGCTCTCCGTCCAGGCGCCGGTCAGGTGGACCGCGTTGCCGGCCCCCCGGTAATCCAGGCCGGTGAGCGACATCACCCGGCCGGTCTCGTCCCAGTTCAGGGTCGCGTCCAGGCTCTCGACCGTGACCGGGTTGAAGTCCTTCTCCTCGATCAGGAAGGTGCCGTCGCCGGTATGGACCTTGGCGTTCATGGACGTGATCCGCCCGGCCGTCAGGCTCACGTCGGCGCGGGCCGAGAGCTTGAGATCGGTGGTCAGCGGCAGGCTCGATTGGCCCGTGAGCAGCAGCAGGTCGGGCACCGGCAGATCGTCCAGGGTGATCACCCCGGAGCGCGCCTGCGGCGTACCATCCTGCGTCTTCCCATCCTGCGTCTTCCCATCCTGCGTCTTGCCATCCCGCGGCTCGCCGCCCTCGCGCAGGGAGCCGCCGAAGCGCCACTCGCCGTGGGGGCCGTCCAGGCGCAACTCGAAGTTGCGGGTTCCGTTCACGGGATCGCGCCCGAACAGTCCGTTGACCCGGGCGAACACCGCGCGCTCGCGGCCGTCGTCGTCGATCAGCCGCAGGCGCGCATCGGTCAGGCGGGCGCGGTCGAGGGCGCCGACGATGCCGCTGGAATCCAGCACCACCCCGAAGATCGAGGCCAGGGTCGCCGAGATCGGCGAGACCTTGCCGCGCGCGTCGTCCACGCTCGGCGGCGTGTGCGGCTCGATGTCGACCGGGTGGTTGGCCTCGGAGGCCGCGAACGCGATCGAGCCGTCCCGGTGCACGAGGGCGGTGGTCTGGGTCTCGCGGAACTCGATCGAGCGCGGCTGCAGGTTGAGGTGCAGGAGGCCCCAGGGGTCGAGGCTGACCACGGCGAGCGGCGCCCGCACCACCAAGTCGCCCTGCGGGTTGCGGATGTCGAGGCCGGAGAAGCGCAGGCTCAGGGCGTTCTCGCGGTCGAGTTCGAGGCTGCTGCCGCGGATGGCGATGCTCCAGCCAGGCCCGATCCGCTCGGCCACCGCGGCTGCGACCCGGCGGGACAGGGCATCGATCTGCAGCGGGCCGTTGGACAGGCGCAGGGCCGCCAGCCCGATCCCGCCGCCGACGAGCAGCACCAGGGTCAGCGCGCCGACGAGGCAGAACCCGCCCCAGCGTCGCGCCGTCCCCCGAGGCTTGCCTGCCAAGGTCGTCTCGTCCGCCATCGGGACCCTTGTTCCGGGGCTTCGCGCGCGGAACTCCGCGGCCGGTGGATCGAAGCGCGGCCACGCTTTACAGCGGGCGCGTCTCCGAGTTTTGCTCGGGCGGCGCGACGCAACCTGATGGTGCTGCCGCGCATGGCGGGACTGCACACCATCAATCGGCCGAAAGGAAGGCACGATGCCACTATCAGAAGGCGATCAGGCCCCCGATTTCGACCTCCCCGCCTCCGGCGGAGGGCGGATCGCCCTGTCGGCGCTCAGGGGTCACAAGATCGTGCTCTACTTCTACCCGAAGGACGATACGAGCGGCTGCACTTTGGAGGCGCAGGACTTCAACGGCCTGCTGCCGGCCTTCACGGGCGCCGACGCGCAGGTGATCGGCCTGTCGCCGGACCCGGTGAAGAGCCACGACAAGTTCTGCGGCAAGTACGGCCTTACCTTCCCGCTGGCCTCCGACGAGGACAAGGGCGTGCTGGAGGCCTACGGGGTCTGGGTCGAGAAGAGCATGTACGGGCGCAAGTACATGGGCGTGGAGCGCACCACCGTGCTGGTCGACCGGGAGGGGCGCATCGCCCGGATCTGGCCGAAGGTGAAGGTGCCCGGCCATGCCGAGGCGGTGCTGGACGCCGCCCGGGCCCTGCCCTGACCGGACGGAGCGCGCGCGGCGCGACGGATCCTTAACCCTAAGCGGGTCTGAATGGCGGCTCCCACGGGGCCGTCCCGATGCATCGCCCGCCGCTTCCGAAGATCCTCGCCGCCGGGCTCGCCCTCGCCCTCGTGTGGGCGCTCGGCGCCTCCTACCTGGTCGTGTTCCACGACGACGTGCTGGCCGGCTTCGTGGCCCGCCAGGGGGCGATGCGGGACGCCTACGAGGCCCGGCTCGCCGAGCTGCAGGACCGGCTCGACCGCACGCACCGTGACCGGGCCGGGGCCGAATCCAGCCTGGCCGAGCGGGTCGCGGCGGCGCTGGAGCGTCAGGCCGAGCTGGAGCGCCGGCAGGCGGCCCTGGCAAATCTCGGATCCCAAAGTCTCGGATCCCAAAGTCTCGGTTCGGAAGGTCTCGGATCGCAGATCCCCGATCCGCTCACCACCGGCGCCCTGCCGTCGAAGCGCGATGACGAGTTCCGCCTGCGCCCGGCCGAGGCCGGCGCGCCGGCCCGGTTCCCGTCCCCGCCCTCCCCGCCGGAGCGCCCTCGACGCCGAGACCGGGCTGATCCGCCTGGAAGCGCGGCTCGACGGCGTGCGGGCCGCCCAGGGCGCGCGCCTCGCCCAATTGGTCGAGCGGGCCGGCGACACGGTCCGGCGCCTGCGCGGACTGATCGGCCGCACCGGCCTCGATCCCGACCGTTTCGACCGCAGCGCGGCGGGCACCGGCGGCCCGCTCGTCCCCCTCGATGCCGGCGCTCTGGACGGCATCGCCTTCGAGACCGGCTTCGACACCCACTTCGACACCCGCTTGGCCCTCGCCCGCCGGGCGCTCGACGACGGCGTGCGCCTGCACCAGTTCGCCGCGACGCTGCCGCTCGGCCGGCCGATACGCGGCCAGCCCACGGTGTCGAGTCCGTTCGGCACCCGCCTCGATCCGTTCACCCGGGGCCTCGCGCTCCATACCGGGCTCGACCTAAAGGCCGAGTACGGCGAGCCCGCCCGCGCCACCGCGCCCGGACGGGTCAGCACCGCGGAATTCGCGGGCGGCTACGGCAACATGGTCGAGATCGATCACGGCCATGGCGTGGTCACCCGGTTCGGGCACCTCGCCCGCATCGCCGTGCGCCCCGGCCAGCGCGTCGCCGCCGGGGACGTGCTTGGCCTGGTCGGCTCGACCGGGCGCTCCACCGGGGCGCACCTGCACTACGAGACGCGGATCGACGGCGAGCCGGTCGATCCGCAGCGCTTCCTCGAGGCCGGCGCGGACCTCGCGGCCGCGCGCCCGACGGATTGAGCCGGCGCCGGCTTCTGCGATTCATGAGAGCGTCGCGCACATGCGCGTTGCCGAATACCGGCGCTGGGTGGAGCCGCGCCCGGACGAGGAGCGCTGGGAACTGCGCGATGGCGGGCCCATGCTGATGGCGCCGCCGAGCGCCCGGCACCATGACCAACGACCGCGGCCGCAAGCGCGCCTTCTACGCCACCGTCCCGAGCCTCCAGACCCTGCCGGTCGTCTATCGGGACGAGGCCCGGATCGAGGTCTGGCGCCGGGATGCCGGCTGGACGATGCGGGTCGCCGGGCCGGACGCGTCGATTCTCCTGCCGGAACTCGGTGGCGGCCTGCCGGTGTCCGAGGTCTACGCCCGCGTGGCGTTCTGAACCACCGCTGTTGCGGCCGCGCCCGCGGGTGCTACCATCGCGCCTGGATCGGAGGGCGGCGATGGCTTTGGCCGCGAAGCGCGAAGCGCGCATGGATGTTGCCGAATTCAGGCATTGGGCGGAGAGCCGCCCGGATGGGGAGCGCTGGGAGCTGCTCGACGGCGACCCCGTGCTCATGGCGCCGCCGCGCGAGCGGCACCAGCGCATCGTCATGAACTTGGCCGGACGCCTGGATGCGCTCGCCGAGCCGCGGGGCTGTCGCGCCATGCCGGGGCTCGGAATCCTCAGTGCGGTGCAGGACGACTTCGTGCCGATCCCCGACGTGGTCGTGCGCTGCGGGCCATCGCTGCCGGACGGGTACGCCGAAGACCCGCTGCTCGTCGCCGAGGTGCTGTCGCCCTCGACCATGAGCCTGGACCGGGGCCGCAAGATCGATTTCTACCGGACGGTGCCGAGCCTGCAGGTCCTGCTGATCGTCTATTCTGACGAGGTCCGGGTTGAGGTCTGGCGGCGCCGGGGCGACGACTGGAGCGTGCAGGCGCTGGGTCCCGACGGCAGCGTCGCGTTGCCGGAACTGGACGGCGCCGTGCCCGTGCCCGACATCTACCGCGGTCTCGCATCCTGAGCGGCCGCACCCGATCTCAACCGGCCGGCTTCCCCGGCCCAGCAGAGCGTCAAGGCACCGACTTGCCCCACTTCGAAGATTTCTACGCGGCCAAGCTACGCGGCGCCCTCGGCGTGACGGATGCGGAATCGGTGCTCGACCTGCGCGGCACCAACCGGGCGACCGCCGAGGCGTCGCTCAAGGACATGCTGGAGCGCAGCCGCTTCGCCAAGGGCAAGACCGTGGCGATCCGCCTGGACCCGCCCCCGGAGGGCGGCGGCGAGACCCTGTTCCAGCCCGCGGGCCGCCTGCTCCTCGACGCGAAGCGCCGCGGGCTGATCGAACGCCTGCATACCCTGCCGGCCCAGGACGGGCTCGGCTTCTACGTCGCCCTGGCCGGCCGGGCGGACCGGACGCCGATGTGATCCGGCCGCGTACCGGCCCTGTGATCCGGCGCCTGCTGTAGAGCCGGCAACGGATCGCGCGTGGGCATCCGGGCGTTGAACGGTCCCACGCCATCGGATCCCGCCCATGCCGTATCTAGAACCCCGACTCGCCCGGTGCCGCGCATGAGGCCCGTCCCCGGTGGCCGCAACACGATCGAGCGCATCGCCCGCTTCGGCTACGGCGCCCGCGGGACCGTCTACGTCGTGGTCGGCGCCCTGGCGCTGCTCGCGGCGATCGGCCAGGGCGGCCGGGCCGGCGACAGCAAGGATGCCCTGCGCGCGGTGCTGGCCGGGCCGTTCGGCGCGGTGGTCGTCGGGCTGATCGCCCTGGGGCTTGCCGGCTTCGCGCTCTGGCGCTTCGTCGAGGGCGTGACCGATGCCGACCGGCGGGGCACGTCCGCCAAGGGGCTGGCGGTGCGCGGCGCCCACCTGGTCAGCGCGGCGATCTATATCGGCCTCGCCGTCAGCGCGGCCTCGCTCAGCCTCGGCCTTGGCATGAGCGGCGGCGACGGCATGCACGACGGCACCGCGTGGCTCCTGTCCAAGCCGTTCGGCCGCTGGCTCGTGGCCCTGGGCGGGCTCTGCGTGATCGGCGGCGGCTTCGGGTTCCTCGGCAAGGCCTGGCGGGGCGACGTCACCGACCGGCTCGCCCTCGACGCCGAGGCCCGCGAGCGCTGGGCCGGCCCGGTCGGCCGCTTCGGCTACGCGGCCCGGGGCATCGCCTTCCTGATCATCGGCGGCTTCCTGGTTGCGGCGGCCTGGCACCAGCGCTCGTCGGACGCGAAGGGACTGACCGAAGCCTTCGCGCTGCTGCGCGCGCAGCCCTATGGCTGGATCCTGCTCGGCCTGGTCGCGGCCGGCCACGCCGCCTTCGGGGCCTTCGGGCTGATCCAGGCCCGCTACCGGCACATCGACGCCCCCGACATCGACCGGGTGGACGATGCGGCCGGGGCGGCAGTCCGGGCTTTGTCGTGAAAGATAAGTCTTTGTAAATTGTCGCCCGTGCCCCATGTAGAGTTCACCCTCCGCGCAATTCCGTGCCCTGGGCGACGACGCGGAGGCGATAATGGCCCGGACTCTTATTACTGGTCGAGCACAAACGGTTACGACCGAGGATTTCAACGAGCGCGTCAGGATCCTGCTGGTCGACAAGATCTACCCGCTCAAGGGTCGGACCTACCAAAAGAACTTCAAGACCGGCTTCTCCGGCGCGATCGTCAAGTAGGCCGTTTCGCCGGCTGGATGCCCCCGAGGCGGCCAGCTGCGCGCTGATCGCTCGCGTTGACAGGGCGGGTGCCGCGGCGGATACCGCGCGGCACCCCATCCGGCCCCCGATGCAGCAGCGCTTCTACAAGATCGCGGTGATGGTGGCCCACGACCTCGCGGCGACCGCCGCCGCCGTGGTGCTCACCTTCCTGTTCCGCTTCCAGGGCGGCATGCTGGCCGAGCGCCTGCACGCCCTGCCGCTCCTGCTGCCGCCCTTCCTCCTGTTCGCCGGCCTGGTCTACGGCCGGTTCCGGCTGTACCGGACCAAGTGGCGCTTCGCCTCGCTGCAGGACCTCGCCGGGATCGTCCGGGCCGCTAGCGTCCTGGCGCTGGCCCTTCTGGTGATCGACTGGGTCCTGGTCTCGGCCGACCTGTACGGTTTCTACTTCTTCGGCAAGATCGCGATCCTTTTGTACTGGGTGCTGCAGATCTTTCTGCTCGGGGGCGCGCGCCTGGCGTTCCGGTACCTGAAGGACAGCCGCTCCCGGCAATCGAGCGCCCGGGCCGCCACCGTGCCGACGCTGCTGCTCGGGCGTGGCGCCGACATCGACGTGCTGATCCGCGCCATCGAGGCGGGCTCGGTGAAGAAGCTGGCGCCCCGGGGGATCCTGTCGCCCCGGGCGGACGAGACCGGGCAGTTCATGCGCGGCGTTCCGGTGCTCGGCGGCTTCTCGGACCTCGAGCGCGTGGTCGCCGACCTCGCGGCGGGCGGCGAGCCGGTGCGGCGGCTGGTGGCGGCCCCGAGCGCCCTCGTGCCGGAGGCCGCCCCGACGACCTTCATCGCCCGCGCCCGACGGCTCGGCCTTCCGCTCGCCCGGGTGGTCGGGCTCGGTGAGGGCGCGCAGGGTCCCGAGCTGGCGCCGCTCGAGATCGAGGACCTGCTCCTGCGCCCCACCGTGGCGATCGACCGGCCGCGGCTGGAGACGTTCCTGGCCGGCCGCCGAGTGGTGGTGACGGGCGGCGGCGGTTCGATCGGCTCCGAGATCTGCCTGCGGGCCGTGGCCTTCGGGGCCGCCGCGGTGCTGGTGCTCGAATCCTCGGAGCCGGCCCTGCACGGCATCCTGAGCCACCCGGCCATCCTGTCCGCCCAGGCCACGGTGACCGGCGTCCTCGCCGACATCCGCGACCGGGAGCGGGTCCATCAGGTCATCGCGGCGTTCCGGCCCGAGTGCGTCGTCCACGCCGCCGCGCTCAAGCAGGTGCCCTACCTGGAGCGTGACTGGCAGGAGGGCATCAAGACCAACGTGTTCGGCTCGATCAACGTCGCAGACGCCGCGGTGGCGGCCGGCGCCCGGGCCCTCGTGATGGTCTCCACCGACAAGGCGATCGAGCCGGTGTCGCAGCTCGGCGTCACCAAGCGCTTCGCCGAGATGGTCGCCCAGGCGCTCGACGCCGAGCAGTCGGCCCGCCCAGGCCACCCCACGCGGCTGATCGCCGTGCGCTTCGGCAACGTGCTCGGCTCCGTCGGCTCGGTGGTGCCGGTGTTCAAGGCGCAGATCGCCCGCGGGGGGCCGGTCACGGTCACCGATCCCGACATGGTCCGCTACTTCATGACCGTGCGCGAGGCCTGCGACCTCGTGCTGACGGCCGCCTCGCACGCGGACGGCGAGGGCCGTGCCGCCCCGGAGGCGGATCGCGCCGCGGTCTACGTGCTCAAGATGGGCCAGCCGGTCCGGATCGCCGAACTCGCCGAGCGCATGATCCGGCTGGCCGGGTTCGAGCCGGGGGCTGAGATCGAGATTGCCTATACCGGCGCCCGGCCCGGCGAGCGCCTCAACGAGATCCTGTTCGCCCGGGAGGAGCCCCGGGTCACCCTGCCGGGCATCGACGGGGTGATGGCGGCCCGCCCGGTCTTCGCCGACCGGGCCCGGCTCGACGCCTGGGTGGCGCAGCTGCGGGCGGCCGTCGCGGCGGGTGACCGGGAAGCCGCGGAAGCCGTGTTCGAGGCGGCGGTGCCGCATTTCCGCGAACGCCATGCGCAACGGCCGGCCGGGCGGAATCCTGCCCCGGCCGGGGCGGCGGTCGAGGCCGGGCCTATGGCGGGTGCGGCGAGCGCTGCGATCGGCTGATCGGGCCGGCGGCTCCGACACGACGGAAAGTCCTGGCAGGCCGCCGCGCGATCAGCGCCCCACCTCCGTAAAGAGCTGGGGCAGCTCGGCGATCATCGCCACGCGCGCACGGATCCCGGCCGGCCCGGCCTCGCGCCGGTCGTCCTGGATGAGGCGCGCGAAGGCCACGGTCTGGGGACCGCGGCGTGCCAAGCCGACGAACCATCCATAGCCATGCGCTTCGTCGAGGGAGCTGTCCGGGTTGCGCGGGAACCCGGTGCCGGTTTTGCCGTGGATCTCCCAGCCATCCGAGGGGGCCTCGATCCGGGTAAGGGTTTCGGTCATCGCCAGAGCCGCGTCTGAGACGGGCAGGTCATGCCGGACGAGCCGGCTCAGGAAAGCGACCTGCTCCAGCGGGCTGATCGCCAGGGATGAACTCAGCCACGCTCGCGTCAAACCGTCCGCTTGGCCGGCATCGCCCGACACGTCCGCATTGCCGTACCTGAACCGGGTCACATAGGCTCGGAACCGATCCGCGCCGAGGGCGCGTGTGATCCGCTGCGAGTACCAGACCACCGAATCGCGGATCCAGCTCTCGGGATCGACGGTCTTCCGCCAAGCCGGATTCCAGGCGGCGTCGCCCTCGCGGAACGGGAGGGCCGGGTCGTGCACGTCCGCGAGGAAGCCGCCATCGAAGCCCATCAGACTGATGGCGATCTTGAACGTCGAAGCCGGCGTGACCCGCCGGCTGCAATCGCCGCGCTGGAGCAGGATGCGACCGTCCGTGGCATCGGCAAGCGCGGTACAGACAACGTCACTCGCATGCGTCGGGCCGGCGAGCGCGACAATGCCCAGGGCGAGAATTGCCGAAATCCGCATGTCGATCGTGCGCCTCGTCAGGACGTAGGGCGTGGGCTCGGGCAGGCTGCCGGCGGCGCTCAGCCCCGTCCCGCGCCAGCCGGGCCAGCCCGTCCCGGGTCGGCGCGGCGGGCGCCATCCCAGCGCCGCGAGGCCGTCGGCGCGGGCTTCCAGGCCCTCCGCGACGCGGGCGAACAGAGCCTCCCGGCCGGTCAGCCGGCAGGCGAGGCCGAGGAGCCCGGCCGGCACCGGGACCAGGCCGGGCTTGCGGCCGAGGCCGGTGCGCAGCGCCGCGATCATCTCGGCCAAGCTCAACGGGTCCGGGTCGGCGGCGATCAGCGCGGCGCGGAGTGTGTCGGGCGCCCGCAAAACCGCGTCCACGGCGCCCGACAGGCTCTCCAGGGAGATCAGCGAGCGCCGCGCCGCCAGCCCGCCGAGCGGCAGGGGGTAGGGGCTGCGGGCGAGCCGCAGCAGCGCGGCCATATTGCCCTTCACGCCGGTGCCGTAGACCAGGACCGGGCGGAGGGCGACCCAGTCGAGCCCGGTCTCGGCCAGCGCCCGCTCGGCCTCCAGCTTGGAGCGGCCGTAGGCATCGGTGGGCCGGGGCTCATCGCCCTCCCCGACCACGCCGGGCGCGCTGGCGCCGACCTGCGCGCGGATCGAGGACAGGAACACGAACCGGCGCACCCGCGCGCGGGACGCCGCCTCCGCGAGCTTGCGCGTCGCCTCAGTGTTGAGCGTCCGGTAATCGTCCTCGGGGGCCCCCGACAGGGACGTGGTGAGGTTGGCGTGGGCGAGGCCCGCCGAGTGCACCACCGCGTCGACGCCTGCGAGCGCCGCCGCCATGT
The DNA here is from genome assembly GCF_008000895.1 of Methylobacterium sp. WL1. Taxonomy (NCBI): domain Bacteria; kingdom Pseudomonadati; phylum Pseudomonadota; class Alphaproteobacteria; order Hyphomicrobiales; family Methylobacteriaceae; genus Methylobacterium; species Methylobacterium sp. WL1. The sequence goes on along the minus strand of NZ_CP042823.1, from coordinate 1,090,770 downwards.
TGATCGGGCGGGTCAGGTCGCCGACCACCGCGCTCGCGGCGCCCTCCGGCAGCGCGGTCGGCCGGCGCAGCAGCACCCGGACCCGGTAGCCGCGGGCGGTGAGGTCGGCGAGCAGGTGGCGGCCGATGAAGCCGGTGGCCCCGGTGAGCGCGATCAATCCGGTCACGGGCGTGCGGCACCTTCGGCTGGAGCCGGCGCGGGGGCGCGGGCGAAGCGGCGGAGCAGGGCCGCGACCAGGGCGAGCCCAGCCGCGAGCGCTCCGAGCGTGACCGGCCAGGACGGCCAAAGCAAGGTCGCGGCGGCGAGCCCGGCCAGCACGAGGTTGACCCCGAACAGCCGCGCCACGACGCCGGGGACGGTCAGGCCGTGATCGGTGGCGCGCTGGTAATGATGACCGCGATGCGCCTCCCAGACCCGCTCGCGCCGGGCGACCCGGGCGGCGAGCGTCAGGCTGGCATCGGCGAGGTAGGCGAGCGGCAGCAGCAGCGCCGCGGCGAGCCCCCCCGCCAGGGCGAGCTGGCACAGCAGCCAGGCGGTGACGAGCCCGACCGGCAGCGAGCCGACATCCCCGAGGAAGAGACTTGCCACCGGCCGGTTGAACGGCGCGAAGCCCAGCATCGACCCGAGCAGGCAGGCCGCCACCAGCGCCGGCAGCGCCGGCAGGTATCCGGCGAGCCCGAGCAGCAGCAGCGCGCCCGAGACCGGGACGATCTCGGCCACCGTCATCCAGTCGAGCCCGTCCATGAAGTTCGTCAGATTAACGAACCATATCCCGGCCAGCAGCGCGAGGCCGCGCTCGAGCCACAGGGGCGCCCCGGGCAGCAGACGGCCGTCGAGGTGCCAGACCAACACGCCGACCACGCCCGCCTGAACGGCGAGCCGCAGGCCGGCCGGCAATGGCCGCAGGTCGTCCACGGCGCCGAGCAGCGCCAGGACCAGGGTGCCGCTCGCGAGCCGGACCCAGTCCGGCCGGCCGCCGATCTCCGGCGCCGCGATCAGCAGCCCCGAGATCGTCACGAGCGCGGTCACCACGGCGATCCCGCCCCCCTGGGGCGTCGGCACGGTGTGGCTCGACCGCGCGTTCGGCCGCGCCAGGGCGTAGCGCTGCAGCACCGGCCGCAACCGCAGGATCAACCCGGCCGACAGGGCGGCCGCGAGCGGGACGGCGAGGAGGAGGATCGTGTCGAGCGCGGACGGCATCGCGCCGTCCTACGCGATCCGGGGCGTGCCCGGGAAGGCGCGCCAGCCCGCCTCCCGGTCGGGATGCGCCTCAATAAACCTGCGCGCCCTCCCGCGGCGGTTCCGCCGGGCCCGACGCACGGTCCAGGCTCTTGTTCACCACCTTGGCCAAGCCGATCATGATCGCGTCGATGGCGTAGTCCTTGGGCGTGTAGACCGCGCGCACGCCCATGTTCTTCAGGACCAGCTCGTCCTCGGGCGAGATGATGCCGCCGACCACCACCGGGATGTGGTCCAGCCCCGCCTCGCGCATCTGGGCGCGGACCTCGCGCACCAGCGGCACGTGGCTGCCCGACAGGATCGACAGCCCGACCACGTGGGCGCCGGTCTCCTTGGCCTTCGCGACGATCTCGGCCGGGGTCTGCCGGATGCCGTCGTAGGTGACGTCGAAGCCGACGTCCCGGGCGCGCAGCGCGATCTGCTCGGCGCCGTTCGAGTGGCCGTCGAGGCCGGGCTTGCCGACCACCAGCCGCGGGGTCTCGCCCAGGCGCTCCCCGAGATCGGCGATCAGGAGCTTGGCCTCGTCGGCCGCCCCGGAGGAGACGGTCTCGGGGCTGACCCCGGTGGGCGCCCGGTACTCGCCGAACACCTGGCGCAGGCGCTCGCCCCACTCGCCCGTGGTGACCCCCGCCTTCGCGGCCTCGATCGAGACCGGCATGATGTTGGCGCCGGAGCGCGCGGCCTGCTCCAGGGCGTCGAGCGCCCGGCCGACCGCCTGGGCGTCGCGCTTGCCCCGCCAGTCGCGGATGCGCCCCTGCGCCTCCATCTCCACCGTCTCGGACACGGAGAAGATCGCGCCCTCCCCGGCGGTGAGCGGCGAGGGCTCGCCCTGCTGCCACTTGTTCACGCCGACGACGATCTGCTCGCCGGCCTCGATCGCCGAGATCCGCTTGGCGTTCGACTCGACCAGGGCGCGCTTCAGGGCGCCGGTCTCCACCGCGGCGACCGCGCCGCCGATGCCGCCGATCCGCTCCAGCTCGGCCCGGGTCTGCACCTTCAGCGCCTCGACCTTGGCCTCGATCACGTGGCTGCCGTCGAAGATGTCTTCGTATTCGAGCAGGTCGGTCTCGAAGGCCAGGATCTGCTGCATGCGCATGGACCATTGCTGGTCCCAGGGCCGTGGCAGGCCGAGCGCCTCGTTCCAGGCCGGCAGCTGCACGGCCCGGGCGCGGGCGCGCTTCGAGAGCGTCACGGCCAGCATCTCGATCAGGATGCGGTGGACGTTGTTTTCCGGCTGCTGTTCCGTCAGCCCGAGGCTGTTGACCTGGACCCCGTAGCGAAAAATGCGCTTCTTCGGGTCGTCGATGCCGTAGCGCTCCTGGGCGATCTCGTCCCAGAGCTCGGCGAACGCCCGCATCTTGCAGATCTCGGTGACGAACCGCAGCCCGGCATTCACGAAGAACGAGATCCGGCCGAACACGTCGGAGAAGCTCTTTTCGTCGAATTCCGGGTCGTCTCGCACCGTGTCGAGCACCGCGATCGCGATGGCCAGCGCGTAGGACAGCTCCTGGACCGGCGTCGCCCCCGCCTCCTGCAGGTGGTAGGAGCAGACGTTCATCGGGTTCCACTTCGGCACGTTCTTGGTCGTGAACAGGATCACGTCCTTGGTGAGCCGGAGCGAGGGCGCGGGTGGGAACACGTAGGTCCCGCGCGACAGGTACTCCTTGATGATGTCGTTCTGGGTCGTGCCCTGGAGCGCGTCCAGCGGGGCGCCCTGCTCCTCGGCCACCGCCAGGTAGAGCGCCAACAGCCACGGAGCCGTGGCGTTGATGGTCATCGAAGTGTTCATCTGGGCGAGCGGGATGTCCTGGAACAGGGCCCGCATGTCGCCGAGATGCGCGATCGAGACGCCGACCTTGCCGACCTCGCCGCGCGATAGCTCGTGGTCCGGGTCGTAGCCGGTCTGGGTCGGCAGGTCGAAGGCCACCGACAGGCCGGTCTGGCCCTTGGCGAGGTTGCCCCGGTAGAGCTTGTTCGACTCCGCCGCGGTCGAGTGCCCGGCATAGGTGCGGATGATCCAGGGCTTGTCGCGGCTCGACGTGTCGCCCTTGGTCTCCGCGACGCTCGCGCCCATCGTGGCCTCCCTGTGGTCTTGTTCACTATCCGCGCGCGGGGCGCAGTCTTGGCCGCACCGTAGCGAAGGCAGCCGAGCGCGTCATCCGTGACAGACGGGCAAGACGGCCCGGGAGGGCTCGGAAAGACTTTAAAAAACTTGTGCGGGCCGGCAGCCGGATTTGAAGGGCCCGGCCGATCAGCGCGGCAGCATGAGCGCGCGCGGGGCGCCCTCCTTCGGGCCGTCGAAGAACACCAGCACCCGCTGCCCGTCCGAACGCTCGTCGAGGGGCAGCAGCGCCTCCGGCTTCTCCCGGTCCGGGTAGCCGGGCAGGTCGAGGCGCTTGCGCGGCGCGCCCGTGCCGTCCCACGCGAACACCGTGTAGTCGCCGGCCGCGACCGCCCCGCCCTCCGGGTCGTGCATCGGCCCCGCCAGGATCAGGAAGCCGTCCGGCACGGCCACGAGGTCGCGCACGCCCCGCTTCTGCCCGCGGCTGTCCGGGCCCAGCGCCACCGTGGCGAGGGTCCCGGCGGCCGGCTTGCCGTCGAACAGGCCGGCGAGGGGCACCGACACGACCGCAGCGCCGCCATCCGCCAGCATCGGGGCCGCGCAGGCCGGCATGGAGCCGGCCGCCCGCACCGCCACGCCCTCGATGGTGACGCCGCCCTCCTCCAGGGCCCTGTCGTGGAAGGGGGCCAGCGCCGGGATGTCGGCGATGATCCGCGCCAGCGCCGCCGTGCCGGCGATCTCGGGCTCGGCGCGAAGCTGGCCGGTCTCCGGGTCCACGGCGTTGGGATCGAGGCGGATGCGGAACAGGTGCCGGGTCGCCTCGGCCCGCGCGTCGCCCTCGGCGTCCTGGCCGTGCTCGCGCCGGGGGCGGCCATGCGAGCCGATGACGTAGAAGGCGCCGTCCGCATAGGCCACGCCCTCGGCGTCGAGTTCCAGCGGCTTGCCGTTTCGGGTGGCGTCGATCAGCCGGATGAAGCGTCCGGCCACGAGGCTGCCGTCCCGCAGGATCGCCACCTGGGCGCCCTGCGACTCGTCGTCGGCCACGAGGCAGATCCGCGGGAAGCCGGTATCGGTGGCGCAGGCGATGCCGCTCACATCCCGGGCCTTCTCGCTCCGCTCCGCCTCGGCGGGATGTTTTGGGTCGGGCTCGCCGAGGAGCTTGCCGCTGACCTTCCACGGCTTGGACTGATCCTTTGCCGAGACTGTCACCGGCAGCGCCGCGAGCCCGCAGGCGAGCGCGATCCGGAGCAGACCCGTCTCGGCCGGGCGGCCGAGGATGGCGCTGACGTTGAGCATGGCGCGGCACATCCCCGGAGCGGAGTCTCGATCCGCTCGCGATAGTCCAAAGCCACTCCCGACGCACCCGACGCGGTGCCGGTCGAGCGGATGCCCTGTGGCCGCAGCGCCGTGTCCGGGCTCATCGGTGGTATAAAGTCTACCGGACGGTCCGGCGCCCCGTCCCGGAAGGTCTCGGGTCCGGTCGGCGGTGGCCCCCCGCCGAATAATACTTGGTCGGTTCGCAAGCCGAATTTGAATACGTCGGCGCCGGCCTTGGGCAGGGCGCTTTTTCACGTTCGAAACCCTCCAATTTCGACTTTCGGCCCACTTGGACGCCTCCGACATCGCCGCTATAGCGCGGGAGAGAACCGCGGCCGTGAGAACAGCGCGGGATGAGAGGAGAGCGAGATGGCTGCGAGCGGTGCGGTCCGTCCGGCGGACGGTGAGGTCAAGGATCTCTACGAGATGGGCGAGATCCCGCCGCTGGGTCACGTGCCGGCCAAGATGTACGCCTGGGCGATCCGGCGCGAGCGTCATGGCCCCCCGGAGCAATCCCACCAGCTCGAAGTCCTGCCGGTGTGGGACATCGGCGACGACGAGGTGCTGGTCTACGTCATGGCCGCGGGCGTGAACTACAACGGCGTCTGGGCGGGCCTGGGCGAGCCGATCTCGCCCTTCGACGTGCATAAGGGCGAATACCACATCGCCGGCTCGGACGCCTCCGGCATCGTCTGGAAGGTCGGCGCCAAGGTGAAGCGCTGGAAGGTCGGCGACGAGGTCATCGTCCACTGCAACCAGGATGACGGCGACGACGAGGAGTGCAACGGCGGCGACCCGATGTTCTCGCCGAGCCAGCGCATCTGGGGCTACGAGACGGGCGATGGCTCGTTCGCGCAGTACTGCCGGGTGCAGTCGCGCCAGCTCATGCACCGGCCCAAGCACCTCACCTGGGAGGAGGCGGCCTGCTACACGCTGACCCTGGCTACCGCCTACCGCATGCTGTTCGGCCACGCGCCGCACACGGTCCGGCCCGGCCAGAACGTGCTGATCTGGGGCGCCTCCGGCGGTCTCGGCGTGTTCGGCGTGCAGCTCTGCGCGGCCTCGGGCGCCAACGCCATCGCGGTGATCTCGGACGATTCGAAGCGCGACTACGTGATGAGCCTCGGCGCCAAGGGCGTCATCAACCGCAAGGACTTCAACTGCTGGGGGCAGTTGCCCACGGTGAACTCGCCCGAGTTCCACGCCTGGACCAAGGAGGCGCGGAAGTTCGGCAAGGCGATCTGGGACATCACCGGCAAGCAGGATGTCGACATCGTCTTCGAGCATCCCGGCGAGGCGACCTTCCCGGTCTCGGCCCTGGTGGTGAAGCGCGGCGGCATGGTGGTGTTCTGCGCCGGCACCACCGGCTTCAACATCACCTTCGACGCCCGCTACGTCTGGATGCGCCAGAAGCGGATCCAGGGCTCGCACTTCGCCCACCTCAAGCAGGCCTCGGCGGCGAACCAGTTCGTGATGGACCGCCGGGTCGACCCGTGCATGAGCGAGGTGTTCCCCTGGGACAAGATCCCCCAGGCCCACACCAAGATGTGGAAGAACCAGCACCCGCCCGGCAACATGGCCTGCCTGGTCAACTCTCCGCGCGCCGGCCTGCGCACGGTCGAGGACGTGATCGAGGCCGGTCCGCTCAAGCGCTGACGCCCCCCCCGGCCTCCGCCCGCATGCGGAGGCCGGATCGCCGGCCCCGGCCACTGCTCGCCGCCTTCCCCTCTTGCCCCGGGCTCGGCCCGGCGCGAGAACGGCCGCGCTTGTTCCAGCCCCCGCCGGGGCGATGACCGATTCGGCGTGAGGGGCGCGGACGCGCAGGGTGACGGGCGCAGCGCCCGGACCCGGCATCGGGGGTTATGGCATTGGCCGGCGACGACGAATCCTACGTGTACGACGAGGCCACGGGCGAGTGGCTCCCGCCTGGCCAGGCCGCCGCGGCGCCGGCCAGGCCGAGGCCCGCGACGCGGCCGGCAACGTCCTGGCCGACGGCGACGCGGTCACGCTGATCAAGGACCTCAAGGTCAAGGGCGCGAACCAGACCCTGAAGCAGGGCACGGTCATCCGGTCGATCCGGCTCACGGACGATCCCGAAGAGATCGATTGCCGCCACGACACGATCAAGGGGCTCGTCCTGCGCACCGAGTTCGTGCGCAAGCGCTGAGCCCATCCGGAGGAGACGGCGGCGGAGAAATTCTACCGCTTGCGCGTCTCTTCCTGCGGCAGGTGCCGCCCGTAGGTTTCCTGCTTCTCGGCCCGTTCCTGGATCAGGTTGGCATAGGCCTGCCGCATCTCCGGGGAGACGCTGACGCTCTTGCCCTTGGTGGGCTTGCGCTTGGGCGCCTTCTTGAAGGTGTTGCTCGTCTCGCTCATGCCGGGCTCCGCGTCGGACCATGGCGGCGGCGCGCGGCCGGCAGGAGGTCCGAGACGATTCGGAATCCGGGCCGGCCCGCGAGGCCGGACCCCTGCCCTCTAGCGCATCGCGCGGCCGCGTGCACGGGCCTGCGGGGCGGTTCGAACAGATTCCGCGCACGCGCCCGGTCTGGCGCGCGCGCGGAGGCTCTGCCAAGGTTGCCGCGGTGCAAGGTTACCGCGGTTTGTGTCGAGGGCGGCGATGGCTTCGCGCGGGGTAGGATACGATCCGGGTCCGGAGACGCCCCCGTGGGGCCGGTGGACGAGGCCTCTGCTGGCGGCCCTGCTGCTCGCGGGCCTGACGGCGCCGGCGTTCGCCCAGGATCGCCCGGTGCCGACCCGGCTGGGCCCAGCCCGTTCCGGGAAGGCTGCCCCCTGCCCGCCTGCCCGATCCCGCCTTCGAGGCGACCAGGGTCGCGTTCGAGGCGCTGCCCGAGGCGGAGCGCAAGGCGGTCCAGGACGCGCTGGTCTGGACCGGTGATTTCAACGCCGTGGTCTCGGGCGCGTTCGGGCGCCGGACCTTCGACGCGCTGACGGCCTACCGCGCCCGGGCCGGCGGGGCCGATCCCCTAGAGCCGCGCGGCCGGGCGGCGCTGCTGGCGGCGGGCGCGGCGGCCAAGGCGGCGGCGCGCTTCCGGGTCGCCGTCGATCCGGCGAGCGGTGCGATGATGGGCGTGCCCGAGCGCCTGTTCTCGAAGCGCACGGCCCTGCAGGCCGGCACCCGCTGGCAGAGCGCGGACGGGCGCGTGACCCTGGAATCCCGTGCCATCCCGCCCGGGGGCGAGACCCTGGACGGCCTGTTCGACCAGCTGACCGCGCCGCTGCCCGCCCGCAAGGTCACCTACAAGCTGCGCCGGCCGGACTCCCTGGTGGTCACCGCCGAGACCGGAACCGGCCTGTCCTACGTTCGGTACGATGCCGGGCCGCAGGGCGTGCGCGGCTTCCTGATCGGGTACGACCGGGCGCTCGCCGCGGAGGTCGGCCGTCTGGTGATCGCAGTGGCCAACGCCTTCGAGCCGTTCCCGACGGCTGCCGCCCCGAGCCCGCGAAGGTCGCCGCGGACCTGCCGCCGGCATCCGCCGCGGCGGTGCCGCCCGCGAGCGCCGCCGGCGCGGAGGCCGGGACGGACTTGTGATCGCGCCGGGGCGCGTCCTCACCGCCGCTTCGGTGCTGGAGGGGTGCCCCGCGCCGCGCGTCGGGGCGGTACCTGCCCGGGTGATCGCGACCGGCCCGGCCGGGCTCGCCCTGCTCGAGGCGGCGGGCATCCCGGCCCCGATCCGGGTGCCGGTCCGGACCGATACGCTCGCCGCCGAAGAGGTTCTGATCGCGTTGGCCCCGGGCTCGGACGGGGTTCTGGCCGCGCCAGCCACGGCCGTAGCCGGCGGCGTGATCGCGCCGCTCCAGCCGGGCTCCGCGGGAGCGCCTGTGCTCGACCGGTCGGGGCGGCTCGTCGGGCTCGTCGCCCGCTATCCAGCGGCGGTGCGGCGTGTCGCCGGCATCGTGCCGCCCGCGCGCCTGGCCCTGGTGCCGGCCCAAGCGATCGCGGCGTTCCTGGCCGGCCAACGTGTCGCCGAGGCGAAGCCGGCCCCGAATTCCGGGCCCGGCGCGGTGGCCCCGGCCATCGTCGGGATCAGCTGTCGATAGGGCCCGCCTCGCGGACCGGGGAACGTTCCCCGATCCATGAAGCGGGCACGCTGCTTCGGACGCGCCCGCCGAACCGGAGACGCTTCGGCAGGGCTGCGTCCGAGGGGCGCTTACAGGCGGCCGGTCACCAGCAGCACGATCAGCACGATGAGCAGGATGCCGCCGAGGCCGAAGCCTGGGCCGCGATAGGCGCCGCCGCCCAGGAAGCCGCCGCCGCCGAAGGCCAGGATGATCAGGATGATGAGGAGAATGGTAACGAGGGACATAAACAGGCTCTCCGGACGGTCGCTGTTGTTGCGAGCGTGACCGTTGAAACGCTGCGACAATCCGTTCCGTTCAACGCCGGGCCGCACTTTTGCGGGGATATTCGCCGGATGACGCGGTAGATCTCAGGCGTGCCAATCCGGCAACACATCCTGCGGTGCCGCGAGCCAGTCCGGGACCGGCAGACCGCGCTCGGTCAGGAAGGCCGGATTGAACAATTTCGAGGCGTAGCGCGCCGCCCCGTCGCACAGGATCGTCGCCACCGTGTGGCCGGGACCGAGCTCCCGGGCCAGCCGGATCGCCCCGGCGACGTTGATGCCGGACGAGCCGCCGAGCGACAGCCCCTCCTCCCGCATCAGGCCGAAGACGATGTCCAGCGCCTCGCGGTCCGGGATCCGGAAGGCGTGGTCCGGGGTGAAGCCCTCGAGGTTGCGGGTGATGCGGCCCTGGCCGATCCCCTCGGTGATCGACGAGCCCTCCGCCTTCAGGGTGCCGGTGGTGTAGTGGGCGTAGAGGGCCGATCCCTCCGGGTCGGAGAGCGCGATGCGCACGCCCGGGTTCCGGGCCCGCAGGGCCGCCGCGGTGCCGGCCAGCGTCCCGCCGGTCCCGGCCGCGCAGACGAAGCCGTCGACCCGGTCGCCGGTCTGCTCCCAGATCTCGGGCCCGGTCCCGTCCACGTGGGCCTGCCGGTTGGCGACGTTGTCGAACTGGTCGGCGAAGAACGCCCCGTTCGGCTCCGTGGCGGCGAGTTGCTCCGCCAGCCGCCGGGCGACGTGAACGTAGTTGTTCGGGTTGGAAAACGGCACCGCCGGCACCTCGACCAGGCGGGCGCCGGCGAGCCGCAGGGTCTGCTTCTTCTCCTCGGACTGGGTGACCGGGATGACGATCAGCGTCCGGTAGCCGCGCACGGAGGCCACCAGGGCGAGGCCGATGCCGGTATTGCCGGCCGTGCCCTCCACGATGATGCCGCCCGGCCGGATCAGGCCCTTCGCCTCGGCATCCTGCACGATGGACAGCGCCGCCCGGTCCTTCACCGACAGGCCGGGATTGAGGAACTCGGCCTTGCCAAAAATCTCGCAGCCGGTCTCCTCGGACGCCCGGCGCAGGCGGATCAGCGGCGTCTGGCCGACCGCGGAGAGGATGTCGGGATGGGCTGTGCGATTCAGGGTCGTCATGGGTAGAGGATGGGATACGTAGCTGCGTATGCGCAAGACGATCTTGTTAGATGATTATGAATTTGATTCTACTCGGTCGATTTTGAAATTTATCGGGCAGGCGTTGCAGAAAATCTGGCATACGTGAGCTTTGACTCCAGGCCTGACAAGGTATTTTTCAATATATTTCGAAATGATTGCGGTGTTTCCAGGCCAGACAGGAATGCTGTTGGTCTGGAAAAGAATCCTTTATCGACGGTCACGATGTTGACGACACCGGCATCGACGATCTGCCCGGCCTTGATCGAAATAAAATTGTCGCCGAGGACGGGACGAGTTGGTCCGGGGAATATGAATCCGAAAGCCTTGGAGCCGAACACAATTCTCTTATCGCTTATCTGGCAATATACGCTGGTAATATAATATTCGCCCGGCTTTATCGCACGAAAGCTCGTCCGAATGTCTGAGCCATAACTCATATAATCCACCGAAAGAGATTTTTTAATATTTTCTGGACTAAAAACTTTGACATATGCATCAAAATCAAATATATTTTTAGCCTTGTCGATTGTAAAAAAATCGTCAGGAAGTGTTTGTCCAATGTCTACTTCAGAATCTGTAACGATATATCCGTTAACTTTCTGATGCAATTGTATCCTTCCTCGTCCGCAATAGTCACCATCCATCGAAACTCGGGCGACGATTGCTGCTCCTGACGACCGGGCAATAGAAGGCGCTTGGTTCGCCTCGGCGACTGCGTGTTCAGAAAGAGGGGCCGTATTAGGATTCGCCATGCATCCGCTCAGAAACATTGCAGATAACAGAGAGAATGATACTTTTGGCGTTGCTTTTTGCGGGGTATATATGTGGTTCATAGCTAAATTTGCTGAGTCAATAAGAGGTGGATGTGCAGTACGTTTGTGCAGTAAGAATTATTTCGCAAAAATTTCAAGCTAAATCTGATAAAATTCCATTCCTAAGATTTTTTGCGTGTGAACAAGAATGGAATTGTCGAATTATTGGTCACATATCCCGCTAAGTCTTTAATTATTCCCGCAGGATGGAATAATTTCCGTCATCAAGTTGCAATATAAATTACAATGGGCAGAAGAGTACCATCCCACCCTCGGATCTCGCACAATCTTCTTGAGTTTTGCTGCAAATGGGCCATTGCAGCGCACCGGCGTCGCCAACGCCTTGAGCGATCCTCGTTCTGCTGCGAGGCCAATGTTGCGCGACGTCCGGTGATCAAACAGGTTGAGGGTGCCTGTACCGCGCCTGCCTTCTGAACCAGGCCCGGCTACTCACCCGAACACATGCCCGCCATTAATCCGCAGGCCCACCGGGTGGCCGGCCGGGTGGCGGATGCCGTCGAAATCCTCCACCGCCAGGACCCGTCCCTCGGTATCGACCACCTCGATGCGCTGACGGCCCTGGCTGCGGTAGGAACTGCGCACGGTGCCGGAGAGATGCGCCGCCTCTGGCTCGGCGAGCTGCAATTGCCACGGCCGGACGTAGAGCTTGACCGGGCCGATGATCCCGGCCGGCGCCGCCACCGGCGTCTCCCGGCCGCGCACCAGCACGCGGCCGCCCTCGGCCAGCGCTTCCACTTCGACGTGATCGCCCAAAAACTTCATCACGGTCGCGGAGGCCGGGTGCTCCTGGACCTCGTCCGGGGTGCCGACCTGCTCAAGGCGGCCGCGGTCGAGCACGGCGACCCGGTCCGACAGCTCTAGGGCCTCGTCCTGGTCGTGAGTGACGAAGATCGTGGTCTGGCCGGTGCGGTCGTGGATCTCGCGCAGCCAGCGGCGCAGGTCCTTGCGGACCTGGGCATCCAGCGCGCCGAAGGGCTCGTCCAGCAGCAGGACCCGCGGCTCGACGGCGAGCGCGCGCGCGAGCGCCACCCGCTGGCGCTGGCCGCCGGAGAGTTGCGACGGGAAGCGGTCGCCGAAGCCCGAGAGCCGGATCAGGTCGAGCAGGTCGCCGACCCGGCGCTTGATCTCAGGCTTGGCCGGCCGCTCGGCCCGGCGCCGCGCGTTCAGCCCGTACGCGATGTTGTCGGCCACGCTCATGTGCTTGAACAGGGCGTAGTGCTGGAACACGAAGCCCACCGCCCGCTCCTGCACGGCAAGCCCCGTGGCGTCGTCGTCGCCGAACAGGATCCGGCCCCGGTCCGGCGCGTCGAGCCCGGCGATGATCCGCAGCAGGGTCGTCTTGCCCGAGCCCGAGGGGCCGAGCAGGCCGAGCAGCTCCCCCGCCCGCACGTCGATCGACAGGTCGTGCAGCACCGCGGCCGTGTCGAAGGTCTTCGAGACGTTCTCGACCCGGATCGCCGTCGAGGGACGGTCAGTGGGCGCGGCCGTGCGCAAGGTCGCCCGCGAAGCGCCATTCGAGGAAGGATTTGAGGACGAGGGTGATGAGGGCAAGGACGGCGAGGAGCGAAGCGACGGCGAAGGCGGCGACGAAGTTGTACTCATTGTAGAGGATCTCCACGTGGAGTGGGATGGTGTTGGTCAGGCCGCGGATGTGGCCGGACACCACCGACACCGCCCCGAATTCGCCCATCGCCCGGGCATTGCAGAGGAGCACGCTGTAGAGCAGGCCCCAGCGGATGTTGGGCAGCGTCACCGTGCGGAACGCGTGCAGGCCCGAGGCGCCGAGCGTCAGCGCGGCCTCCTCCTCCGCGGAACCCTGTTCCTGCATCAGCGGGATCAGCTCGCGGGCCACGAACGGGAAGGTGACGAACACCGTGGCGAGCACGATCCCCGGCAGGGCGAACAGCACCTGGAACCCGTGGTCCATGAGCCAGGTGCCGAACAGGCCCTGCGAGCCGAACAGCAGCACGTAGATCAGCCCAGAGACCACCGGCGAGACCGAGAACGGCAGGTCGATCAGGGTGATCAGCAGCGACTTGCCGGGGAACTCGAACTTGGCGATCGCCCAGGAGGCCGCCAGGCCGAACACCACGTTGAACGGCACCGCGATCGCCGCCACCGTCAGGGTCAGGCGGATCGCGCTCCAGGCATCCGGCTCCCGGAACGCCGCCAGGAAGGCATCGAGCCCCTTCGAGAGCGCCTGGGTGAACACCGCGAGCAGCGGCAGCACCAGGAACAGCGCCAGGAAGGCGATCGCGATCCCGATCAGGACGAGCCGGGTTCCGGCGCCCTCCGAGGCGACGGGCTCCGCCCGCGTGGCCGGCGCGACGGTCGGGGAGAAGATCTCAGACATAGCCGAAGCGCCTCCGGCTCCAGGCCTGGATCAGGTTGATGGCGAGCAGGGTCAGGAACGAGATGCCCAGCATGATCGTGGCGATGGCCGCCGCGCCGCCGTAGTCGAACTCGGACAGCTTGATCACGATCAGCAGCGGCGCGATCTCCGAGACGTAGGGCAGGTTGCCGGCGATGAAGATGATCGATCCGTATTCGCCGACCCCCCGGGCGAAGGCCAGGGCGAACCCGGTGAGCACAGCCGGGATCAGCGGCGGCAGCACCACCCGGGTCAGGGTCCCGAGCCGGGTGGCGCCCAGGGTGGCGGAGGCCTCCTCGATCTCCTTGTCGATCTCGGCGATCAGCGGCTGCACGGTCCGCACCGCGAAGGGCAGCCCGATGAACACCATGGCGATGAAGATCCCCACCGGCGTGTAGGCCGCCTGGATGCCGAGACGGGCGAGCGGCGCGCCGAGCAGCCCGTCCGGCGCGTAGAGCGCGGCGAGCGCGATGCCGGCCACGGCGGTCGGCAGGGCGAAGGGCAGGTCGACCGCCGCGTCGACGATCTTCCGGCCCGGGAAGCGGTAGCGGGTCAGGACCCAGGCGACCAGGAAGCCGAACACCGAGGCGGTGAGCGCCGCGACCGCGGAGACGCCGAAGCTGAGCGTCAGGGCGCTGGCCACCCGCGGATCGGTGGCCACGTACCAGATCCCCGAGAGCCCGAGGCCGGACGCCTTGGCCACGAGCCCGGCGAGCGGCAGCAGCACGACGAGCCCGAGGCAGGTCAGCGTGTAGCCGAAGCTGAGCCCGAAGCCCGGGATCACGCTGGGACGGCGGAAGGTCCGTTTGCGACGCGATGTCTCGACCATGGTTCCCGCCTCAGCGGCCGGCCCGGCTCAACCGGTCGAACAGGCCGCCGGCGTCGAAGTTCCGCTTCTGGATCTCGTCCCAGGACCCCTGCATGTCCTCGATCTTGAACAGCTTGATTTCGGGGAGCTGGGCGAGGTCGGCCGGCGCCGCCGCCTCGCGGCGGATCGGGCGGTAATGGTGCTTGGCGAAGATCGCCTGCGCGCGGTCGCTGTAGAGGAAGTCGAGATAGGCCTGGGCGGCCTTGGTGGTGCCCTTGCGCTCGGCGTTCACCGCCACGAGGGCCACCGGCGGCTCGGCGTAGATCGAGGTCGGTGGCGAGACGATGTCGAACTTGTCGGCGCCGAACTCCTGCAGCACCAAGTAGGCCTCGTTCTCCCAGGTCGGCAGCACGTCGCCGAGCCCGCGCTGCGCGAAGGTCACGGTCGAGCCGCGTGCCCCGGTGTCGAGCACGGGCACGTTCTTGTAGATCTGGCCCACGAAGGCATCCGCCTTGGCGGTGTCCTTGTCCTGGCCGTAGGCGTAGCCCCAGGCGGCCAGGAAGTTCCAGCGTCCGCCGGCCGAGGTCTTCGGGTTGGGGGTGATCACCTTCACGTCGGGCTTGGTCAGGTCGGCCCAGTCCTTCACGCCCTTCGGGTTGCCCTTGCGGACCAGGAACACCACCGTCGAGGTGTAGGGCACGGCCTCGTTCGGGAGCTTGCTGCGCCAGTCGTCGGGGATCTTGCGGGTGAGCTTGGCGATGGCGTCGATATCCGACGGGATGCCCAGCGTGACCACGTCGGCGTCGACGCCGTCGATCACCGTCCGGGCCTGCGCGCCCGAGCCGCCATGCGAGGCGCGCACGGTGATCGCCTCGCCGGTCTTGGCCTTCCACGCCTCGGCGAAGACCGCGTTGATCTCGCGATAGAGTTCCCGGGTCGGGTCGTAGGAGACGTTCAGCAGTGCGGTCTCGGCGTTTGCTGGCAGGAGCCCGCTCAGCAGGCCGGCGCCGACCAGCATCGAGAGGCCGAGCGCCCCCACAGCCCGGTTCCGTGCCGCACCGTTCTTCGTCACGTCGATTCTCCCCGCCGGCCACGGTTGCGCTGCAAAGAGGCGCACGCCAGGGACCCTGGATCGTTCGTTTTACCGAACGAAGTCAAGCCAGGCGGCGGCTCTCGCATCCTCGTGCGCTTGAAGCAGGATCGGCGGAATTCCCGGAAACACAAGCGTGTCCGAGTTCGCCCCTCGGCGGAGCACATGGATCTTCTCCCGCGGAATGCACAGGGAGAAGAATGTCGCCACAGGAGCGAGTTTCATAGAAAGAACGACTTGGTGTGCGCTGACGCACCTGCCGCGTGATGCCGTCTGGGCCCGCGCGCCTCCGCGATCCGAAGTGGGGCGCGGCTTACGGCTTCGCTTTACCGAGCTGCTTCACCAGGGCTTCGAGGCGCTGGTCGATCGGCGCAGCGAACGTGTCGTCGTAGACCGAGCGCAGGTTCTGGCCGAGATGCCGCCGCACGCTCGGGCTGAGCGGGGCCACGGTCGAGGAGGCGGTCTCTTCGGAGGGGCGCTCCGGATACGACTTCGTCATGATCCCGAGGCTCCCGTGTGTCCCGCCCTGAGAATGGCAAAGCTTGGTTAAGAGACCGTCACGGATGGCCGATGTCCGCGCTCGGAACTGGCCACGCCGGGGGCACGTTGCCGGCCATGACCCCTCGCGCAGATCGGATTCACCCTTTGTCCCGCTCGATGTCCTTGACCCTCTCGGCATTCCTGATGGTGGCCGCGACGGCTGCGCCTGCCCTGGCCCAGACCAAGCCCGGCGAGATCAAGGGCATCGACGCCATGGGCGACAAATCGCGCAGCGCCCAGGATGGCTGGAGCCAAGCCCCCGTTCCCCGCGAGCAGTCGGCCGCCAAGGACGCGCCGAACCCGGGTGGCCACTCCATCGACGAGAACGCCAAGCGGCCCGTCCCCGGCGCCAACACCGGCGGGTCTTCGGCGACGGAGCCGCAGGCACCGCTGGACCACCGCACCGGCGGCCCCTCCGGCACCAACCCGGCCGCGCCCTCGAAGTGAGAAAGGCCAACGCGCTTAAGACGATGTTGCCGAATCCAAGGGGCCGATCAACTTAAAACATCAGCGGGCTGTGTGTCACGCAACCACACTTGCCTCGTGCACGCTTTTTTGGGACACACTGGAATTATACCAGATCGCCTTGAAGGAGCGGAGATGACGGTCCAGGTCTCTAGGCGTGGCCTGCTCAAAGGGGCCGGCGCCGGCCTCGCGGGCGGCTCGCTCGGCGCACTCGGCTTCGGCGGCCTTCAGCCGGCCATGGCCGCCGCAGTGCGGCCGTTCAAGCTCGCGCAGATGCGCGAGACCCGCAACACGTGCCCGTACTGCTCGGTGGCGTGCGGCGTCATCCTGTACAGCCTCGGCGACCGCTCGAAGAACGCGCGCTCCTCGGTGATGCATGTCGAAGGCGACCCCGATCACCCGGTCAACCGCGGCACCCTCTGCCCGAAGGGCTCGGCGCTGCTCGACTTCGTGCATTCGGAGACCCGCACGAAGTACCCGCTCTACCGCGCCCCGGGCACGTCCGCGTTCAAGCGCGTCTCCTGGGACTTCGCCCTCGACCGGATCGCCACCCTCCTCAAGGAGGATCGGGACAAGAACTTCCTGGCCAAGAACGAAGAGCTCACGGTCAACCGCTGGACCACGACGGGCTTCCTCGGCGCCTCGGCCACCACCAACGAGACGGCCTGGCTGACCTACAAGACAGTCCGCAGCATGGGGGCCCTGGTCTTCGATAACCAGGCCAGGGTTTGACACGGTCCGTCGGTCGCCAGTTTGGCGCCCTCCTTCGGACGCGGTGCGATGACCAACCTCTGGATGGACATCAAGCACGCGGACGTGATCACCGTGATGGGCGGCAATGCCGCCGAAGCGCATCCGTGCGGATTTAAGTGGGTCGTCGAGGCGAAGGCCCATAACAACGCCAAGCTCATCGTCGTCGACCCGCGCTTCACCCGCACGGCGTCGGTGGCCGATCTGTACTGCCCGATCCGGCAGGGGACCGACATCGCGTTCCTGTCCGGCGTCGCGAAGTACCTGATCGACAACGACAAGCTGCAGCACCGCTACGTCGCGGCCTATTCCAACGCGGGCTACGTCGTCCGCGAGGGCTACGATTTCAGCGAGGGCCTGTTCGCCGGCTACGACGCCGACAAGCGCGACTACGACAAGACCACCTGGGACTACGAGATCGGTCCCGATGGCTACGCCGTGGTCGACGAGACGATGCAGCATCCGCGCTGCGTCATGCAGCTCCTGAAGAAGCACATCGCCATCTACACGCCCGAGATGGTGGAGCGGATCTGCGGCTCGCCGAAGGAGACCTTCCTGAAGGTCTGCGAGCTGATGGCGACCACGTCGTCCCCTGAGCGGACGATGGCCTCGCTCTACGCGCTCGGCTGGACGCACCACTCCAAGGGCTCGCAGAACATCCGCTCGATGTGCATCGTCCAGACGTTGCTCGGCAACATCGGCATGCTCGGTGGCGGGATGCAGGCGTTGCGCGGCCACTCCAACATCCAGGGGCTGACCGATCTCGGGCTGATGTCGAACCTCATCCCGGGCTATCTCAACCTGCCCGTGGAGAAGGAGCCGGACTACGGGAGCTACATGGCCAAGCGGCAGTTCAAGCCGCTGCGCCCGGGGCAGACCAGCTACTGGCAGAACTACAACAAGTTCTTCGTCTCGTTCCAGAAGATGATGTGGGGCGACAAGGCGACGAAGGAGAACGACTGGGCCTACGATTACCTGCCCAAGCTCGACGTGCCGACCTACGACGTGATCCGTGGGTTCGAGCTCGCCAAGCAGGGCAAGATGACGGGCTACATCATCCAGGGCTTCAACCCCCTGCTGTCGTTCCCCAATCGCACCAAGATGACGGAAGCCTTCTCCAAGATGAAGTTCATCGTGGTGATGGATCCGCTCAAGACGGAGACCGCCCGGTTCTGGGAGAACCACGGCGAGTACAACGACGTCGACCCGACCAAGATCCAGACCGAGGTATTCGAGCTGCCGACCACCCTGTTCGCGGAGGAGGAGGGCTCGCTGTCGAACTCCAGCCGCTGGCTGCAGTGGCACTGGCAGGCCCAGGAGGCTCCGGGCGAGTGCCGCTCGGACATCGAGATCATGTCGGAGATCTTCCTCCGCGTGAAGGCGGCCTACAAGAAGGATGGCGGCGCGTTCCCGGACCCGATCGTCAACCTGAAATGGGACTACGCCATCGCCGAGTCGCCGACGCCGACCGAGCTCGCCCGCGAGCTCAACGGCTACACGGTGGCGCCGACGCCCGACCTCAACGGGACCGTCATGCCGGCGGGCCGGCAACTCGACGGCTTCGCCCAGCTCAAGGACGACGGCACGACCGCCTGCGGGTGCTGGATCTACTCGGGCTGCTACACCGAGAAGGGCAACACCATGGCCCGCCGGGACAACACCGATCCCGGCGACCGCGGCATCGCGCCGAACTGGGCCTTCGCGTGGCCGGCCAACCGGCGCGTGCTCTACAACCGGGCGTCCTGCGACCCGGAGGGCAAACCCTGGTCGGAGAAGAAGAAGCTCATAGAGTGGAACGGCAAGCAGTGGATCGGCTTCGACGTCCCGGATTACGGCGTCACCGTCGCCCCCGATAAGGGCGTCGGCCCGTTCATCCTGAACCAGGAGGGCGTCGCCCGCCTGTGGACCCGGGGGCTCATGCGCGACGGGCCCTTCCCGACGCACTACGAGCCGTTCGAGTCGCCGATGGCCAACATCCCGTTCCCGAAGATCAAGGGCGCCCCGGCGGCCCGGATCTTCAAGGACGACCTGGCCGATCTTGGCGACGCGACCGAGTTCCCCTACGCGGCGACGAGCTACCGCCTGACCGAGCACTTCCACGGCTGGACCAAGCACGCCCGGATCAACGCGATCCTCCAGCCGGAGGCCTTCGTGGAGATCTCGGAAGAGCTCGCGAAGGAGAAGGGCATCGCCAAGGGCGGCTGGGTCCGCGTCTGGTCGAAGCGCGGCTCGCTCAAGGCCAAGGCGGTGGTGACGAAGCGGATCAAGCCGCTGATCTGCGACGGCAAGCCCGTCCACGTCGTCGGCATCCCGCAGCACTGGGGCTTCATGGGCCTGACGAAGAAAGGATGGCACCCGAACTCGCTGACGCCCGTGGTGGGTGACGCGAACACCGAGACGCCGGAGTTCAAGGCCTGGCTCGTGAATATCGAGCCGACCACGCCGCCGTCCGACGCGGTCGCCTGAGGGGAGCTGACAGCATGGCCGATTACAGCTCCCTCGATATCCGCCAGCGCTCCGCCTCCACGGAGACGCCGCCGGATATCCGCCGCCAGGTGGAGGTCGCCAAGCTCATCGACGTGTCGAAATGCATCGGCTGCAAGGCCTGCCAATCGGCTTGCGAGGAGTGGAACGACCTGCGCGACGACATCGGGATCAACCGCGGTGTCTATGACAACCCCCACGACCTCACCCCGAAGTCGTGGACCCTCATGCGGTTCACCGAGTACGAGAACCCGGAGACCCAGAACCTCGAATGGCTGATCCGCAAGGACGGCTGCATGCACTGCACCGAGCCGGGCTGCCTCAAGGCCTGCCCGTCCCCCGGGGCGATCGTGCAGTACTCCAACGGCATCGTCGACTTCATCGAGGAGAACTGCATCGGCTGCGGCTACTGCGTGAAGGGATGCCCGTTCAACATCCCGCGCATCAGCCAGACCGACCACAAGGCGTACAAGTGCACCTTGTGCTCGGACCGGGTCGCGGTGGGTCAGGCCCCGGCCTGCGCCAAGGCGTGCCCGACCGGCTCGATCATGTTCGGCACCAAGCAGGCGATGATCGAGCAGGCCGAGAGCCGCGTCGAGGACCTGAAGTCGCGCGGCTTCGAGCATGCCGGCCTCTACGACCCGGCCGGCGTTGGCGGCACGCACGTCATGTACGTGCTGCACCACGCCGACCAGCCGAGCCTCTATGCCGGCCTGCCGAACGACCCGAAGATCTCGCCGCTGGTGGCCTTCTGGAAGGGCGGCGCCAAGGTGTTCGGGCTCGCCGCGATGGGCTTTGCCGCAGTTGCGGGCTTCTTCCACTACGTGACGGCCGGCCCGAACGAAGTCGTGCCGGAAGAAGAGGAAGAGGCGGTCGAGTACGACGAGGCCAAGCGCCGCGGCGAGACCGGCGGCGGCGAGGCTCGGCCGCACTAGACGCGACGGTCTCCCTCCCCCCTGCGGGGGAGGGTGGCCCCCGAAAGGGGGTCGGGAGAGGGGAGCGACGGTGCAGGATGGGCGTTGCCCGTCATGCCGGTCGCATCCTTTCCTGAGCCCGGGTTCCCCTCTCCCGACTCCTGCTGACGCAGGGGCCACCCTCCCCCGCAGAGGGGGAGGGAGAGCCGCGCGGATCCGGAATCGACAGGGTGGCACCGTCGAGGTCATGCCGCCCTACATTAAGTTTCCGGGTCGTTCCGTGCCGCGGAGCCGGCCCCGTCACGCGCGAGAAGGCCGATGACGAGCCAGAACGAGATCCGGGACGGCGATTCCCGCCCCCTCCACCACGCCAAGTCCGAGGCGCCGGAGGTGATGTACGTCCCCCGCTACACCGGGGTGCAACGCGTGAACCACTGGATCACCGCGATCCTGTTCACGCTGCTGACCCTGTCCGGGCTGGCGATGTTCACGCCCTACCTGTTCTCGCTGACCGGCCTGTTCGGCGGCGGGCAGGCGACGCGCGCGATCCATCCGTGGTTCGGCGTCGCCCTGGCGGTGAGCTTCTTCTTCCTGTTCGTGCGCTTCTGGAAGCTCAACATCCCCAACAAGGACGATGTCGCGTGGTCCATGAAGATCGGCGACGTCGTCACCAACCGGGAGGACCGCCTGCCCGAGCTCGGCAAGTACAATGCCGGCCAGAAGGGCGTGTTCTGGGGCCAGACCGCGCTGATCGGGGTGATGTTCGTCACCGGCCTGATGATCTGGAACACCTATTTCGGCGGGCTGACCACCATCGAGACCCAGCGCTGGGCGCTGCTCGCCCACTCGCTCGCGGCCGTGATCGCCATCGCGATCATCGTGGTCCACATCTACGCCGGCATCTGGGTGCGCGGCACCGGCCGGGCGATGGTGCGCGGCACGGTGACGGGTGGCTGGGCCTACCGGCATCACCGCAAGTGGTTCCGGCAGATCGCCGGATCCAAGGAGCGCCGGGGCTCGGTGGACAAGCGCGGATCCTGAGGCGTGGCTAACTTCTTCAGGCGCAAGCCAACGGTACCGGCCGGGACGACGCCCGCCGCGTCCGAGCCCAAACCCCGGCGGCGGGATTTTAGCGAGCTGAAGCCCGATCCCGACAAGATCGGGATCGCGGGCTCGGTCCCGTTCGTGCGGCTGCCCGATCCCGGAACGCTGTTCGCCGCCCGGGCCGCGCGCCTGATGGCGGCGGCACCGGGGCATCCGCTCGAAGCCTATCTTCGGTTCGTCGCCGAGGTGGCCCGGGCGCAGGCGTCCGTGCAGGCGGCGTTTCCACCCGCCGAGGCCCCGGCTGCCTCCGACACTGCCCTGCGGACCGAGCACGGGATGCCGCCCCTGTCGCGCCAGCGGCTCGAGGCCGATGCCGGCTTCGACGGTTGCCTCACTGCACTGTTGGACCAGCTCGACCTGTCGGTATCCCCGGAGGCGTCACAGGCCGCCCGCGCGAGCCTGCTCGCGGCCTCCCCGGCGGACCGGCTGGATCTCGCCGTACAGGTCGTGGAAGGCGCGCTTCCGGTGGAGCGGATCGCCGAATGCGTGTTCGTGGCGGCCGCCCTCCAGGTCCGGTTCGCCCAGGATGCGGCGCGTCTCGACGCCTCGGCGCTGAAGCCCGTGGCCGACGGCGTTTGCCCGTGCTGCGGCGGCGCGCCGGT
The DNA here is from genome assembly GCF_008000895.1 of Methylobacterium sp. WL1. Lineage (NCBI taxonomy): Bacteria > Pseudomonadati > Pseudomonadota > Alphaproteobacteria > Hyphomicrobiales > Methylobacteriaceae > Methylobacterium > Methylobacterium sp. WL1. The sequence continues at coordinate 1,068,672 of NZ_CP042823.1, read as the reverse complement.
GGCGAGCGTGGTGGTGAGCTGGACCCCGGCCGACAAGGCCCGGTACCTGAGCTGCTCGGTTTGCAACACCCTTTGGAACCACGTCCGGATCCGCTGCACCGCCTGCGGCTCCGGCGAAGGCATCAGCTATTACGGGCTCGACGAGGTCTCGAAGGACGTCCAGGTCGAGACCTGCACGACCTGCCACAGCTACATCAAGCACCTGCACCAGCACCGGGCGCCGACCCTCGACCCGGTGGCGGACGATATCGCGTCCTACGGCCTCGACCTGAAGATCGCCGAGGACGGATTCCGCCGCGCGGGCTTGAACTTACTGTTCATCGTTTAAGTCCCGGATCAACCCGGTCCGGGACCGCGTGAAGGGGCAGAGCCGAGCCCTGCCCGATCCCGCGCGCTCAGCGATACCCGTACCGGCTCTTGGCGGCGGCCAGCAGGTGGAGCGCCGGGCCGGACTTGCCGGCGGCGCATTCCGCGGCGGCCTGGCTCAGGTCGGCGTTGAACTGGTCGCCCACCGGCTTGTTGAGGTTGCCGGTGGCCACATCGCTGTCCACGATGGCCTTGGTGCGCGCGATCTCCGGGCCGCAGCCGCTGCCGGCGGGCAGGGACAACGGCGCCGGAACGATGGGCGAGGGCTCGGAGACCTTGGGCGCGGCGGCGCGCTGCTGGCAGGCACCGAGCGTCGCGGCGGCGAGAACCACGAGGCTGAGGCGCATCGGAAGACGTGACGCGGGCACGGCGATCATCCTGCTGCGGCGCACGGGCTGCGCCGCCAGGGTTTTGGGCCGAGCTTGGCAGTGGGTCAATCGCCCGGGCGGCATACCCGCACGCTGTGATGATCACACATGGGGTTCCGGGTGGTCTGAGGCTCGATCAGGTGCCCGATCCTGAACCGGGACGCGCCCATCCTCCCCGCAAACGGGGAGGATGGGCGCCCTCCCTGGACGGCACGTTCCGTTGACCGTGTGCATCGTCCCGGGCCCGTCCGCAGATCCGCCGGCCCGGGCGTCGGCGCGCCCTATTTGGCCTTGTCGGACAGCGCCTTCAGGCCGGATTCGTAGATCCCCTGTATGGCGTCGACCGCCACGGTGTCGGGGGCGCCCTTGGCGTTGAAGGTCCCGCTCCAGGTCACCTTGGAGCCCGTGCCCTCGGGGGCGACGGCCAGCGTCGACTTGTAGTCGGCGACCGGCAGCGGGCCATCCAGGATCGTGTAGGTGTAGCTCATCACCTTGTCGTCGCGGGAGACCTGCTCCTCCTTGAGGGTGCCGCCGCCCTTCAGGCTCAGCGTGCGGACCTTCAGGCCGTCCTTGTCGGACAGGACGCACTTCTCGATGGCCGGATGCCAATCGCCGATGCCGCAGAACTCGCCGATCGTCTGCCAGACCTTGGCCGGCGGCGCGGCGATGTCGGCCGAGCGCGTCACCTCCAGGGCGTGGCCCGCGACGGTGGAAGCGGCCAGCGCCAAGGCGGCAAGCGGCAGGGGCCGGCTGAAAGCGAAGGGCATCGGGGGGTCTCCATCCATATCGATCGCGGCGGGCGCCGCGCAGGCTCTGGGGCCGCGCAGGAGCTAAGCCGCGAGACCCGCCGGGGCAATGGGCCGGCCTGACGGACGGCGGCTTCCGCGCCCAGACGACGCGGCGGGCGGACAGGGCGTCCCGGTCGAAGCCCCTACCCTACCACCCATCCCCGACGTCGCCCTCGACCGGGTCGCCATACCCCTGCACCGGCGCGTAGGCCGGGCGCACGGCGGTTCGGGCGTACGAGGCCGGGAGCGTGCGCCGGCCCATCTGGTCCAGGTCGGCCAGGGTGTCGTCCGGGGCATAGGGATCGCGGCTCCGGGCGAGCCGGCGGGTGCGCGTGCCGCGCTCGGCCACCAGGGCATCGGTGCCCTCGATCTGGACGCGAGTCCGGCTCGCCCCCTGGGCCTTCACGAGGTTGAACAAGGTCGCGGCGTTGCGCACCGACAGCCGCACGCAGCCGTGCGAGGCCGCGCGCCCGAGGCTGCGGACGTGGTTGGTGCCGTGGATCGCGTGGCCCTGGTTCGTGAAGAACATCGCGAACGGCATGGGCGCATCGTCCCACTCCTTCGAGAAGTGGGTGCGCTCCATCCGGAACGGCCGATAGGAACCGGACGGCGTGTCGTAGGCCTCGACCCCGGTGGAGACCGGCCAGGTGTAGCGCGGCTGCCCATCGACCGTGACCTCCATGCGCTGGGAGGATTTGTCGACGGTGATGAGCACATCCGCCCGGGCCGCCGGGGACGCGGCGCCCCACAGGAGCAGTCCGGACAGGACCGAGACCAGACCGATACGCATGAATGACCTCGATGGAGGGGGAAACCGCTTCGAGATAGGCTAAGCCCTTGCTAACGCCAAGGTTCCTGGGCGGGATCCTGCCGCCGCGGGGTTCGACTGCGCAGGCGCTGCGACGGCCGAGGGGCCGCCCGGATCCGGCCGCCTGCATCGTCGTCGCGGGCGGTCGCGAACCCACCCGGTGCAGCGCTTGCACGCGGAACTTGGCTTGGTCCTTGGCCGCTTCCCCAGGCGGGCGGCCCGGCTTCGGCACGGAAGATGCCCCCCGGAAGTTGCGCCCGTTGACACCCGCCCGCCGCCGGGCGCCTCCTACCCCATCCCAGATCCGGAGATCTTATGGCCCTCGACCCCGCCCTCGCCGCCGAGATCGAAGCGTCCGTGGCCGAAGGCTTCGCCGACCAGGTCGCGCACACGCAGGCGCTGGTCCGGTTCGCCTCGCTGCGGGGCGCCGAGCATGCCTGCCAGGATTACGTGTTCGGGACGTTCCGGTCCCGGGGCTACGCCACCGAGCGCTTCGCCATGGACCGCGCCGCCATCGCGGCCCATCCGGGCGGCTCGAAGATCGACGAGCGCCACTCGGACGCCCCGATCGTCGTCTGCCACCACCGCCCGCAGACCGAGACCGGGCGCTCGCTGATCCTGCAGGCCCATGTCGACGTGGTGCCGGAAGGGCCCCGCGACCTGTGGACTCACCCGCCCTTCGATCCGGTGATCGAGGGCGACTGGCTCTACGGCCGCGGCGGCGGCGACATGAAGGCCGGGCACGCCGCCAACCTGTTCGCCCTCGATGCGCTGGCCCGCCTCGGCCTCCAGCCCGCCGCCGCGGTGACGATCCAGTCGGTGGTCGAGGAGGAATCCACCGGCAACGGCGCGCTCGCGACCCATCTGCGCGGCTACCGGGCCGACGCCGTGCTGATCCCGGAGCCCGAGGACGAGAAACTGGTGCGCGCCAACACCGGCGTGCTGTGGTTCACCGTCGAGGTCCGGGGCGTGCCCGTCCACGTGCGCGAGATGGGCGCCGGCGCCAACGCGATCGACGCGACCTATCGGGTCATCGCCGCTCTGCGGGAGCTCGAGGCGCGCTGGAACGCCGAGAAGGGCGCGCACCGCCACTTCGAGGCCGAGGACCACCCGATCAACCTCAATATCGGCCGGATCGAGGGCGGCGACTGGGCCTCCTCGGTGCCGGCCTGGTGCCGGATCGACTGCCGGGTGGCGCTTTATCCGGGCATGGAAGCGGCCCGGGCCGCCGCCGAGATCGAGGCCGCGGTCTCGGATTTCGCCCGCTCGGATTCCTTCTTGGCCAACAACCCGCCGCGCGTCGCCTTCAACGGGTTCTTCGCCGAAGGCTACGTGCTGGCGGAGGGCTCAGAGGCGGAAGCCGTCCTCGGTCGCGCCCACGAGCGGGCGATGGGCGCCAAGCTGCAGAGCTTCATGTCGCCGAGCTACCTGGATACGCGGGTCTACGCCCTCTACGACCGGGTGCCGGCCCTGTGCTACGGGCCGATCGCCCAGAACGTCCACGGCTTCGACGAGCGCGTCAGCCTCGCCTCGGTCAAGCGCTGCACCACCGCGATGGCGCTGTTCGTGGCCGAGTGGTGCGGGACGGAGCGGCGGGCGGGCTGAAGCACGGGCTCCGCGCGAGCGGTTCACTACGACCTGCCTGCCCGATGTGAGCGCCCGCGATCCCCCTTTCTCAGGGGATCAGCCGGTCCGCCCGGAGCCGGGTGAACAGGTCGTAGAACGCGTCATCGGTGGGCTGATACGCCGTAAAGCCCAGCCGGCGGCTCTTGCTCATGTCGGTGACGACCTCGATCGGCCGGCCGAGATCGGCATCGGTGTGCCAGGGGGAGGCGAGCTTCGCGAGGTCCGTCTCGGCCAGGCCGTGGCGCTCGGCGAGCTCGGCCCAGGCCGGCCCGTCCTGCGCCATCCTGTCCTCCAGCGGCCGGACCGTACCATCGAACGGCACCGCCTCGATCCCGAACCAGTCGGCGATCCGGCCCCACATCCAGCTCCAGCGGAAGACGTCGCCGTCGACCACGTTGAACGCCTCGTTGGCGGCCTTCGGCTCGGTGGAGGCCCAGAGCAGCTGGCGGGCGAGCAGCCTCGCGTCGGTCATGTCGGTGAGCCCGTTCCACTGGGCGGCCGAGCCCGGGAATGTGAAGGGGCGCCCCAGCTCCCGGCACAGGGTGGCGTAGCAGGCCAGCGTCGTGCCCATGTTCATGGCATTGCCGACCGCCTTGCCGATGATCGTGTGCGGGCGGTGCACGCTCCAGGTGAAGCCGTCGCGGGCGCTGGCCGCGAACACCGCGTCCTCCTGGGCGTAGTAGAAGTTCTCGACGTCGAGCCGGCCCTGGTCCTCGCGGAACGGCGTCTGCGGCAGGGTGCCTTTGCCGTAGGCCTCGAACGGGCCGAGATAGTGCTTCAGCCCGGTCACCAGGGCGACGTGGCGGACGCTCTTCTGGGGCCGCAGGGCATCGAGCAGGTTCTCGATCATGGCCCGGTTGACCCGGATCATCTCCGCCTCGGTCGGGCGCCGCTGCCAGGTCGCCAGGAACACGTGGCTCGGTGCGAGGCCGGCGAGCGCCTTGTCGAGGGAGTCCGGGTCCTGAAGGTCGGCGACGACCGGCTCGACCCCCGCCATCGCCACAGGCTTGCGGGCGAGCCCCGCGACCCGCCAGCCCTCCTCGGCCAGCAGCGCCCCGGTGGCGCTCCCCACGATCCCGCTGGCGCCGACGATCAGGGCGGTGTTCGACATGCACATCCTCTCGACCCGGCTCACATCCCGGTTGAGCGGCAGATGCGGCCGCCCCCCATAGGCTTCAAGGCCGCCCGACGCCGCCCTCCCCCGCGTCGCGGGTATTGGCGGAGGCGCTTGGTAGACAGGCGTTCTCGTCGCTGGCCGCTTTCAGGATGGGACCGATCGTGCTCGTGGAGGACTCGGGCGCGGAGAGCTATTTCCTCTTTGAAGGATGCGGGCATTGCACCGCCGTCCGAACATCCTCCTTGTCATTCCGGGGCGCCGAAGGCGAACCCGGAATGACAAAGCGGTTTATTGTGCCGCCAGAGCATCATCATCGATCGGTGTCGTGATGCGCGGCCGCCGCTCCCCGCTCCTCACGCCACCCGGTCGATCGCCGCGCCCAGCACCTCGACGATCTCGCCGATCTGGCCGTGTTCGATGATCAGCGGCGGCGACAGGGCGATGATGTCGCCGGTGACGCGGGTGAGCAGGCCGCGCGCGAAGCAATCCACGAACAGGTCGTAGGCGCGCTTGCCGGGGGCGTCGGGCCGGGGCGCCAGCTCGATGCCGGCAATCAGCCCGATGGTGCGGATGTCGATGACGTTCTTGCGCCCGCGCAGGTCGTGCATCGCCGTGGCCCAGTCGTCCGCGAGGTCGGCGGCGCGGGTGAGCAGCCCCTCCTCCCGGTAGATGTCGAGCGTGGCGAGGCCGGCCGCGCACGCCACCGGGTGCCCGGAATAGGTGTAGCCGTGGAACAGCTCGATCCCGTCCGGGCCGTTCATCAGCGCGTCGTGCACCGCGCGGCTCGCGAACACTGCGCCCATCGGCACCGTGCCGTTGGTCAGGCCCTTGGCGCTGGTCACGAGATCGGGCACCACGCCGAAATAATCGGTGGCGAAGGGCGCGCCGAGGCGGCCGAAGCCGGAGATGACCTCGTCGAAGATCAGCAGGATGCCGTGCTTGGTGCAGAGCGCGCGCAGGCGTTCGAGATAGCCCTTCGGCGGGATCAGCACGCCGGTGGAGCCCGCCACCGGCTCCACGATGCAGGCCGCGATGGTCTCGGCCCCATGAAGCGCCACCAGCCGCTCCAGGTCGTCGGCCAGCTCCGCCCCGTGCTCGGGCTGGCCCTTCACGAAGGCGTTGCGGGCCGGATCGTGGGTATGGCGCAGGTGATCGGTACCGTTGAGCTGCGGGAAGACCCGGCGGTTCGACACGATGCCGCCCACCGACAGGCCGCCGAAGCCGACGCCGTGATACCCGCGCTCGCGGCCGATCAGCCGGGTGCGGGTGCCCTGCCCGATCGCCCGCTGGTAGGCGAGCGCGATCTTGAGGGCGGTGTCGACCGATTCGGAGCCGGAATTGGTGAAGAACACCCGGTCGAGGCGGTTGTCGGGGCCGCCCGGGGCGATCTCGGCGAGCCGCTCGGCGAACTCGAACGCGATCGGGTGGCCCATCTGGAAGGTCGGGGCGAAGTCCAGCGTCGCGAGCTGGCGCTCCACCGCGGCGGAGATCCCCCGGCGCCCGTGCCCGGCATTGACGCACCAGAGCCCGGCGGTGCCGTCCAGCACCGTGCGGCCGTCATCGGCCGTGTAGTGCATGCCCTCGGCGGCCACCAGCATCCGCGGCGCCGCCTTGAACTGGCGGTTGGCGGTGAACGGCATCCAGAAGGCGTCGAGCGACGGCGTGTTGCGCAGGGGATGGTCGGTCATGGGTCGGCTCTCCGGGGCGACGTCCAGTCCAGGGGACACCCTGGCGGATCGGGCAACAAGTCCTTTTCTGATCGCCGCCAAGCCCTTGCAGAATCGGGGCCGCGGACGGCACCGTTGCGGGATCCTCAACACCTGAAACGGGGCCGGGACGGATGAGCATCGATGTCGGCGCGCGCCTGCGCTTCGTGCGGGCCCGCCACGGCCTGTCGCAGCGGGCGCTGGCCAAGCGCGCCGGGGTGACGAACTCGGCGATTTCGCTGATCGAGGCGAACCGGGTGAACCCCTCGGTGGGCGCCCTCAAGCGCATCCTCGACGGGGTGCCGATCGGCATGGCCGAGTTCTTTGCGCTCGAACCGGAGCCGGAGCGCAAGGCGTTCTTCGCGGCAGACGAACTGACCGAGATCGGCCGCAAGGCGACCAAGGGGGCGATCTCGTTCCTGCAGGTCGGCGACAGCCTGTTCGGGCGCAAGCTCCAACTCCTGAAGGAGCGCTACGAGCCCGGGGCCGATACCGGCCGGGTGCCGCTCTCCCACGAGGGCGAGGAGGGCGGCATCGTGCTGTCCGGCCGCCTCGAGGTCACGGTCGGCGAGGAGCGGCGCATCCTCGGCCCCGGCGATGCCTACAGCTTCGACAGCCGCCGCCCGCACCGGTTCCGCTGCGTCGGCCCCAACCCGTGCGAGCTGGTCAGCGCCTGCACGCCGCCGAGTTTTTAGAGCCGGATGCCGGGCGACAGCGTCATCTTCCTCCACGGTCTCGGGCGGACGTCCGCCTCGCTCGCGGGGATGCGGGCGGCGCTGACCGCCTCGGGCTACCGAGCGATGGCGCTCGACTATCCCTCGACCCGCCACGCCCTGCCGGACCTCACGGCCTCACTCGGCCCCCGCATCGCCGAGATCGCGCGCGGGACCCCGGGGGATCTGCACTTCGTCGGGCATTCGATGGGCGGGCTCCTCGCCCGGGCCCTGATCGCCCAGGCGCGGCCGGAGCGGCTCGGCCGGCTGGTCATGCTCGGGCCGCCCAATCGCGGCAGCGAGATCGCGGACCGGCTGGGTCATCTCGGGCTCTACCGCCGGGTCTTCGGGCCGGCGGGTCTCACGCTCGGGACCCGCAGCGTCCCGGTCTGGCCCGATCCGGATTACCCGGTCGGCGTTATCGCCGGCACCCGCACCGTCGATCCGATCGGCTGGCTGATGCTGCCCCGGCCCAATGACGGCCGGGTCAGCGTGGCCGCGACCCGGATCGCCGGTCTGCAGGGTCATCTGGTCCTGCCGGTGAGCCACGCGCTGATGATGCATCATCCCACCGTCATCGCGCAGACTTTGCGGTTCCTGGCGGGCGGCGGATTCGGTACTGGCAGGTGAATGCAGAATGCCACCGCGAGCGCGCGAGGATCGATGGCCGTCACGCTGGAAGCCCCGGGATCGGCACCCGGGAAGAGCCAGTCGACGCGGGCGGCGGTGGCGGCCTTCGTGGGCACCACCATCGAGTGGTACGATTTCTTCATCTACGGCACCGCGGCGGCCCTGGTGTTCGGGCCGCTCTTCTTCACGGCGGAATCGCCCTACATCGCGACGCTTGCGGCCTTCGGCACGTTCGCGGTCGGCTTCCTGGCCCGGCCCCTCGGCGGGGTAATCTTCGGGCATCTCGGCGACCGCTTCGGGCGCAAGCGCGCCCTGGTGGCGACCCTGGTGATGATGGGCATCGCCACGTCCGGGATCGGGCTGCTGCCGACCTACGCGTCGGTCGGCCTGTGGGCGCCGGTGCTGTTGGTCGTGCTGCGGCTGGTGCAGGGTATCGCGGTCGGCGGCGAGTGGGGCGGGGCCGTGCTTATGGCCGCCGAGCACGCGCCGGCCGGGCGCAACACCTTCTTCGCCTCGTTCGCGCAGCTCGGCAGCCCCGCCGGGCAGATCCTGTCGCTCCTGGCTTTCCGGCTCGCCAGCCTGCTGGACAAGGAGACCTTCCTGGCCTGGGGCTGGCGCCTGCCGTTCCTGGTGAGCGTTCTGCTGCTGGGCGTCGGCCTCGCGATCCGGCTCGGCGTCGCCGAATCGCCCGCCTTCGAGAAGACCCGGGCCGCGGGTGGGCCGCCGCAGGCCCCCGTGCGCGAGGTGCTGTCGTCCTTCCTCAAGCCGGTGCTGCTGGCGGCCGGCGCCAACACCTTCGCGATCGCCTCGGTCTACCTGTTCAACACCTTCATGATCGCGTTCACGACGCAGTATCTCGGGATCGCCCGCGCGACGATCCTGGACGCGCTGCTGATCGCGGCCGTGGTGCAGCTGGTGATGACCCCGGTGGGCGCCCGTATCGCGGAGCTCATCCGCAACGAGCGGCTGTTCCTGCAGGGCGCGCTGGTCTGGGCGATGCTGGCCCCCTACCCGCTGTTCTGGCTGGTCGAGACCCGGTCGGTGAGCTTGATCATCCTCGGGCTCGCCCTGAACGTCGTCGGCACCGCGACCTTCTACGCGGTGATCGCCGGCTACCTCGCGGGCGCCTTCCCGGCCCGGGTGCGCTATACGGCGATCTCGATCGCCTACCAGTTCTGCGGGGCGCTGGCCGGTGGCCTGACACCGATCGTCGGCACGGTGCTGGCCGAGCGCTTCCAGGGGCATTGGTGGCCGATCGCCGTGTTCGGGACGGTCCTTGCCGGGATCTCCTTCCTCTGCGTGACGCTGATCGGCGGCTACCGGGCGCGCCAGCGCGGCTTTCAGGACGACTGAGGGTCCCGGGTTTTCACTCAAAGGCGGCGGATCCGGCTAACGCCGGATTCAAGGGCTCGCGTTAGAACGGTCGCATGAGCACCCTCGCCGCCACGGCCAGCCAGATGCTGGCGACGTCCCAGAACCAGGCGATCGGCACCGCGGTGGCGCGCCAGCAGATCGCCGCCGAGAAGGCGGTGGCCGGCTTGGTGGCGGAGACCGCCCAGGGCGGCGCCGCATCCGGGCCGCCGGCGCCTCCCGGCCAGGGCCAGCGCCTCGACCTACGGGTCTGAGATCGCCTACCCGAAGCCGTAGAGCCGGCGCGGGTTGTCGACGAAGAGCCGGCGGCGCCTGTCCGCGTCCGGCACCCACTCGGCCATCAGGTCGAGGAGGTCGGACAGGCGCGGCGGGCCGTCCCAGGCGGCGACGTGCGGCCAGTCCGAGCCCCAGACGCAGCGCTCGGGGGCGGCCTCGTTGAGGGCGCGGGCGAAGGGAATTGTGTCGGCATAGGGCGGCCCGGCCACCGAGTCCCGGAAGGCGCCCGACAGCTTCACCCAATGGCCGTCGCGCACGAGGCCGAGCAGGGTCTGGAAGCCTGGATGCTCCACCCCGGCCGAGGCCGGCATGTGGCCCATATGGTCGAACACCAGGGGCACCGGCAGCCGCGACAGGCGGCTCGCAATCGGCGGCAGGTCGCGGGCGTCGAGCAGGAACTGGAGGTGCCAGCCCATCTCGCGGGCCAGCGCCCCGTAGGCCTCCACCGCATCGAGGCCGATGCCGCCGCCGAACAGCACGTTGAGGCGCAGGCCCACCACCCCGGCCTCCTTCAGGGCGGCGAGGTCCGCATCGGGGAGGCCCAGCGGGATCACCGCGATGCCGCGCAGGCGCTGCCGGTTGGCCCGGAGCGTCTCCACCATCAGGCGGTTGTCGGTGCCGTGGACGCTGACCTGGACCAGCACGCCGTTGGCCATGCCGGTGGCGTCGAGCATCGCGAGGTACCGGTCCGCGGGGGCGGCCGGGGGCGTGTAGCTGCGGTCGGCCACGAGCGGATAGGCCGGTGGCAGGCCGATCACGTGGGCATGGGTGTCGACCGCGCCCTCCGGCACCCGGTAGCGCGTCGGGCCGCCGGGGTGCGGATCGGGGGCCGGGCAGTCTCTGATCTCCGCCATGATCAGGTATCCGCGTGCAGGACCCGGCCGCGGGTCTCGGGCAGCGCGAAGGCCGCCAGGAAGAAGATCCCGTAGGCGATGGCCGCGAAGATCGCGATGGCCGAGGCGAGGCCGGCGCGCTCGGCGAGGTAGCCGACGAGCGCTGGGAACAGGGCGCCGATGCCCCGGCCGAAATTGTAGCAGAACCCCTGCCCCGAGCCGCGCAAACGGGTCGGGTAGAGTTCGGTCAGGAACGCGCCCATTCCGGAGAAGTAGCCGGAGGCGAAGAAGCCGAGCGGGAAGCCCAGCACCCAGAGCACGCCGTTGGAGAGCGGGATCTGCGTGTAGGCGACGATCACCGCGATGGCGCCGAGCGAAAAGATCAGGAACAGCGGCCGGCGCCCGAGCCGGTCGGCCAGCCACGCGCCCACGAGATAGCCGGCGAACGAGCCGACGATCAGGGCCGCGAGGTAGCCCGTGGAGGACACCACCGACAGGCCGCGCTCCGTGGTCAGGAAGCGCGGCACCCAGGTGGTGATCGCGTAGTAGCCGCCCTGGCATCCGGCCGCCGCCAGCGAGGCGAGCAGGGTGGTCTTGAGGATCGGCCCGGAGAAGATCTCCCAGATCTTCGGCCGGTCGCCGGTCGCGATGGCCCGGGCACGAGTCTCGGCGGCGACCTGCGGCTCCTGGACGTAGCGGCGCAGGTAGAAGATCAGCAGGGCCGGGAGCGCACCGATCGCGAACATCCAGCGCCAGGCGATCTCGGGGGGCAGCAGCGAGAAGGTCACGGCCTGTGCGAGCACCGCCATGCCCCAGCCGATCGCCCAGCCGGACTGGACCGAGCCGACCGCGCGGCCGCGATATTCGGCCCGGATGGTCTCGCCGATCAGCACGGCGCCGGCCGCCCACTCGCCACCGAAGCCGAGCCCCAGGATCGCCCGGGCGATGAGCAGCTGCTCGAAGTTCTGCACGAAGGCGCAGAGCAGCGAGAACACCGAGAACCACAGGATGGTGATCTGGAGGGTGAGCACCCGGCCGATCCGGTCGGCGACGAAGCCCGCGAGCCAGCCGCCCAGGGCCGAGGCCAGCAGCGTCACCGTGGCGGCGAGGCCGGCCGTGCCGGAATCGACATGCCAGAGGGCCATGATCGTCCCGATCACCAGCGGGTAGATCATGAAGTCCATGCCGTCGAGGCACCACCCGGCAGCGCAGGCCCAGAAGGTGTGCCGCTCCGTCGACGTCATGGAGCGGTAGAAGGCCATCAGGCTGGCATCGCGGATTTCCACCGCCTCCACGCCCGGATGTCCCGGCCCTGCTTCCGTCCGCATCACACTCTCCCGTCAGCGGATACCAATATCGGCGCCAATAGCCGAGCTGTGCAACCGTGGGGAGGTGCTACGCAAGGAAAAGGCCGCCCTGAGGCGGCCTTTTCCGAGACGTTCCGGTTCAGGCGTCGCTCAGTAGCAGCGCTCCACCAGAACCCGGCGGTAGCCGTAGGGGGTCCAGCGCACCCGCGGGACCGTGTAGCAGCCGCCGCCGTAGCCGTAGTCGCCGGCGAAGCCGACCGGGGCGTAGCCGCCGCCATAGCCGTAGCCCGGATAGCCGTAGCCGCCGCCGTAACCGCCGTAGCCACCATAGAGGCCGCCGGCCGCCAGACCCAGGCCGACGCCGAGACCCAGGCCGCCGAGCCCGTAGCCGTAGCCGCCGCGATAGCCGTAGCCGCGGCCGTAGAAGCCCCGGCCGTAGCCACCGCGGAAGCCGGCGCCGCGGAACCCGCCGTAGCCGCCCCGGAACCCGCCGAAGCCACCGCCGCGGAACCCGCCGAATCCGCCGCCTCGAAACCCGCCGCCGAATCCACCACCGTGGAACCCGCCGCCGTGGAAGCCGCCTCCGCCGAAGCCACGCGCGTCGGCGCTGGCCGGCATCACGACCAGGGCACCCGCCGCCAGCATGGCCGAGCCAAGCACTGCACCCTTCATCATGTATCTCCGTGGATCTAGACCGCCCTCGTGGCTAAGAAACGCCGAGTACTGAAAACAGTTCAGCCGCCCCCCGCGGCGCGCCGCCGCTCCCGCAAGGCGCAAGCCCGGCGCCATCCTGACCGTGGACGGTGCGGTTCCGGACACCAAAATCGCCGTTTTCCCAGGTGAGAGCCCCTGCGTCGGCCCGCGTCTCCGCCTGTGGGCATCACGGAACCCTCGATGACGACGCGCCCGGTTCACGCCTTCTTGATCGCGCTCCTGGCGCTGGTCGCCCTCGGCCGCGGAGCCGCGGCGGCGCCGGCCGCCCCGGACCTCTGCCGCGCCGTCCAGGCGCAGGGCGAGAGCTTCACGGTCTGCACCGTCGACCTGCGGCGCCAGCGGGTGCGGCTGTTCTGGCTTCAGGAGGACGGCCGGCCCTACGGTGCCCTGGGGACCCTCGCCGAGAAGCAGGGCGGCCGCCTCGGCTTCGCGATGAATGCCGGCATGTACGACAAGGAGCAGGCGCCGGTGGGCCTCTACGTCGAGGACGGGCGCGAGATGAAGCACGTCTCGACCGCGGACGGGCCGGGCAACTTCCACCTCAAGCCCAACGGCGTGTTCTGGCTGAAGGGCGACAAGGCCGGCGTGCTCGACACCGGACATTATCTCCGGGCGAAGATCCGGCCCGACTTCGCGACCCAATCCGGCCCGATGCTGGTGATCGACGGCCAGATCCACCCGAAAATCTCGGCGGACGGGCCTAGCCAGAAGATCCGCAACGGCGTCGGGGTACAGGAGGACGGCCGCGTGGCGGTGTTCGCCATCTCCGAGCGCCCGGTGACGTTCGGGGCCTTCGCCCGCTTGTTCCGGGACGACCTCGGCTGCCGCAACGCCCTGTTCCTCGACGGAACGGTGTCCAGCCTCTACGCGCCGAATCTCGGCCGCTCCGACATCAGCCGGCCGCTGGGGCCGCTGGTCGGGGCGATGGCGCGCTGACGGCGCGCGCTCGGCATCCTGCGTCACCGCGGATCCGATCCCGGACCACATCACGGTACGCCCACGAGGCCCCACGTGGCCGGACACCGGCAGGCATGCGAGCCGGGGCCGTGAGGTCGATTGCCCGGCGGTCCGGAACCCCCGTCAGCGCTTGAACGCGCGCCCAACCCCGATATACTCAGACAAAATAAAGGGGGGCAACATGAGTCGGTCGAGGCTTTTCGGCAGCGTCGCAGCTGTGCTGATCGCGACGAGTTCGGCGGGGGCGCAAGTCCCGCAAACGATTCTGTACGGCGCGGCCTATTACGATGAGTATACGCCGGTCGATCGGGTCGACGAAGACGCCAGGATGATGAAGGCGGCGGGCATCACCGTCGTCCGGATCGCCGAATCCACGTGGGGCACGTTGGAGCCTCAGCCAAACGTCTTCAATTTCACCCCGATCGACAGGACCCTCGCGGCGATGAACCGTGAAGGCATCAAGGTCATCATCGGCACGCCGACCTATGCCGTGCCGACGTGGTTGGCGCGTCAGCACCCCGACATCCTGCTGCAGCCGGGCGCCTACGGTCCGCGGCAGAATATGGACATCACCAATCCCCATTATCGCGCAGCCGCCGAGCGCGTCATTGCGGCCCTGATCGCCCACGTGAAGGACGATCCGGCGGTCATCGGCTACCAGGTCGACAACGAGACCAAGTCGTTCGGAACCAGCGGCCCCAACGTCCAGGCCGCCTTCGTTGCGGCCCTGAAAAGAAAGTGGTCGAGCCTCGACGAGCTCAACAAGGCTTGGGGGCTCGACTACTGGAGCAACCGGATCAACAGCTGGGACGATTTCCCGTCGGTCAACGCGTCGATCAACGCCAGTTTGACGAACGCCTTCCAGGCTTTCCAGCGGGGGCTCGTGACCGACTTCCTCGCGTGGCAGGCTGATCTGGTCCGTCGTCACGCCCGTCCCGGCCAGTTCGTCACCCAGAATTTCGACCTCGACTGGCGCGGCTATTCCTACGGCATCCAGCCGGACGTCAACCATTGGGAAGCCGCCAAGGCGCTCGATGTGGCCGGCATCGACATCTACCATCCCAGCCAGGAGAAGCTGACCGGGACCGAGATCGCCTTCGGCGGCGACGTGGCCCGCTCGCTGCGCGGCGGCGAGAATTACCTGGTGATCGAGACTCAGGCGCAGGGATTCCCGGAATGGACGCCCTTTCCTGGCCAGCTTCGCCTGCAGGCCTTCAGCCACCTCGCCTCGGGTGCGAAGATGGTCGAGTACTGGCACTGGGCCACGACCACGAACGCGTTCGAGACCTACTGGCGCGGGCTGCTGACGCAGGACTACAAGCCCAACCCGGTCTACGACGAGGCGAAGACGATCGGCGCCGATCTCAAGCGGCTCGGGCCGAAGCTCGCCGACATGAAGAAGAAGAACCGCGTCGCCCTCTACGTCAGCAACGCCGCGTTGAGCGCCTTCGATTCGTTCAAGATCAACACGCACGACTTCAAGGCCAATGCCGATCGGAAGCCCGTCACCTACAACGAGGTGGTGCGAGGATTCTACGATGCGCTTTACCGGCAGAACATCGAGGTGGATCTGATCTCTCCGTCCTCCACGGTACCGCTCGATCAATACAAGCTGATCGTGGTGCCGGCGCTCTACGCGGCGAGCGATGCTGAGATCGCCAAGCTCAATGAATGCGCCAAGGCGGGCGCCCACGTGCTCTACAGCTTCAAGAGCGGCTTCTCCGACGAGAACACGAAGGTGCGCTTCGCGGCGCAGCCGGGCGGGATCGCGCAGGCGGCAGGGGTGACCTATCAGCTGTTCACGGTTCCCGAGGGCGTATCCCTCGCCGGCGACCCGTTCGGCGTCGGCGCTGTCGACAACAAGGCCCGCTGGTGGATGGAGATGTTGACCCCGACCACGGCAACGGTGGTGGCGCGCTACCAGAGCCCGTCCTGGCCCGCCGCCGCCGCGGTGACGCGCAACAGCTGGGGCGCGGGCGAGGTCACCTATGTGGGCTTCATGCCGACAGATGCCCTGGCGGAGAAAATCCTGGCGGATGCGGCCACGCGCGCCGGGATCGACGTTCCCGCGGCGCACTGGCCGATCGTCGTTCGCGGGGGCACCCTGTCGAACGGGCATCCGGTTCGCTACGTGTTGAACTACTCCGCGGCGGCACGGGCCACGCCCGCGATGATGAACGGCACCGAACTCCTCGGCGGTCGGGCGGTCACGCGCGGCAAGCCGATCGACCTGCCGGCTTGGGGCGTCGCGATCCTCGAAGGCGAGTCCGCGGCGCCCTGATCGACCCGCGCTCGGCTTCGGAGCCGGGCGCGGTCTGATCGGGAGCGGCGCCAGAGCCGCTCCCGATCGCGCTGCAATCCGGGACGGCTCTCAGTCCTCGATGCAACGCGATCGCTTGCGCCGAACCGGTAACTACGCCGGCTGCGCGCGCTCTAGCGCTGCCCGA
This sequence comes from Methylobacterium sp. WL1, assembly GCF_008000895.1. Classification (NCBI taxonomy): domain Bacteria; kingdom Pseudomonadati; phylum Pseudomonadota; class Alphaproteobacteria; order Hyphomicrobiales; family Methylobacteriaceae; genus Methylobacterium; species Methylobacterium sp. WL1. Next base: position 1,052,645 of record NZ_CP042823.1, on the reverse strand, counting down.
ACGCCGTATCCTTGAACAGGTCCTTGTATTCCCGCGGCTGCGAGCGCCAGTACTGCTTCGGGGCGTGCACCTTGGCGCCGAGCTCGGCCGCCGCGTGCCAGGGCCAGCGGGGGTCGTACATTATGGCCCGGGCCAGCGAGATCGCGTCGGCCTTGCCCTCGGCCAGGATCGTCTCGGCCTGCTGCGCCTCAGTGATGAGGCCGACCGCGATGGTGGTCAGCCCGGTCTCGGCCTTGATCCGCTCGGCATAGGGCACTTGGTAGCCCGGCCCGAGCTTGATCGCCTGCTTCGGCGAGACGCCACCCGTCGAGACGTGGAGCGCGGGTGAGCCGGCGCGCTTGAGCGCCTGTCCCAGGGCCACGGTCTCGTCGAGGTCCCAGCCGTCCTCGACCCAGTCGGTGGCCGAGACCCGCAGCCAGACCGGGCTGCCCGCCGGGACGACGTCGCGCACGGCATCGTAGACTTCGAGGGGGAAGCGCATCCGGTTCTCGAGGCTGCCGCCATAGGCATCGGTGCGCTTGTTGGCGATCGGCGATAGGAATTGGTGCAGCAGGTAGCCGTGGGCGCCGTGCAGCTCCACGGCCTCGATGCCCAGGCGCACGGCGCGCTTGGCGGTAGCCACGAACTGCTCGCGGACGCGCTTCAGGTCGGCGGCGTCGAGGGCGTGGGGCGGGACCTCGGCCTCGCCGTGCGCGACCGCCGAGGGCGCCTCCGTGCGCCAGCCATAGGCCTGCTCGGGCGGGATCTGCTGGCCGCCGGCCCAGGGCGCCTCGCTCGATGCCTTGCGGCCGGCATGGGCGATCTGGATGCAGATCGGGATCGGGGCGTATTCGCGCACCGCCTCGAGCACCCGGCCGAGCGCCCGCTCGCAGCCGTCATTGTAGAGGCCGAGGTCCCAGGCGGTGATCCGGGCCTCGGGCGAGACTGCGGTGGCCTCCAGGGTCAGCAGGCCGGCCCCCGACATCGCCAGCTGGCCGAGATGCATCATGTGCCAGTCTGTGGCCTCGCCGTCCCGGGCCGAATACTGGCACATCGGTGCGATCAGGATGCGGTTCTCGAGCGTGAGGGCGTCGAGGGTGAGCGGTTCGAACAGGCGGGCGGTCATGGGCGGCTCCGTTACGCGCCGGACCTATGTGGCGCAGGCGCGCGGCCGAGGCCAGCATCGGCATGTGCGCAAGCCCACCCGCCATGCGGCCACGGCACGGTCGCAAGGGAACCGACCACGCGTTCGGTAACTTCTGGCTGAATGACGGTCTGATACCGCCGATGCGAACCGCCTGAGGGGGCGAGATCGCGCGAGGTCCACGCCATGTTGCTCCCGAACCGTTCCACCCGATTTGCCGCCCTGGCCGCGGCTCCGTTCGCCCTGGCGGCGTTCCTGGCCGTCCCCGCCGATGCCCAGCCGGCGGCGTTCGGTGGCCCGAAGATCTTGATTCACGGCAACTATTGCGGCCCCGGCAACAACGCGCCGCTGCCGCCGATCGATGCCCTCGACGCCGCCTGCGCCCGCCACGACGCCTGCACGCCGGCAGGCGGTCTGCCGTCGCAGGCCTGCAACCTGCGCCTGCAGCACGACGCGGCGCTCGTCTCACGCGACCCGCGCCAGCCCGAGGATCTGCGGGCGCTGGCGGGCTTCGTCGCGGCAAGCGCGACGCTGATCCCCGCCGAGCCGGGCCCACGGCGCCTACCCGCCTCGGTCACGACCGCCACGATGCCGGGGGCCTATGCGCCGGCCCTGTCGCGGCCGGTCCCCTCGGCCGACCTCTCGGACGAGGCACCCGAGGGGGGTGAGGCCGACTGAACCTCGTCCCGCCCGGACGGTCAGGCTCGGCCACCCGCCTTGCGCGCATGGCCGAGGAAGAACCGGACCATCTCGGCGCTCGCATCCGGCCCGCGAGGCTCGGTGAACGAGCCGTCCGGGCTGCCGCCCGACCAAGCATGCCCGGCCCCGTGCAAGATCCAGTATTCCAGCTGGGTCCCGCCGGCGGCGTCCTTGCGGACCGTTCGGGTGTAGGCGACGCCCCCCGGGCTCGTGCCCCGGTCGACCGTCTCGGCGAGGCCCGTGGGCGCCATGGCCTGGGCGACCACCTGATCGCCGTTGGCCGGGTGCACGGTGCGATCGATGTCGCCGTGGAACACGATGGTCGGGACCGCCTGCCGGTTGCGGCCCGGGGCGCTGCCCTGCCCCTTCATGGCGGCGAAGGCCGAGGGAACGTCCCGGGCCGCGCCGCAGGCCAGGCCCGAATGGACGCCCACCGCCGCGAACAGGTCCGGATAGGTCGCCGCCAGGATCGCCGCCGTAGCACCCCCGGCCGAGAGACCCGCAGCGTAGACCCGGTTCGGGTCGGCCGAGAACTCCTCCACCACCGCCCGGGCGATGCCGGCGAGCAGGGCCGGCTCTCCGGCGTCGCGGGTCTGGTCGCTGGTGGCGTACCAGTTCCAGCAGCGCTGCATGTTTGCCGACTGGGGTTGCTCCGGATAGGCGACCAGGAAGGTCTGCGCCTCGGCGAGGCGGTTCATCCGCGTCCCGGCGGCGAAGTCGTCCGGGTTCTGGGTGCAGCCGTGCAGCATCAGGAGGACGGGCAGCGCCTGGCCGGTGTAGCCGCTCGGCACGAACACCTTGTAGCGGCGGCTGCCCGCGGCGGTCGTGAAGGTTCTGTCCTCGAACCGGGCGCCGGCCGGCACGGTCGCAGTGGCGGGCCGTCCGGGCTGCACGGGGGCTCCCGCGAAGCCCTCCGCGAAACCACCGGTGGAGAGTCCGCTCCGCGCGAGGCCGTCGCGCACGGTCCGCATCACCGCCGCGGCGATGTCGGCGGCGTGTGGGGACGTGTGGGGCGGCGTGGTCCGGCTCGGCACTCGGCTTGGGGGCCGTCCAGGCGTCGCCGGGGCCTGCGGCGCCTCCATGTCGATGATCGGGGCGCCCCCGGTCGTCTCGGCCGGGCGCTCGCGCGCCTCGGCCCAGCGGGCGAAGGCGTCGGCCTGCTGGCTCTGGAACCGGCCCATGGCGGCCGTCATCCGGGCGGCTCGGGCCGCGCGCTTGCCCTCGGCCTCGGCCGAGCCGGGGGCTCCGAACCCGCCGAGCTTCATCTTGGACAGGTCGAAGTTCAAAAAGTCCAGCTTGGGGAAGTGCTTCATCGGGTCGTTCCTTGCGGGCGGGGTTCGGACACGGCCGGCGGCTGCGCCCGGCTGTGCGGTCGGGAAATTCTTCAGGCGATCCGGTCGGCCAGGGCGGCCTTGACCGCGGGGCTGGCCTGGAACGCCCCCAGCACCTCCACGGAGGCGATGGCGGCGCGCGCCAATTCGGGTGTGACGTCCGTCGCCACCGTGGCGAGGCCGAGGACCTGGATGTGCAGGGGCACGCCGGCATCCCGGGCGGCCTCCAGGGCGGCGCGGGAATAGTGTGAGACGCCCAGGCGCAGCTGGCGGCGGGCCACGGATTGGCGCACCGCCTCCTCCTGCCGGTCCAGCTGGTTGCGCACCGCGGTGCGGATGAAGTCGGCGCGGTTGGCGTAGAACCCATCGCGGACCATCAGGTCGACCCGGCCGAGATCGACGAAGCCCAGGTTGATCGTGATCTTCTCGCTATCCGGCACCTTGGGCCGGAGTTCCGGTACGGTGTCTGCCATCGCCTCGCCCTCTCCAGCCCATCCGGTTGGATGGTTTAGAGATGGTGAGCGGATGCCGCAGCGCAAGATACGGTCGCGACGCGTCTCGAAACGGTCGCGGTTTCAAAGGGTCGGCGGCCCGTTGCGTGTCCGGGGCGGAGCCCTGGTGTCCGGCTTCGCCCGAGTTCGGGGCTGCGCCCCCCGAACCCCGCCGAAGGGCCTCGGGCCCTTCGGGAGCCCGTATCGCGACGCATCATCAGTCCGCGCCGATCCCCCGTCCCTTCAGGCTGGCGCCGATCTCGTCGAGGACGGAGGCGTCGTCGATGGTCGCCGGCATCGTCCAGGGCTCGTGGTCGGCGATGCGCTTCATGGTGGCGCGCAGGATCTTGCCGGACCGGGTTTTCGGCAGGCGCGGCACGGTGAGCGCCAGCTTGAACGCAGCCACGGGCCCGATCTCGTCGCGCACCTTGGCGACCAACTCGCGCTCGATGTCCTCGGGCGCGCGGTCGACCCGGGCCTTGAGCACCACGAAGCCGCAGGGCACCTCGCCCTTCAGCGCGTCGCGGATGCCGATCACCGCGCATTCGGCGACATCGGGGTGGCCGGCCAGCACCGCCTCCATGCCGCCGGTGGACAGGCGATGGCCCGCGACGTTGATGATGTCGTCGGTCCGCCCGAGCACGGTGATGTAGCCGTCGGCGTCGATCACCCCGGCATCCGAGGTGTCGTAGTAGCCCGGGAAGGTGGCGAGGTAGCTCGACTGCATCCGGGCGTCCGAGCCCCACAGGGTCGGCAGGCAGCCGGGCGGCAGGGGCAGCCGGATCGCGATGGTGCCCATCGTGCCGGGCGGGACCGGCTTGCCGCCCTCGTCCAGGACCGCGACCGCGTAGCCCGGCATCGGCACGCAGGTGCTGCCGTGCTTGACCGGCAGGAGGCCGAGGCCCAACGGGTTGCCGGCGATCGGCCAGCCGGTCTCGGTCTGCCACCAATGGTCGATGACCGGGCGATCCAGCGCCCGCTCGGCCCAGGCGACCGAATCCGGGTCGGCCCGCTCCCCGGCCAGGAACAGGCTGCGGAAGGCGGACAGGTCGTAGTCGCCCACCAGCGCCCCGGCCGGATCCTCCTTCTTGATCGCGCGCAGGGCCGTCGGCGCCGTGAACAGACAGACTACGCCGTGCTCGGCGACCACCCGCCAGAACGCCCCGGCATCGGGCGTGCCTACCGGCTTGCCCTCGTACAGGACCGTGGTGCAGCCGTGCAGCAGCGGCGCGTAGACGATGTAGGAATGGCCGACCACCCAGCCGATATCGGAGGCGCAGAAATAGGTCTCGCCGGGCCGGACGCCGTAGAGGTTCGGCATCGACCAGGCGAGCGCCACAAGGTAGCCGCCGGTATCCCGGACCACGCCCTTCGGCTTGCCGGTCGTCCCGGAGGTGTAGAGGACGTAGAGCGGGTCGGTGGCGGCCACCGGCACGCAGGCGGCGCGTTTTGCCCGCCGCCTCGGCGGCCGCGACGGCCTCGGCCCAATCGTGGTCGCGGCCCGCGACGAGCGTCGCGGCGCATTGAGGACGCTGCAGGATCAGGCAGGCGTCGGGCTTGTGCCGGGAGGTGGCGATCGCGAGGTCCAGCAGCGGCTTGTAGGCGACCACCCGGTTCGGCTCCAGGCCGCAGGAGGCCGCCAGCACCACCTTCGGGGCCGCATCCTCGATCCGCACCGCCAATTCGTTCGCCGCGAAGCCGCCGAACACCACCGAGTGGACGGCGCCCAGCCGGGCGCAGGCCAGCATGCCGAACAGGGCCTCGGGCACCATCGGCATGTACAGGATCACCCGGTCGCCCTTGCCGACGCCGAGATCGGCCAAGACGGCCGCGAGCGTCGCCACCGAATCGCGCAGGGCCCGGTAGCTGATGCTGCGCTTCGTGCCGGTGACGGGGGAATCGTACAGGATCGCCGCCTGCTCGGCCCGCGCCCCGTCGGCGTGGCGGTCCACCGCGTTGTGGCAGGCGTTGAGCGTCCCGTCCGGGAACCAGCGGCCGTAGGGCCCGGCGTCCGGCGCGAAGATCTGCTCGGGCGCGCGCGACCAGTCGAGCGCCCGGGCCGCCTCGCGCCAGAACGCCTCCGGGTCGCGGCGCGCCGCGTCATAGATCTCGGGATAGCGGCCCGGCAGGCTGGCGGTGGTCATGGGCGCGGCGTGTCCTCGGAGCCGCTCTCCGGCGGCATCCCGGAGAGATTAGCCGATTCTGATTTTTTTGCGCGCGCGAGCGGTCGTCCAAGTGGATGATAACGCGCTTATGGATCGCTACCGGGCTCAGCCGAAGAGCCGGCTTCTCCTACCCAGTCCCATCATTCTGATGTTCTGGACCGAAGCGGAGGCCTCGAAGGAGGGTTCCAGGGATCGCGGCTGCATCTGGAGGGCGCCTTCGAGGCTCAGTGGCGCGGGCGCCTCGCGACGGGGTCTCGGTTGGAAGAGCGTAAAACACGCGTGCAGAGAACCGCCGCACCGGGCGGACCGATACGGCGGTTCTCATCTTGAAAGTATGTTCGTGGGACAGTCAGGCGTCGCTCAGTGCAACGTATCGTTGCCGGCTTGCAGCCTTTTGATTTCGTCCTTGAGAAGAAGTTTCCGTCGCTTCAGTTCGGCAATGTGGAGGTCGTTCGCAGAAGGCCTGTGGATCGCCTCGTGAATCTCGCGCTCGAGGGCTTCGTGCTTCCGGGCGAGTTGGCTCAAATGCGTCTGCAGCGACATGAGTCGAATCTCCTGTCATTGTTCCGACACATGGAGACTGGCACAGGATGCCGCACCTGTCGAAGCCTTTTCTCCGGCCAAGCCTCACGAATGCTTGCACGGCCGGCTTGTCCCGCGGCGGGGCGTAACGCATGCTCTTCGATCTGGAACGGTCTTCGATCCCGCGGGTGATGATGGCGGACGAGTCGGGTGAGAGCGCGCAGTCGGACCTCGAGGCCGAGCTGAGTCGTCTGCGCGAGGAGCACCGGGGCCTCGACGGCGCCATCGAGGCGCTGGAGCGCAGCGTCGCCGGGGATCAGCTTCAGATCCAGCGCTTGAAGAAGCGCAAGCTGACCCTGCGCGACCGGATCTACCATATCGAGGATGCCCTCACCCCCGATATCATCGCTTAGAGCGCGCCGCCGAAGTGGATGCCGGTTCGGGGTGAGCGAGCGCAGCGCGTCGCACCGGAAGCCGGAAACCATCTTCCGGGACGGTCCACCGATGCCGGTGGACGCACTGGCCCGCCGCCTTGCCGCCGGGCCGCCTCGCCTGTAAGCGGCCTCTTTTGCCGGGACATACGATGGCGTCGCCTCCCGTCGCGATCATCATGGGCAGTCAGTCCGACTGGGCGACCATGCGGCACGCCGCCGAGACGCTCGATGCGCTCGCGGTGCCGTACGACGCCCGGATCGTGTCGGCCCACCGCACCCCGGACCGGCTCGTGGCCTTCGCCAAGGGCGCGGTGGCGGACGGGTTCAAGGTCGTGATCGCCGGTGCCGGCGGGGCCGCGCACCTGCCCGGCATGGCGGCCGCGATGACCCGCCTGCCGGTCTTCGGCGTTCCTGTGGAATCGAAGGCCCTGTCCGGCCAGGACAGCCTGCTGTCGATCGTCCAGATGCCGGCCGGCATTCCCGTCGGGACGCTGGCGATCGGCCGGGCCGGCGCGGTCAACGCGGCGCTGCTGGCGGCCGCGGTGCTGGCGCTTGGCGATCCGGGCCTGGCGGAGCGGCTCGAGGCGTGGCGCGCGGCCCAGACCGCGTCGGTGGCCGAGCGGCCGGTGACGGAAACGCATTCGTGACGGACACACCCCTGAAGCCCGGCTCCACCCTCGGCATCGTCGGCGGCGGGCAGCTCGGGCGCATGATCGCGCTCGCGGCGGCCGCTTACGGCCTGAAGGTGCACGTCTACGCGCCCGATCAGGACAGCCCCGCCTTCGACGTCTGCGCCCGGACGACCTGCGCGGCCTACGACGACCCGCAAGCGCTCGCCGCCTTCGCGCGCAGCGTCGACGCGGTGACCTACGAGTTCGAGAACATCCCGCGCGCCACCGCCGACATCCTGGCCCGGCACGCGCCCCTGCACCCGAACGCCGAAGCTTTGGCCACCACCCAGGATCGCCTCAGCGAAAAGGAATTCATCAACCGGCTCGGAATTCCGACCGCCCCGTTCCAGGCGGTCGACACGCCCGATGACCTCGACCGGGCGATCGCGGCGCTCGGCCTTCCGGCGGTGCTCAAGACCCGCCGGTTCGGCTACGACGGCAAGGGCCAGCGCATCCTGCGCGAGCGCGCCGAGGGCGACCGCAACGCGCTGTTCGCCGAGTTCGGCGGCGCGCCGCTGATCCTGGAGGGCTTCGTGCCGTTCGAGCGCGAGGTCTCGGTGGTCGCCGCCCGCGGCCGTGACGGCGGCTTCGCGGCCTTCGACCTGTGCGAGAACGAGCACCGCGACCACATCCTGGCGCTGACCCGGGTGCCGGCCCCCGGCCTGACGCCCGAGACCGCCCGCGCCGCCCTCGACATCGCCAAGCGGATCGCCGATGCGCTGGACTATGTCGGCGTGCTCGCCGTCGAGATGTTCCTGGTGCGCCAGGACGGAGCCGAGCGGCTGGTGGTCAACGAGATCGCGCCGCGGGTCCACAATTCCGGGCACTGGACCATCGAGGGGGCGACGACCTCGCAATTCGCCCAGCATGTCCGCGCGGTGTGCGGTTGGCCGCTCGGCGACTCGGCCCGGATCGGCGGGTTGCCGGTGGAGATGCGCAACCTGATCGGCGCCCAGGCCGACGATTGGTCGGGCCTGCTGGCCGAGCCCGGCGCCCACCTGCACCTCTACGGCAAGGGCGAGGCCCGGCCCGGCCGCAAGATGGGCCACGTCACCCGGCTGGGATCCGTTCCGATCCCCTGATCGAGCCCGGTTCTGCGGCTTCGGGAACACACCGGACCGGCCGCACGCGTGCCGGAGGCCGCCCCCGGACGCCTGCGCGCCGTCGAGCCATACCTTCGCCACATCCCGCCGCTTCCACCACATCGTGGGCGGTCACGGAACCGCGCGCCTTTAAGCCGGCATTCACCGCGATGCGCGACGGTGCCTCGGAGACGAGGGGCGCGGCGCGGGCCGGGCGACAGGACAATCGGGGGCGGGGTGCGCGCGAAGGCGGGCCGCGCCCCGGGAGAGTGGGGCGATGATCGTACGCAACGGGCTGGCACACAAGATCGCGCTGATCGGCGCGGCCACGCTCTCGGCCGCGGCCCTTGCGGGCTGTGAAACCGTCGGCAGTGCCGCCAGCCCGCGGCAATACGCGGTGGTGGAGACCGACACCACCGGCGCCACCAACGTCAACATCGCGTCGCTGACCGAGGTGATCCAGCGCAACCCGAACGACGCTGCCGCCTACAACACCCGCGGCGCCGCCTATGCCCGGGCCGGCCAGTTCAACGACGCCATCGCCGACTTCACAAAGGCGATCCAGATCGACCCGAATTCGGGTTCGGCCTACAACAACCGCGCGCTGGCCGAGCGCCAGGTCGGCCGCGACGCCGCCGCGCTGCAGGATTTCAGCAAGGCGATCAGCATCGACCCGAATTACGGGCCGGCCTATATCGGCCGCGCCAACGTCGAGCGCGCCCAGGGCAACGTCGACCAGGCCCTGTCCGACCTCAACGTCGCGATCCGGCTGATGCCCGAATCGGCCGAGGCCTACCATGCCCGCGGCCTGGTCCGGCAGAAGCAGGGACAGGACACCCAGGCGATCGCCGACTTCGACGCCGCGATCGACCGCAACCCGTTCGTGTCCGCGCCGTACGCGGCCCGCGGCCAGAGCCTGATCGCCACCAATCAGTACCCGAAGGCGATCGAGGACTACAACGCGGCGCTCAACGTCAACAACAAGGACGCCACCTCCTGGGCCTATCGCGGCCTCGCCTACGAGAAGTCCGGCCAGCGCAAGGAGGCGCTCGAGAATTACCAGCGTGCCGCCGTGATCGAACCCAACAACGCCGTCGCCCGCGCCGGCCTCGGCCGCGTGCAGGGCGGCGTGGGCTCGCTGTTCAACTGATCTCGCAGACGACCGAGACGGTCCAGGCCGGCGCCCTCCCCTCGGCATGAGCGGAGGGCGTACGTGTATGGCGTGGCGCGCGCCGGAACGTTCGAGCGCATGAGCCTCTCTGGCTCCACGGTCATTCCGGGGCCGCGAAGCGGAACCCGGAACCCGGAAACTCGACTCGTGCAGGACCCGGCACTGTCGGCGGCTCTCGATTGCCGCCGCGGGCGGCCCCTTCGGGTCCAGGCTCCCCTGCGGCGCCCCGGAATGACGGGGTACGTCCGTTTCTCACGCCGCCAGCAGGCCGTTCTCCCCTTGCGTGATCCGGCGCAGGTGGTGGGCGGTATCGCCGAGCTGGTATTCGATCATGGCGAGCCGCTTGAAGTGGTGGGCGCCGATATATTCGAGCGTCATGCCGATGCCGCCGTGGAGCTGCACCGCCTCCTGGCCGACGAACCGGCAGGCCTTGTTGATCTGCACCTTCACGGCCGCCAGCGCCGCCGCGCGCGCGGCCGGATCCTCCGCCTCCACCATCATGGCGGCGTAGAGGGCCATCGAGCGCGCCTGTTCGAGCTGGATCAGCATGTCCACGGCCCGGTGCTGCAGGGCCTGGAACGAGCCGACGCTGACCCCGAACTGCGTGCGGGTCTTGAGATACGCCACCGTGAGCTTGTGGAGCGCGTCCATCGATCCGACCGCCTCGGCGGCGAGCGCCGCGATCCCGTGCTCGGCCACCCGCTCCAGCAGCGGCAGGCCGCCCTCGGGATCGCCGAGCGCAGCGTCGGCCGGCAGCGCGACGTCCGAGAACGACACCTCCGCGGCCCGGCCGCCATCCTGGGTCGGGTAGGCCTCGATCGCGACCCCCGGGGCGTCCGCCGGCACCAGGAACAGGCCGATCCCGTGCGGGTCGCGCCGCTCCCCGGAGACCCGCGCCGAGACCACCATCAGCCCGGCCGCGTCGGCATTGGGCACGACGCTCTTGGCCCCGCTCAGGACGAAGTTTTCGCCCGAGCGCCGGGCCGTGGTCGCCACGTCGTGGAGGTCGTAGCGTGACTGGCGCTCGGTGTGGGCCAGGGTAAGCCGCAGGCTGCCGTCGATCACGCCGGGCAGGATCTTTTCCTTCTGCGCCGCGCTGCCGCCGAGCCGGAGCGCCGTCGCGCCGAGCACGAGGCTCGCGAACAGCGGCTCGACCACGAGATTGCGCCCCACCGCCTCCATGACCAGCATGGTTTCGACCGGGCCGCCGGCCAGCCCGCCCTCGTCCTCGGAGAAGGGCAGGCCGGTGACGCCGAGTTCGGTAAACGCCGCCCAGCCCGCCTCGGGGAAGCCCAGGGGCGCCTTCAGCCGGGCCTGCCGGCTCTCCAGCGACGGATACAGGTCCGCCGCCATCCGCTCGACGCTGTCGCGCAGGAGCGACTGGTCCTCGTTCAGGTCGAAATCCATGGTGGTGTCCTCTCGCGGAAGGTCACGGGCGCCGCGTTCATCCCACCCACACCCTCATCCTGAAGTGCCAGAGCGCAGCGGAGGCCTCGAAGGAGCCCTCCAGCCAGCCCCGCGACCCCTGGAGTTCTCCTTCGAGGCGGCTTCGCCGCACCTCAGGATGAGGGTCGGTGGGATCGGCGGGCGGCTTGCGGGCCCCCTGCCCTCACAACCCCAAGATCCCCTTGGCGATGACGTTGTGCTGAATCTCGTTGGAGCCGCCGTAGATCGAGACCTTGCGGTTGTTGAAGTAGCTCGGCGCCGCCGCATCGACCCAGTCGAAGCCGCCGGGCAGGTTGTTGGCTCCCGCCCCGCGGGCCGGTGCCGCGAGCGCGAACGGCCCGGCGAGCTCGACCAGCAACTCCGTCGCCGCCTGCTGGAGCTGCGAGCCGCGGATCTTGAGGAGCGAGGAAGCCGGATCCGGCTCCACCGAATCCGCGCGACCCTGCTTGGCCGCCACCCGCATCTGGGTGATCTCCAGCGCCTTCAACTCGACCTCGACCTCCGCGACCCGGCCGCGGAAGTCGCGGTCGTCCCACATGGTCCCGGAGCCTGCCGGCATCTCCTTGGCGAGGCGCTTGATCCGCTGAATGCGTTCCTTGGTGAGGCCGATCCGGGCGATGCCGGTGCGCTCGTTGGCGAGCAGGAATTTTGCGTAATCCCAGCCTCGGTTCTCCTCGCCGACGAGGTTCTCGAGGGGAACGCGCACGGAATCGAAAAAAACCTCGTTGACCTCGTGCCGGCCCTCGAGGGTCAGGATCGGCCGCACGGTGATGCCGGGGGTCTTCATGTCGATCAGGAGGAAGGAGATGCCGCGCTGCTTCTTGGCCTCGAAGGCGGTGCGGACGAGACAAAAAATCCAGTCGGCGTGCTGGCCCAGCGTCGTCCAGGTCTTCTGGCCGTCCACGACGTAGTGGTCGCCGTCGCGCACGGCCTTGGTCTTGAGGGAGGCGAGGTCCGAGCCGGCGCCGGGCTCGGAGAAGCCCTGGCACCACCAATCGTCGAGATTGGCCGCGCGGGGCAGGAAGCGCGCCTTCTGGTCCTGCCGGCCGAAGGTCGCGAGCACGGGGCCGAACATGTAGCAGTTGAACTGCTGCGGCAGCGGCACCGCGGCCTGGAACAGCTCCTCGGTGTAGATGTAGCGCTGGATCGGGGTCCAATCCCGGCCGCCCCATTCCTGCGGCCAGTGCGGCACCGCCCAGCCCTTGGCGTTGAGGATCCGCTGGCTGGCGACGATGTCCTCCTTGGCGAGGCTGCGCCCCTCCGAGACCTTCTTTCGTATGTCAGCCGGGATCTTCTCCCGGCAGAAGCTACGGACCTCGTCGCGGAACGCGATTTCGTCCGGCGTAAAGCGCAGATCCATCGTCAGCCTCCGATCTCGAACAGGCCGGCGCAGCCCTGGCCGCCGGCCACGCACATGGTCACCACGGCGTAGCGCGCCCCGCGGCGGCGGCCTTCCAGGAGGGCGTGCCCCACGAGCCGCGCCCCCGACATGCCGAACGGATGGCCGACCGCGATGGCGCCGCCGTTGACGTTGACCTTGTCCGGATCGATCCCGAGCGTGTCCCGGCAATAGACCGACTGGGACGCGAAGGCCTCGTTCAGCTCCCACAGGTCGATGTCGGCGACCGTGAGCCCCTGCCGCTCCAGCAGGCGCGGCACCGCGAAGACCGGGCCGATGCCCATCTCGTCCGGCCCGCAGCCGGCCGAGGCGAAGCCCCGGAAGGTGCCGAGCGGCGTGAGGCCGCGCCGGGCGGCCTCCTCGGCCGACATCAGCACGCTGGCGGCGGCCCCGTCCGAGAGCTGGCTGGCGTTGCCGGCCGTGATGAAGGCGCCCTCCCCGCGCACGGGCTTGAGCTTGGCGAGGCCCTCCGGCGTCGTGTCGGGGCGGTTGCCCTCGTCCTTGGTGAGCCGCGTCTCGACCTCCCGGGTCTCGCCGGTGGCCTTGTCGGTCACCGCCATCACGGCGCTCATCGGGACGATCTCGTCGTCGAACAGACCCCGCTCCTGCGCGGCGGCGGTGCGGCGCTGGCTCTCCGCCGCGAAGGCGTCCTGCACCTCCCGGGAGATGCCGTAACGCGCGGCCACGATGTCGGCGGTCTCGATCATCGGCATGTAGATCGCCGGCAGGTGCGCCTCCAGCCAGGCGTTGCGGGTCAGCTCCCGCTGGACCTTTGGCTGGACCAGGCTGATCGACTCGACCCCGCCGGCCACGGCCATTGGAACGCCATCGAGGATGATCCGGCGGGCGGCGCTGGCGATCGCCTCCAGGCCCGAGGCGCAGAAGCGCGAGACCGTGACGCCGGCCGATTCCACCGGGATCCCCGCCACCAGGGCGGCGTGGCGGGCGACGTTGCCGCCGGTGGCGGTCTCCGGATAGCCGCAGCCCAGCACCACCTCCTCGACGGCTCCCGGCTCGAGCCGGGCCCGGTCCAGGGCGCCCCGGATCGCGTGGGCCGCGAGGTCGGCGCCGCGGGTGAGGTTCAGCGCACCGCGATGGGCCTTGCCGATCGGCGTGCGGGCGGTCGAGACGATCACCGCGTCGGTCATGCCGGATTCCTCTTCGGTTCCGCACGGATGTGCAGGTCGGATGCTGGCACAGCATCGGCCGGATGCGGCGCGGGTCCCCTCTCCCGCACGGGAGAGGCGGCGCGGCGCGGGCTGCAGGAGCGACAGCGCCTGATGCCGGCGGGTTGGGGATCCCGAAGGGCGTCACGCCCTTTGGCGGGATGTCGGGGCAACGCCCCGAGGCGTCGGACCTCTCGAAACCGGGACGAAGCCCGTTCGAGCCGGCCGGCCATCAGGCCGTCGCCTTCCAGGCGGCGAAGGTGCCGCCTTCGTCCGCCAGCTTGCGCAGCAGCGGCGCCGGCTCCTGGCTGTCGTCGCCGGCCTCCCGGGCGAAGCGTGACAGCGCCTCGGCGACCGTCCTGAGCCCGACCGTGTCGGCCCAGTGCATCGGGCCGCCGCGCCAGGCCGGCCAGTTGTAGCCGTTGATCCAGATCGTATCGATGTCGCCGGGCCGGGCCGCGATCCCCTCTTCGAGGATCCGGGCGCCCTCATTGACCATCGGGTACATGAGCCGAGCGACAATCTCGTCGGGGCTGAACGTGCGACGTGCGACGCCGTGCTCGGCGGCGGTCTTCTCGATGAGCGCGTCCACCTCGGGATCGCGGGTCCCGGTCCTGGCGCCGTCCGCATACACAAAGAAGCCGCGGCCGGTCTTCTGGCCGAACCGGCCCATCTCGGCCAGTGCGTCGGCGACCGGGGCCCGGCCGCCGAAATCCTTGCGGGAGCGCCAGCCGATATCGAGGCCGGCGAGGTCGCTCATGGCGAAGGGGCCCATCCGGAAGCCGAAGGCGGTCACGGCGGCGTCGACCTCATGCGGCAGCGCGCCTTCGAGCAGCAGGCGCTCGGCGGCCCGGCTGCGGCGCTCCAGGATGCGGTTGCCGACGAAGCCGAAGCAGACGCCCACCGTCACCGGGAGCTTGTTGAGGCGCTTGGCCAGATCCAGCGCGGTGGCGAGCACGTCGGGCGCGGTCTTCCCGGCCCGGACCACCTCGACGAGGCGCATGACGTTGGCCGGGCTGAAGAAGTGCAGCCCCAGCACGTCCTGCGGCCGGCCGGTCACCGCCGCGATGGCGTCGATGTCGAGATAGGAGGTGTTGCTCGCCAGGATCGCCCCCGGCTTGGCGATGCCGTCGAGTTTGGAAAAGATCTCGCGCTTGACGCCCATGTCCTCGAAGGCCGCCTCGATCACGATATCGGCCTCTGCGGCGTTCTCCAGGCCGATCGCCCCGGTGATCCGGCCGACCCGCGCATCGCGCTGGGCCTCGGTGATCGAGCCGCGCTTGGCCGAGCCGGCATAGAGGGCCTTCACCCGGTCGAGGCCGCGCTCCAGGGCGCCGGCCTCGGTCTCGATCACGGTGACCGGGATGCCGGCATTGGCGAAGCACATACTGATCCCGCCGCCCATGGTGCCGGCGCCGATCACCGCGGCCGTCTCGATGGCGCGACGGGGCGTCTCCTTCGACAGGCCCGGGACCCGGCCCGCCTCGCGCTCGGCGAAGAAGGCGTAGCGCAGGGCCTTGGAGCGCGGATCCTCCACCAGCGTGCGGAACTCGTCCCGCTCGACGGCGACCGCCGCGTCGAACGCGGTCGGGTCAAGGCCGGCGCGCACGGCCCGGACCAGGGCACGGACGTTGGTCGCCTGCGGATCGCGCTTCACGGCCTCCTCGGCCAGCGCCTCGAAACTCTGCCGGGCCTCCGGCGTCAGCCTGTCCGCCCGGTCGCGCACCCGCGGCAGGGCGCCGGAATCGGCCAGTTCCAGGGCCCGGGTGCGGGCCGCCGGGACGAGGTCGCCCAGCACGACGGCATCGACGATGCCCCGCTCGGCGGCCGCATCGGCCGAGATTGGCGAGCCTGTGAGCATCATCGTGAAGGCGGCGTCCGGCCCGATCAGGCGCGGCAGGCGCTGGGTGCCGCCGGCTCCGGGGATGATCCCGAGCTTGATCTCCGGCAGGCCGAGCTTGGCCGCCGGCGCCGCGATCCGGCCGTGGCAGGCCATCGCCAGTTCCAGTCCGCCGCCGAGCGCCGCGCCGCCGATCGCCGCCACCACCGGCTTCCGGCCGGCATCGAGCCGCTCCAGCACGTCGGGCAGGCTCGGGGCCTGAGGCGGCTTGCCGAATTCCGAGATGTCGGCCCCGCCGACGAACACCTTGCCCTCGGCCGCCAGCACGATGGCGCGCACCGAATCGTCCGCCTCCGCCCGGGCCAGGGCGGCATCGAGGGCAGCCCGCAGCCCGGCGCCGAGCGCGTTGACCGGCGGGTTCGCCAGCGTGAGCACGGCCACGCCGCCATCGACCTCGTAACGAACCAAAGCGTGGCGCTCCCTGTTCTGCATTGCAGAATAATCGTTTGCAATTGGCCGGGATGTTGATCTGCGATCCCCGACTCGTCAAGGATGCGCGGGCATCGCCCGTGACCCGCGTCGTGGCGTTCCGCATTGCAGACGCCGCCCAGCTGAACGGTTTGACCGGTGCCGGACGCCATGCCATTCAGACCCGCCCCGGGCACGATTCCGACCCTGGCCCGCCCGGCCGGGTTCCATGGGAAGGGCCGCCCGATCGATCAGGGAGGATCGCCGTGCGCGGTATCGGCCAACAGCCCGGCAGCCTCCGATGAGCGACGGATCCGAACAGGGGCCGGCTAGCCGCCTGCCCGAGACCCTGCGCGGTCGCCTCGCCCTGCCGGTGATCTGCGCCCCGATGTTCATCGTGTCGGGGCCGGAACTC
The DNA here is from genome assembly GCF_008000895.1 of Methylobacterium sp. WL1. Lineage (NCBI taxonomy): Bacteria > Pseudomonadati > Pseudomonadota > Alphaproteobacteria > Hyphomicrobiales > Methylobacteriaceae > Methylobacterium > Methylobacterium sp. WL1. The sequence goes on along the minus strand of NZ_CP042823.1, from coordinate 1,036,222 downwards.
GTGATCGCGCAATGCCTGGCCGGGGTGGTCGGCGCGTTCCCGGCGCTCAACGCCCGGCCCGCCGCACTCCTCGACGAATGGCTTTCGACGATCACGCGGACCCTGGCTGAAGCGCGCGCGAAGGATCCCGCCCGCAAGATCGCGCCCTTCGCGGTCAACCAGATCGTCCACGCGTCGAACGACCGGCTGGCGCACGACGTCGAGGCCTGCGTCCGGCACCGGGTGCCGATCATCATCACGTCGCTGCGGGCGCCGGACGCGGTGATCCGCCCGGTCCACGGCTATGGCGGCGTGGTGTTCCACGACGTCACCACGGTCCGCCATGCCGAGAAGGCCCTGGAAGCCGGGGTCGACGGGCTGATCCTCGTCTGCGCCGGCGCGGGGGGCCATGCCGGCACGCTGAGCCCCTTCGCCCTCGTCGGCGAGATCCGGCGCTTCTACGACGGGCCGCTGATCCTGTCGGGGGCGATCACCACCGGCTCGGCGATCCTGGCCGCCCAGGCCATGGGCGCCGACCTCGCCTACATGGGCACCCGGTTCATCGCCACCCGGGAGGCGAACGCCGCGTCCGGCTACAAGGACATGATCGCCGGCAGTGCCGCCGCCGACGTCCTGTACACCCCCTACTTCACGGGCGTGCCGGGCAATTACCTGACGCCGAGCATCCGCGCCGCCGGGCTCGATCCCGAGGCCTTGCCGGTGCGCGACAAGACCGCGATGGATTTCGGCAGCGCCGGCGTGAAGGCCTGGCGGGACGTCTGGGGCGCCGGCCAGGGGGTCGGCACCATCGCGGACGCGCCGGCCACCGCCGACCTGGTGGCCCGGCTCGTTCGGGAATACGCCGCCGCCCGGGCCGGGCTCGGGGGCGTCGCCGCGGCCTATGCCGGCGAGGCCGTCCCGTGAGCCTCCGCGTCGCCGATCCCGAGCCCGGGATCCGGCTGGTCACCATCGACCGGCCGGAGCGCCGCAACGCCCTCGACCGGGCGACCTATGCGGGCCTCGCCGCCGCCTTCGCCGCGGCCGGCGCCGACGAGACCGTGCGCGCCGTGGTGCTCACCGGGGCGGGCGGCTGCTTCACGGCCGGCAACGACCTCAGGGACTTCCAGGATGTCGAGACCGACGGCGACAGCCCGGGCCTGACCTTCCTGAAGGCCCTGCGCGGCTGCCCGAAGCCCGTCGTCGCGGCGGTGGAGGGGCACGCGGTCGGCATCGGCACGACGCTGCTGCTGCATTGCGACCTCGCCTATGCCGGGGACGGCGCCCGCTTCCGCCTGCCGTTCACGGCGCTCGGGCTGAGCCCGGAAGGCGGTTCGAGCTACCTCCTCCCGCTCATCGCCGGCATCAAGCGGGCGGCCGAGCTGCTGATGCTCGGCGAGCCCTTCGGCGCCGCGGAGGCGGCGGCGGCCGGCCTGATCAACGCCGCCGTCCCGCAGGGCGCCGCCCTGGACACCGCCCTCGCCCGAGTCCGTGCCCTGGCCGCCCTGCCCCCGGTCTCGATCGCCGCGACCAAGCGCGCCCTGCGCCGGGGCCACGATGACGTGGTCGCCCGCACGCTCGCCGAGGAGGCGCAGGTGTTTCACGGGCTCCGCCGCGGCCCGGACGCGCAGGCGGCCTTCGCGGCGTTCCTGCGCCGATGAACGCCGTGGGTGAGGCCCTGCTGGGTGATCCCGAGGCGACGCCGGGCGACGGCGCCAACGAGCGTGGCGCCAAGGAGGATCGCCACTTCGTCACGGCGCTCGGCCGTGGCCTCGCGGTGCTCGCCTGCTTCGGGCCCGGCCGGACCAGCCTGGCCAACCACGACCTCGCGGCGGCCTGCGGCCTGCCGCGCTCGACCGTGTCGCGCCTCACCTACACGCTGACCAAGCTCGGCTACCTGCACCACACCGCCGAGACCGGCCGCTACCGACTGGGCCACGCGACCATCGCGCTGAGTTCGGCGGCCCTCGGCGGGCTCGACGTGCGCGGCATCGCCCGACCGGTGCTGCGGGCGGTCGCCGAGGCCGCCAACGCCTCGGTGGGGCTCGGAGTGCGCGACCGGTTGAGCATGCGCTACGTCGATTGCCAGCGCGGTCCGGCCGCGATCTCGCTGAACCTCGACACCGGCTCGCGGATCTCGCTCGCGCGCAGCGCCATGGGTCGCGCCTACGTGGCGGTCTGCCCGGAGCGCGAGCGCGAGAGCATCTACGAGGACCTGAAGGCCCTCGACCCGGTGGCCTGGCCCGCCCTGCGGGCCGGCCTCGACCGGGCCGTGGCCGAGCACCGCGAGCTCGGTTGCTGCACCTCGTTCGGCGAGTGGCAGGAGACGGTCTGCGCGATCGCGGTGGGATTTCATCCCGGCGGCGGCCTGCCGGCCATGTCGGTCAATTGCGGCGCCCCGACGATCATCACCGACGCCCGGTTCCTGATGGACGTGGTGCGGCCGAAGCTCGTCGCAGCCGTGCGCAGCCTCGACGGCGTGATGGGAGCATGAGGACCCGTTCCATGGAAACCGATCCATCCCAAGATCTCCCGCTCGCCGGCATCCGCGTCCTCGACCTGTCCCGGGTCCTGGCGGGGCCGTGGTGCGCGCAGGTGCTCGGCGATCTCGGCGCCGACGTGATCAAGGTCGAGCACCCGGAGCGCGGCGACGACACGCGGGACTGGGGCGTGGCGACCAGCCCCGGCAACACCTCGTATTTCGACAGCGTGAACCGCAACAAGCGCTCGATCGGCGTCGATCTCGCGACGCCCGACGGGCTGGCGATCGTCAAGGCGCTGGCCCGCGAGAGCGACGTGCTGGTCCAGAACTTCAAGACCGGCGGGGCCGAGAAGCTCGGCCTCGGCTACGCGGCGCTTTCGGCCGAGAATTCCGGGCTGATCTACTGCTCGATCGCCGGCTACAGCTCCGACGGCTCGGAGGCCGGACGGCCCGGCTACGACCTCGTGGTGCAGGGCGAATCCGGCGTGATGGCGCTGAACGGCGAGGCCGGCGGGCCGCCCCTGAAGTTCGGGGTCGCGGCGGTGGACCTGTTCACCGGGCAATACGCGGCCCAGGCCGTGCTGGCGGCCCTGTTCCAGCGCGAGCGCACCGGGCGCGGCAAGGCGATCGACCTCGCCCTGTTCGATTGCGGCGTGGCGCTGACCTCCTATTACGGCCTGGAGGCGCTGGCCCGGGGCATCGATCCGCCGCGCTACGGCAACGCCCATCCGTCGATCGTGCCCTACGGGGTGTTCGAGGCGGGAGACGGGCCGGTGGTGATCACGGTCGGCAACAACGCCCAGTACCGCCGGTTCTGCGAGCAGGTGCTGGAGCGGCCGGACCTGTGCGCCGACCCGCGCTTTGCAACCAACCTCGACCGCTCGAAGAACCGCGCCGCCTTCATCCCGATCCTGGATGCCGAACTCGCCAAGTGGGAGCGCGCGCCGCTGATCGCGCGCCTGCGCGCGGCCGGCATCCCCTGCGGCGAGGTGATGGGCCTGCGCGAGGCGCTGACCTGTCCGCGCGCCCGGGAGGCCGGTCTGGTGGTCGAGGGCGCCGACAACGCCCACGTCATCGCCCCGCCCTACCGGCTCGACGGGCGCCGGCTGCCGGTGCGCCGCATGCCGCCGGGCCTCGGGGATTCGAGCGCCGAGATCCTGGCCGAGCGGCTGGATGTGTCGGCGCAGGCGCGGGACGCGCTGGTGGCGAAGGGCGTGGTCCGGTAGCGCGCCTTCAGCCCTCGACGTCGCCCAGCCGGGCGCGGGCATCGTCCAGCACCCGGGTCAGGGCGTCGTCCCAGGCGACCCGCGGCTGCCAGCCGGTGGCGTCGTGCAGGCGGGTGGAATCGCCCGCCGCCAGCGGGATCTCGTTCGGGCGCACCCGCTCGGGGGCGATCCGGATCTCGAACGGCACCCGGGCGCGGGCGCGCAGGCCGTCGAGGACGCTGGCGATCGTGCGGGGGACGCCGGAACTGATGTTGAACACGCTCCCGTCCGCCAGGGCTTCGGACCGGCCGATCAGGTCGGCATAGGCGCCCGCGACGTCGGCGACGTCGAGGAAATCGCGGTACGAGGACAGGTTGCCGACCTCGAGGAGCGGTGCCGCAAGGCCGGCCTCGATCCGGGCGATCTGCCCGGCGAAGGAGGCCACGACGAAGCGCTCGTCCTGGCCCGGGCCGATATGGTTGAACGGCCGCAGCACCACGAGCTTCACGCCGATCCGGGGCAGCAGGTCGCGCAGCAGCTGCTCGCCGACCCATTTCGACCGGGCGTAGGTGTTGCGCGGCAGGGGCTCGGCCGCCTCGGACAGCGCGTGGCCGGCCAGGAAGGCACCGCCATAGACCTCGCCCGAGCTGACGAAGAACAACGTGCAGCCCGGCACCGCCTCGACGGCCGCCACGAGGTTCATCAGGCCGTTGACGTTCACCCGCCAGGTCTGCCCCGGCCCGGTGGCGGACTGGCCCACCGAGGCGAGGCCGGCCAAGTGGAGGATCTCGGTTGGCCGGAAGCGCGCCACGAAGGCGCCGAGGGCCGCCTCGTCCAGGAGGTCGATGCGCGCGTAGGTGACGCCCTCCGGCAGGCTCGGCGCTTCCCCGCGGCCGATGCCGACCACCCGGGCGCCCGATCCGGTCAGGAGCGGCAGCACATGGCCGCCGACGAAGCCCGCCGCGCCGGTGACGAGGATGCGTCTCACGCCAGGCCTGCCGATCCGTTCCACGGGGTCATCATCATCGTGCAGTCCCGGACGAGATCAGGCGTTGTCTCCCTCAACGAGAAGGCAGCGATATGAACCCGCGCACCGGCAAGGAAATGGGATCCCGAAAGGTACGAGACCCTTCGGCAGGGTGCAGGGCTCCGCCACGCACCCATAAGGGGTCGAAGAGCTTTCGAAACCCTGGCTCGTCAGTTCATCGTCCGGGTGCCCCAGCGGGTGCCCATGCGGCTCTGGGCGCTGCCGGGGGAACTGCCCGCGTCGGCGCCGATCGCCGGCCCGGACGCGGTCTGCGGCCTGTGCTGGGAGCCGGCTGCCATGGGCGTCGAGGCCACCATGTCGGGCACCTCGGCGAGGTGTTCCTCGTCGCGATCGGTGGCGAACTGGCCGGCCTTGCGGAACGGCCAGAGATAACCCGGAACCACCGCCTCGGCCGCGGTCGGGCTGATGCCGAGCGCCTCGATGGTCCGGCCCTCGGCCTTGGCGGCCTCGGACACGACGTTGTCGTTCTGGAGCAGGATCACCTGATCGCGGGTGAGCTTCAGGCTGTCGGGCAGCAGGCCGAAGGTCAGGGTGTCGGCGACCTCCAGGAACCGGGCCTGGAGCTTGGCCACCGGCAGCGGCAGGTCCACCACCGCGCGCTTCCGCTGGATCGTCTTCAGCATGTAGCGGACGAGGTGCTCGAGCGTCGCGACTTCGGGGCCGCCGAGCTCGTAGACCTTGCCGCCCGGCACCGCGCCATCGACAGCCCGGGCGATCGCCTCGGCGACGTCGCCCACGAAGACCGGCTGGAAGCGCGACTGGCCGCCCGCCAGCGGCAGGACCGGCAGCGCCCGGGCCAGCCCGGCGAAGCGGTTGAAGAAGCTGTCGCCCGGCCCGAAGACCAGCGAGGGCCGGAACACCACCGCGTCCGGACAGGTGGCGAAGATCCGGGCCTCGCCCTCCGCCTTGGTGCGGGCGTAGTGTGACGGCGAGGCCGGATCCGCCCCGATCGCCGAGACGTGGATCATCCGGGCACCCTGCCGGGCTGCGGCGCGGGCGATCTCGGCCGCGCCTTCGACCTGCAGGCGTGCGAAGCTCTGCGAGCCGGTCTCCTGCAGGATGCCGACGAGGTTGATCACCACGTCCGAGCGCTCGGCCGCGCGGGCCACCGATTCGGGGTAGCGCAGGTTGGCCTGGACGGCCACGATCTGGTTGACCTTGCCCAGCGGCTGCAGGAACAGCGCCAGGTCCGGCCGGCGCACCGCGACGCGGATCCGGTAGCCGCGTTTGGCGAGCGCCCGCACCACGTGCCGGCCCAGGAAGCCGGAGCCGCCGAAGATCGTCACGAGCTGGGATTGCGGGCGCAGGGGGCCCGTTGCTGCGGTGGATGCGGGCATGCTGTCCTGAGGCGTGTTCTGTGGGCCGGTCATCGCCGTGGTCTCGGGCTCCTCGCGCGCCCCGGGGCGCCGTCATGCGGGCCTACTTAGCCTAAGTTCGGCGCCTTGGGAGCCGCCCATGCGCGTCGCGGCGCGATTACCGTGTCCTGGCGCCGGATGCGACCGGGAACGGGCACCGCGCCCGCGCATTTCCACGGACGACTTCGCCGGGCCGTGCGCCGGCCGGGACGCGCCGGGGACCACGATGATTCTAGGGATGCTCGTCTCGGCGGTGATCGCCGTCTTCGGACTGCTCGTCGCGCTGGGCCTGATCGGCCACCCGATCGATGCGCAGCTCGTCACCAATTACGGCTGGAGCATCCTGACCATCGGCGTCGCGCTGTTCGTCCTGTTCGCCTATCGCCGGTTCAGCCGGACGCGGGGCCGGCGCTCGGTCTGACCAACGGGATCAGGCGACCTTGATCCGGCGGCGGATCTCCCGCGCCACCGCCGGCCGGCCGTCGGCGCCCCGGCTCACCGAACGCGGCGCGCCGACCGTGATGCTCTGGCTCTCGCGGGCGATGAAGGCGGTGGGCATCTCCGCCTTGAGGTCCGCCTCCATGTCGCGCAGCGCCGTATCCGAATGGGCCGGATGCAGGTGGATGATCGCCAGCGCCTTGACCCCGGCCGTCCGGGCCAGCTCGACGCCCTTCTGCCAGGTGGAGTGGCCCCAGCCGCGGCAGGTCGGATACTCGCCGTCGGTGAACATGCCGTCGTAGACCATCAGGTCGGCGCCTTCGACGAACCGCGCCAGCTCGGGATCCGGCCAGGGGTCGCTGTGCTCGATGTCGCTGATCAGGCACAGGCGCTGGCCGCCATGCTCGAAGCGATAGCCCACCGAGCCCTGCGGGTGGTTCAGCAGGATCGTGTCGACCCGGGCGCCATCCGGGAACGTCAGGGACTGCCCGGCCTCGAAGCCGTGATGGTTGAACGTGCAGCACAGCCTGTCGAGCGTAACCGGGAACAGCGGCGGCGCGAACAGACGATCGAGCGTCGGGCCGGCCGATTCGCCGCCGAGATTGCCGCAATAGGTGTTGATCACCCGGTCGCAGTCGAGGACTGCCGGCTTGAAGAACGGGAGGCCCGCCGTGTGGTCGAGGTGCAGGTGGCTGAACAGGAGGTCGACTTCCCGGGGGAGATCGGTGCGGTGGCCCTGACCGAGGTTGTAGATGCCGGAGCCGGCATCGACCACGAACATCCGCTCCCCGCAGCGCACCTCGAGGCACGGCGTGTTGCCGCCGAATTCGGCGTATTGCGGACCGCTGACCGGAGTCGAGCCACGGACGCCCCAGAATCGGAGGACGAGGCCCTCGTCGGCCGCACGGATAGTCGGCTCGGAACACTTGGACATGGCGATCACGAATCTGCGGACAGTCGGTCCCGATCCGTTACGATCGAAACCCCGTCGCCGTTCCGGGAAGGTAGCGCTGATTACGGCAGGCCGACGGGACAGGAGTACCGCTCATCCCCTGCCTTACAATGAATTGGGGGGTCGCAGGCCGTCGTGATGTGCGTCCGCGCACACGGACGGGCCGCGCCCCGGCCCTGCGGCTCCCTTAGAACCGCGCGGCGGATGCGACAAGCCCGGCGTTGGCGCTGCCGGGAATCAGCGGCCCGCCGACCGCGCCCGGGGCCCAACCCAGGCCCGCCGCCAGCATCGCGGGCAGGCCGTCGCCGTAGCGCGCCGGGAGCCGGCCAGCCAGCGCCCCGAACGGGTCCGGGGCCCGGTCGTAGACCGGGACGAAGCCCGCCATTCGCCGCAACGCGAGGGCGGAATCGGGGGCGGCCCAGGCGGCCCACACCGCCTCCGGCACCGGCCGCGGCGCCCGGTGACCCGGCACGACCACCACCTCCTGGCCGGCGAAGGCCAGCGCCTCGGGGCGGCTGACGTCGCCGACCGCGCCGCCCCGGGCGGTGTAGGCCGCCCAGAAGGCGTGCTGGCCGCCGTCGGAATAGGTGGTGCGCACGGCCGGCTCGCCGGATTCGGCGAGCGCCGCCATCCGGGCTTCCTCGATGGCGCGGTGGGTCGCGACGGCGGCTTCCCGCGCGGGGTCCCGGGACGGCGCGAAGGCGTAGCGGCCGGCGACGACCGAGACCTGCAGCTCCTCCTTGCTCGCCTCGAACCGGTCCGAGCCGGCCTTGAGCTCGCGCCAGAACCCGATGTTCGGGTCGGTGCGGTGGCGGGCCATGTTCTCGGCACTCATCCGGAACGGGTAGGACTGGAACTGGAACGCCGCCTGCCCGCCGTTCAGGGCCTCGCGGGCGATGGCGTAGATCTCCCCGACCGTGCCGTCGGTCATGGCGAAGCAGCCCATCGACGAGCAGATGCCGTGCACCATCACGGCCGAGCCGGTGCCGCCATGGGCGCGATCGTAGGCGTTGGGGTAGCCGACATCGAAGGACAGGTAATAGTGCGAGTTCGGGTTCATCTGGCGCCGGGGCACCGAATAGAACCCCTCCGGGGTCTGCCGGTCGCCGCTCTTGCGCTTGGGGCCGAGCTGGCCGGACCAGCGGCAGATCGGGAAGGTCTTGATGTGGACGTACCCGGCCGGGCCCTTCTTCCAGACCTCGATCTCGGATTCCTTCTTGTAGGCCCGGAACAGCACCGGGGCGGCGGCACTGGTGCCCTTCTGCG